>NZ_JBEXEX010000004.1:0-297147 GCF_040606445.1 Streptomyces sp. NPDC005408 | reverse complement strand
GCTGTCGACTCCACGGGCTCGTGCTCTGTCACGTTCTCACTGGTCATCGATGCATCTTCCATGATCGGGAGTTACACCGAACGTCTTACAGTCCCACACTTGGTCTGCGGGCCGCCAATGAGGGCAGCGCAGAGTACTGGAAAAAGTTCCTGGCAAACGGCGAGAGCTCCCCGTACATCGAGGTCGTCTACAACCGGGCGCCGAACGAGCCGACCGGTTCGCTCATGAAGACCCTTCCCGGTGGTACGTGCGACTTCGCGCCGCCGTACCTCACCATCGGCAAGAGCGATATCACGTTTAGCGCCTCCGCCTCGGACGCGGACGGAAACCTCAAGTACCTGCACCTGAAGGTCTGGCGCACGGGATACGCGAGCAGCCCGCTCCACGACGCGGACCATGCCACGAACAGCACCGGCGCGATGACTGCCTTCACTATGCCGTGGGCCAGCTTCACCCACGGTGTCACCTACTCCTGGTCGGTGTACTCCAAGGACGCCGAGGGAGCGACTTCCGCATGGGGGCCGCCCAATACGACGTCGGTCTGCCAGTTCACCGTCGACCACACCGCGCCGAGCACGCCCGAGGTCGAGTCCTCCACCTTCCCGGCGTCGGCGTACGACAGCGATGTCTGGAGCACGGTCACCTTCGGCACCGCGGGGCAGTTCACCTTCAAGCCCAATGGCACGGCCACGGAGGTGAAGGAGTACCAGTACAGCTTCAACACGGCTTTCGACAAGAAGGCCCTGCCCAACACGGTCGACGGCCATGCACCCGACCCGGCCCACCCGATCAACTCCGGTGAAGCGGCCGTCACGCTCAAGCCGCCGCATGCCGGTCCCAGCGTGCTGTACGTGCGTAGCGCCGACAGCTCCGGGAACATCTCCGGGGTCAAGAAGTACCAGTTCAACGTAAAGCCGAGCGCAGAGCTGGACACCGCGGGAGACGTCACCGGCGACAAGGTGCCGGACATGTACACCATCGATCCCGAGGGCAATCTCGCCCTGTACGCCAAGACCCTCGGCACTGACCGCCTGCATTTCTGGATGCCCGCCGCGTACACGACGGCCGACGGTCCGGCCAAGCCGGTGGCCGATGGCTACTGGACCGGAGCATTGATCACGCACAACGGCGACTGGCTGCCCGGCGACGGCATTCAGGACCTGGTGGCGCGCATGGACGACGACGGGAAGCTCTACATGTATCCCGGAGACGGCTACGGCGGCTTCGACGTCAATGAACGCCGCGAGGTTCTGCTGCCGACCGGCGCGCCTGCTGCCTCCTCGCTCACCCAGATCCTGTCCGTGGGAGACGTCACCGGGGACGGACGACCCGACATGCTGGCGACGGCGGGCAGCACCCTGTGGGCATTCACGGGGTACACGGGTGTCAGTTTCGAGACCGCCACACAGCTCAGCGGGGATGACTGGACGCTCCGTGACCTTGTGTACGTCGGCCAGATCGCCGGAGATGCCGCTGTGGATCTTGTCTACCGCACGGACACCACCGGAAGGGTTTTCCTGCGCAAGGGGAAGATCCATGCGAGCGGAACGGGCACGAACCTGTTCTCCTTCGCGGTTCAGACGGCATCCGCCGATGGCACCGACTTCATCTACGGAACGTCCGGCTGGCACGTCGTCGACATACCCATCGTCATCGGCAGCCCTGACGTCACCGGGGACTCCATTCCCGATGTCTGGGCCCTGCGATCCGACGGCAACGCCGTGATCTACCCGGGGAGCAGCACCGCCGCGCTCAGTACCACCAACATGTTCAACATCATTAACAGCAGCGTCGGCACGAGCTGGTCCGGCTACAAGGCCATCGGATGAGGCTGGGCCCGGCACCTCGGTGAGGTGCCGGGCCTTCGCACGCGAACGACCGGCTACTCTTCGGCGACCCTTTTTCGGCGGGGCCTGATCTGGGTGAGGTCGAGGTCGACGGGGAAGGGGAGGGAGACCTTCATTCGGTCGTGGAAGATGCCGGTGCTGGTGTAGGCGCCGGTGGCTGGCTCGAGCTCAAAGACATAGACGACAGCCTTCCCCTCGTGGTCCTCCACCCGCCAGTAGTGCGGGATCTTGGCGCGTGCGTACTTCACCGGCTTGGTCTCGCGGTCGCGGGTCCGGGATTCGGCGGAGACGACCTCAATGGCCAGTACTACGGATTCGGCCGGGAACCGGGTCTGCCGTGCGTCCTCCACGACGTCCTCGCGTACGACGATCACGTCCGGCTCGGGCCTGTTCTGCCAGTCGATGTCGATGGTGAACTCCCGGACCACATCCAGGTCCTCGGGGCCCACAGATTGCAACTGCCAGTTGAAGAAGTCGACCGCCCGCAAATGAAAAAGCGTCTGCGGAGCCGTGAAGACGAGGCTCGCGTCGATCAGTTCCGTATGGGGAGGCAGATTCGGCAGCCGGTCCAGGTCGTCGGCGGTCCAGCCGCCCACGGGTGGGGTGGGCCAGCTGGGCTCCGGGGCCACAGGGCCGCCACTCATCGGTGTTCCCATGGGACGTGAGTTTCGGGTGCGTGGTCCGCGCAACCTGGGGGAAGTTGATCAGGTTCCCGCGCGCGGGTGAAGGCGTCGCCCAACGTTGACGCGCCCAGCGTGTGGGCTAGCGTCGGCTCCATGGACGACATCTGGCAGTTGCTGGAATGCGTACACGCACCCGTCTACTTCGCGCCCGAGACGGGGCCCGTCTACTCCGCCGCCGGATCGGGGCTCAAGGGCTTCTGGATGGGGTACTTCGCCTCCCGGGCCGCCGCGCTCGGGGCGGTGCCGCCGGAGGTGGTGACCGCCGCCTTCTACAATTTTGCGCCGGGCCGGGTCGCCCGAGCGCTTCCCGACGCCTGGGAGCGCTGCCCGCCCGCTCAGGTCCTTGCCGCCCGGCTCGATGTGGCCGATCAGTGTCTGCGGCGGCTGCTCGGGGAGCTGGTCGACGGTCCGCTGGTCGCCGAGGCCGCGGAGCTCGGGCGGCGGGCGGTCGAGGCGCTTCCCGTCGCCGGGCGGGTGCTGTTTGCCGCGCATGCCGCGTTGCCGGTGCCCGAGCGGCCCCATCTGGCGCTGTGGTGGGCGGCCACCGCGCTGCGGGAATTTCGCGGGGACGGTCATGTCGCCGCCCTGGTGAGTGCCGGGGTGGACGGCTGCGAGGCCAATGTGATCACCGTGGCGCTGGGGCTTGCCCCGGTCGAGCAGCGGCTCAACCGGGGCTGGAGCGAGGAGGAGTGGGAGGCCGCGCACGCCCGTCTCCGTGAGCGTGGAGTGCTTGCGGAGGACGGCACTCTCACCGATGCCGGCCGCCTGGAGCGGGATGCGATCGAGGCCACCACCGATCGGCTCGCCCGGCCCCTCCTGGCCCACGCGAGGCTCGCCGAGTGTCTGCGCCCGCTCGCGCGGCGGATCGTCGAGGAGGGCGGAGTGCCGTTCCCCAATGCGATGGGGCTGCCGCCGCTCAGGCCGGGGTAGCCGCCCGTGCGGCGTAGGCGCGGACGTCGGCGTCCGGGTCTCCGACGGCGGTGGCCAGCGCGGCTCGGGCGTCGTCGTGGCTGGAGTGTCTGAGCAGGGCCAGGACCGCCGCCTTGCGGACGTCGGCGTTCGGGTCGCCGAGTGTCTTGGCCAGGGCCGGTACGGCGCGGTCGGGATCGGCCGCGCCCAGGGCCTGGGCCGCGCCCGCGCGTATCTGCCAGGCGGAGGCCGACAGTTCGGTCACGGCCGCGGTGTCGTACGGGGCCGGGCACCCGGTGGTGGACAGGGCGGCGAGCGCCGCCGCGCGGACGAGGATGTCCGGGTCCTGGAGCAGAGGGGCCAGGGCGTCGGGGGCCGCCAGGCTGCGGGCCACCGCGACGCGGACCTCGCGGGCCGGGTCGGCGGTGGCGCGGGCGACGACATCGAGGGCGTCGACCGAGACCAGGGCGCGTACGGACGCGATACGGACCTCGATGACCGGGTCGTCCAGCGTACGGGTGTAGGCGGCGGCGTCGCCCAGGCGCAGGGCGCGCAGGACGTCGAGCGCGGTGGAACGGACCCGTGGGTCGTCGTTGCCGAGTGCGTCGGTGAGGCCGCGGGCCAAGTCGGCTTCCGCAGGCAGGACTTCGACCAGCTCGAGCAGGGACGCCGCGGCGGCGCTGCGCACACCGGAGTCCGGGTCCGCGAGGGTCCCGGCCAGCGCCGGGCCGGTCCCTGGCGGGACGGTTTCGGTGAGCGCGGCCACGGCGGCGCGGCGGACGGCGGGGTCCGGGTCGGTCAGGAAGGGCCGCAGCTCGAGGAGTTCGGGCTCGTCCTCGGTGAGGGCGATCAGTTCCAGGATGCGCGGGGAATGGGAGGCGGCGGCCGTGTCCTGCCGGATCGTGGTGCGGACGCCGGAGCCGGTCGGCGCGATCTCGCGCGGGCCTGCCGTGGCCATTTGTTCGGGGTGGACCTCGCCGAGGTGGCGGGACAGTCCCCCGGTGGGGCTGAATTCGTCCACCGGCACCAGATAGGGCGAGACCGGGCGGGCCGTGAACTCCATGGCCCCGGACGGGGACTTGCGCAGGTCCAGGTGGTGCAGCCAGTCCTCGTCGTCCCGCTGCGGGTGGTCCGTACGCTCGTGGTAGAGGCCCCAGCGCGACTCCGTACGGGCGAGTGAGGAGCGCGCCGCCATCTCGGCGCAGTCTCGGATGAAGCTCACCTCGGCGCAGCGCATCAGCTCGTGCGGGGTCTCGGCGCCCATCTCGGCGATCTCGCCCCGCATCCGCTCGAAGTGCTCGACGGCGAGGGAGAGCCGGGCGCCCGACTTGGGCGGCGCGACGTAGTCGTTCACGAAGCGGCGGAGTTTGTACTCGACCTGAGTCTGGGGCGGGCCGTCGGGATTGTGGAGGGGGCGGTAGATCAGCTCGTGGGCGTCCTGGATCTGGTTGGCGGGCAATTGGCCTTCGTACGCGGTGAATTGCGAGGCGTCCGCTCCCGCGAGGTCGCCGAAGACGAACGCGCCGATCATGTAGTTGTGCGGGACGCAGGCCAGGTCCCCGGCGGCGTACAGACCGGGCACCGTGGTGCGCGCATGGTCGTCGACGCGGACGCCCGAGGCCGAGTGGCCGCCGCACAGGCCGATCTCGGAGATGTGCATCTCGACGTCGTGGGTGCGGTAGTCGTGGCCGCGGTTGGCGTGGAACGTGCCGCGGGTGGGGCGCTCGGTGGAGTGCAGGATGCCCTCCAGCGCGCTGATGGACTCCTCGGGGAGATGGCTGAGCTTGAGATAGACCGGGCCGCGGTCGGAGCCCAGTTCGGCGGCGAACTCCGACATCATCTGGCCGGACCAGTAGTCGGAGTCGACGAAGCGCTCGCCATGGCGGTTGACCTGGTAGCCGCCGAAGGGGTTGGCGACATACGCGCAGGCGGGGCCGTTGTAGTCCTTGATCAGCGGGTTGATCTGGAAGCACTCGATGCCGGTGAGTTCGGCGCCGGCGTGGTAGGCCATGGCGTAGCCGTCACCGGCGTTGGTGGGGTTCTCGTACGTGCCGTAGAGATAGCCGGAGGCCGGGAGTCCGAGGCGGCCGCAGGCGCCGGTGGCGAGGATGACCGCGCCCGCGCGGACCGTGACGAATTGGCCGGTGCGGGTGTTGAACCCGGCCGCCCCCACGGCCCGGCCTTCCCCAGTCAGGACCCGGACCGGCATCACGCGGTTCTCGATCCGGATGCGTTCGCGCATCTCGCGGCGCCGGAGCTGACGGTAGAGGACTTTCTTGACGTCCTTGCCCTCTGGCATCGGCAGCACGTACGAGCCGGAGCGGTGCACCTGGCGGACCGCGTACTCGCCGTGTTCGTCCTTCTCGAACTTCACGCCGTACGACTCCAGTCGCTGCACCATCCCGAATCCGCGGGTCGCGGTCTGGCGGACGGTGGACTGATCGACGATGCCGTCGTTGGCGCGGGTGATCTCGGCGACGTATTCGTCGGGCTCGGCGCGGCCGGGGATGACGGCGTTGTTGACGCCGTCCATGCCCATGGCGAGCGCGCCGGAGTGGCGGACGTGCGCCTTTTCGAGGAGGAGGACGTTGCTGCCGTGCTCGGCCGCGGTGAGCGCCGCCATCGTGCCGGCCGTGCCGCCGCCGATGACGAGGACGTCGCAGGTCAGTTCCTCGGCGTCGGTGAGAGCGGGGATCTGCATGAGGGGGGCCTTTCAGGGACCGATCAGGGAGCGATCAGGAGCCGAGGGATTCGAGTACGTCGCGGCGCAGGGCGACGGTCGCGGGGTCGCTCTGGGCCTCCCGGTCGCGCGGGCGCGGTACGCCGAGGACGCGGCCGGTGCCGAGGAGAGCGACGCGGTCGCCGAGGAAGAGCGCCTCGTCCACGTCGTGGGTGACGAAGACGACGGTCGCGCCGGTGCCGCGCAGCACGTCGACAAGGAGCTGCTGCATACCGGCCCTTGTCTGCGCGTCGAGCGCGCCGAAGGGCTCGTCCATGAGGACGGCGCGGGGCTCGGCGGCGAGGGCGCGGGCGAGCTGGACGCGTTGGCGCTGGCCGCCGGAGATGCGGTACGGGAGGTGGGCGGCGCGGTCGGCGAGGCCGACGCGGTCCAGCCAGTGCTCGGCCGTTGCGCGGCGTTCGGAGCGCTTCAAGCCCTTGATGGCGAGGGGGAGTTCGACGTTGGCGCGGACTGTGCGCCAGGGGAGCAGGGCGTCGTCCTGGAAGACGAGGGCGCGCTCGGCGCGGGGAGCGGTGATGGGGTCGCCGTCCTGTTCGACGTCGCCGTGGAGTGCGGGCAGCAGCCCGGCGAGGGTGCGCAGGAGGGTGGACTTTCCGCAGCCTGATGGCCCGACGACGGTCAGGATCTCGCCGGGCGCGACGTCGAGATCGAGCCCGTCGAGGACGGGGACCTCGGGGCGGCCGAGGGCTACGTCGGTGAGGGTGAGGCGGGCGCCGCGGGGTGGGGTTTTGGTGGCGGGGGAGAGGGTTTTGGAGGGGGTGGTCACGGGACGCCTCCTGGTGGGTCGGATGGTGGTGCCGTGGGGCGGGCGGTGGGTTCGGGTCGGCCTTTCAGCCCCTCCGGCGTTTGAGGAGCGGGGTTTGGGGCGGAGCCCCAGTTACGGGAAGGGGCGGGGTGGGGGAAAGTCCCGCACCGCGGACCCGGGCCCGGCGGACTCCGCCGGTCGCCGGGACGTGCTCCGTGCGCGGGAGCCACCGCGTCACCCTCCGCCCCGCCAGCTCCACCGCCGTCGACGTCAGCCAGCCCAGCACGCCGATCGTCGCCATCCCCACGAAGACGCCCGGGTAGTCGACCACCGTGTAGTCCTGCCAGGTGCGGTAACCCACCCCGTACTCCCCGGAGATCATCTCCGCAGAGATCACGCAGATCCACGAGACGCCGATACCCACCGACAGCCCGCCGAGGATCCCGGGCAGCGCCCCCGGCAGGACCACCGAGCCCAGTACGCGCCACCGGCCGGCGCCCATCGTGAGGACTGCCTCCTCCCAGACCGGGGTCAGGGCGCGCACCGCGTGCCGGGTGGAGACCATGACCGGGAAGAACGCCGCAGTGAAGGTGATGAAGACGATGCCCTGCTCATTGCTGGGGAAGAGCAGGATCGCCACCGGCACCAGCGCGATCGCCGGGATGGGGCGCAGGACTTCGAGGACCGGGCCGAGCAGGTCCGCCGCCAGGCGGGAGCGGGCGATGGCCGTGCCGACGGCCACACCCGCGACCGCCGCCAGCGCGAAGCCGGTGACGATGCGGGTGAGGCTGTCGGTCAGGTCCTGCCAGTACGGGCCGCTGCCGATCCGTTCCCCGAACTCCCGTGCCACATCGACGACTGTCGGGAACTGTTCGAAGCGCAGCCACAGGTTGATGTCGAACTCGGTCAGCAGCTGCCACAGTCCGAGCGCCGCCGCGAGCGAGAGGACGCGCAGGGCATGACGCGCGGTCATGAGGCCTGCTTCAGGGCTTCGGCGTAGGGGACGGTACGAGCGCCTGGGTGCCCCGAGGCGTAGGCGGCCGCGGCGGACCGGGTCACGAAGGGCAGCAGCTTCGCGCCGTCCGCCACCCACACCGCCTTGTCCGCGAACCAGAGCGTGCCGGTCGTGGCGTCGGGGACGTACGCGGCCCGCACCTGGCCCTGCTGGGTGGCGACGTTGCTCAGCAGCTCTGCCGGAGTGGCGAAGGACCGCGTGGTCCCGTTCTTGAGCCACACCTCGCTCTTCGCGGTCTTCGAGGCCGCCGCGAGCGCCTTCGCATAGCCGTCGCCCAGCGCCCGCTTCACATACTGCTCGTCGACGAAGGCGTCCACATTCACGTCGCCGACGAGCTTCGCCGACTTCAGCACCGGCACGTCCTTCTTCAGTGCGTCCACCAGCGCGGGCTGCAGGGCGGGGCCGAAGGTGGAGATGCCGTTCGGGCCGTTGTAGAGGTAGACGACCTCGGGCGGCAGTCCGGTCGCCTTGGCAACCGACTCCGCGGCCGCGACGGGCTGCTTGTTCAGATAGTCCGTCGCGTCGGCCTGGGCGCGCAGGAAGTCCTCGAGCACCGCGGGCCGCTTCTTCGCGAAGTCCTCACGCACAGTGACTCCGTGGAAGGTCGGAAGGTTCAGCTCCGCCCCGTCGTACAGCGCCTGCGCGCGGCCCTGGAAGGCGAGCAGCCCCGGCCAGGCCACGAACTGCGACAGGGCGTCCGTGCTCCCCGCCTGGAGTGCCGAGGCACCCACCGCGGGCTGCTGGTTGAGCTTGCGGATGTCCCTTTCCGGGTCGATGTCCGCCCGCTGGAGCGCCCGTACCAAAGTCCCGTCCGCCGCCGAGCCGATGCTCGTGGAGACCTTCTTGCCGCGCAGGTCACCCAGCGATGCCAGCTTCGAACCGGGCGCCGTGACAATGGTGTTGAGGCCGCCGCGCAGGTTGTATCCGGTGACGGAGACGAGCCTCGTCGGCCGGTTCAGCTGCTTGCCGCGGGCGGCGTTGATGAGCAGCGGGAAGTCGCCCATCGAGCCGATGTCGATCTTCCCGGCGGTCATCTGCGCGGTGATCGGCGCGCCCGTGGCGTAGTCCTGCCACTTCACCTTGTACGTGACGCCCTCACGCTTGCCGCGGGCGGCGAGCTCGTGCTCGAAGTAGCCGAGCGAGCGGAGCAGCGTCCCGGCCGTGACGGTGTTGATGGTCTTGGACTGGTAACCGACGGTGACGGTGACCGTGTCGGAGTCGCCCGCGTTCGCGTTGCCGCCGCAGGCAGTCAGCGGCAGCAGCAGGGCGGCGGCGAGGAACACAACTGGCTTGCGTGACATGGGAGTTCGTACCTCTCAGCGGAGCAGATAGGGCATGTTGACCGTGACCGCGTCCGTGGGACACCGGGCCGCGCACGGGCCGCAGTACCAGCACTCGTCCACGTGCATGTACGCCTTGCCGCTGTCCGGGTTGATCGCAAGGGAGTCGAGCGGGCACATGTCGACGCAGAGGGTGCAGCCGTCGATGCACTTCGACTCGTCGATGGTCACGGGCACGTCGGCCCGCTGGGGCGCCAAAGGCATGGCTGTCTCCAGGAGAGGGGTGCGGGGTGAGGGTCAGAGAGAGCGGTGGAGCAGCCCGCTCATGGTGATGCGGTCGCCGCGGAAGCGGATGAACTCCAGGTCCACGGGGCGTCCGTCGGAGAGGTGGGTGAGCCGTTCCAGCATGAGCACGGCTGCGCCGCGCGGGGCTTCGAGCACGGCGGCGGAGTGCGCGTCGGCGTTGACGGCCTCCAGAGTGATCTCGGCCTTGCCCAGCGGCTGTCCGGTCAGCGTTTCCAGCAGCCGGAACACATCGGTGTGCTCCAGGTCGCAGCCGATCAGCCCGGCGCCGATGTCCATCGGGATGTAGGTGAGGTCGAGGGAGAGGGGCAGGCCGTTCAGCCGGCGCAGCCGTTCGATGTAGAGCACGTCGGTGTGCTCCGCGAGGCCGAGTCGCCGGGCCACGGGTGCGGGCGCGGGGACGGGACCGACCGTACGGACTTCGTTGGTGACGTCGCCGTGTTCGTGCAGGGTCTCGGCGAGGCCCTGCAGCCGGTCCAGGCCGTGCGAGTACTTCTCGGACACCACGACGGTGCCGACGCCGGGCTGCCGCTCGACGAGACCTTCGGTACGAAGCAGATCCAGCGCCTGCCGGACCGTGTTGCGCGAAACGCGGTAGTCGTCGCCGATCGCGCCCTCCAGCGGCAGCACTCCGCGGGGGAAGCCGCCCGTACGCACCTGGTGGCGCAGCAGGTCGGCGAGCTGCCGCGCCTGGTCCGCGCGCCGCCGCCGCCGCCGGGCGGCGGCGACCGGCACGGTGTGCTCACGGATACGTTCGGCTGGCATGCGACGGACCATACCGACGCTGTGCCGACGGTGGTGTTGCCAGAGTGTTGCGCCACTCGGCGGTCTCGGGAGCGTCCCGCTGACCTGCGGTGATGCGGGTCAGCGGGAAAGATCTGCCACCCGGGGCTTCAGTCGCCCCCGCCCCCGTCGCCCCCGAAGCTGATACTGCTGCTGCTCGACTTCTTGTCCTGCTGTACGGCGCGGTGCACCGCGTACGGAGCCCATTGCTCCCGCACGAGAACGCGCAGTACGCCTCGCCCCCGCCACGACTCGAATCTCGGATGGAGCACCTTGGCGATGCCGATCGCCGCGGTGAAGGCGGCCAGCAGCCGGCTGCGGCGGTCCGGGAAGCCGGCCCACACCGACTGGGCGTAGCGCCCACGGGCCGCGGTGGACCAGTCCTCCGCCGCGGGATACCGGCGGTACGGGAAGATGCCCAGGAAGCGATGGGTCTCCACCCGCAGCACACCGCGTCCCACCAGGTGGTGCAGGCACAACTCCTCGACGTGCCGCCCGGCCCGCCTGACCCAGGGCCGGGCGCGTACGCCGTCGCCGAACCGGCTGGTGCCCGGGGCCGGGAGGCTCGCCAGTATCTGCGCCGACAGCCGGTCCTGCGGCGGCAGCGGATTGACCACCGTCACTTTGCCGCGTGTCTCGGCGACCCTGCCCTGGAGCTCCAGCTCGGCGAGGGCGGCGCCGGCCAGTCCGCACTGGAGGTAGCTCCTGCTGCAATGCCGGCGGCCCGTCACGGGGTCGAGAGCGAGCAGCAACAGCTCCTCGGGCAGGGTGAGTTCGGTCACTGCGCAGCGCTCGCCGCAATCCGGCCCGTCACGTCGCCCAGGCCAACCCGGGTACCGTCCGGGCCAGGTGCCCACGCGGTCATCGTCACCACGTCGCCGTCCTCCAGGAAGGTCCGCTTGCCCTCCGGGAGTTCGAGCACGTCCCGGCCGTTCCAGGTGAGTTCGAGGAGCGACCCGCGCTGGTGGACCTCGGGCCCGCTGACCGTGCCGGAGCCGAAGAGGTCGCCCGTACGCAGCGAGGCGCCGTTGACCGTCATGTGGGCCAGCTGCTGGGCGGCCGTCCAGTACATCGTCGCGAACGGCGGTTCGGAGACCACATGGCCGTTGATCGCCACCGTGATGCGTACGTCGAAGCCGCCCGGCTCGTCCTCGGCGGAGTCGTCGAGGTAGGGCAGCAGATCGAAGTCCCGGGCGGGCGGGGCGGTCCGCGCCGCGTCGAGGGCCTCCAGGGGGGTCACCCAGGCGGAGACGGACGTGGCGAAGGACTTGCCGAGGAACGGGCCGAGCGGGACGTACTCCCAGGCCTGGATGTCACGCGCCGACCAGTCGTTGAGGAGCGAGAGACCGAAGACATGCTCGCGGAAGTCCCCGAGCGGCACGGGAGTGCCCAGCTCGGAGGGGGTGCCGACGAGGAAGCCGACCTCCGCCTCGATGTCGAGCTTGACGGAGGCGCCGAAGACGGGGGCGGCGTCCGCGGGGGTCTTGCGCTGGCCCGAGGGACGCACCACATCCGTGCCGGAGACGACGACGGTGCCGGACCGGCCGTGGTAACCGATGGGCAGGTGCTTCCAGTTGGGGGTGAGCGCGTCCCCGTCCGGCCGGAAGATCTTGCCGACGTTGGTGGCGTGGTGCTCGCTCGCGTAGAAGTCGACGTAGTCGGCGACCTCGTACGGGAGGTGCAGCGTGACCGAGTCGAGCGGGTGCAGCAGCGGCTCTATGTCCGCCCGGTGGGCGGGCACCGTGACCCAGGCGGTGAGCGCGCGGCGCACATCGCGCCAGGCGGTGCGGCCCGCGGCGAGCAGCGGATTGAGGCTCGGCTGCGCCAGCAGCGCGGCGTAGGGGGAGCCGAGGGTGTGGGCCGCGGCCCCGGCGTCGAGCACATGGCTGCCGATGCGGACGCCGAGCCGCCGGCGGCCGGGCTCGTCGGCCGTGGTGAAAACGCCGTACGGGAGGTTGTGCGGGCCGAAGGGATCGCCCTCGGCCAGATCGAGCGGGCTCTGCTCGGGCATCGGTGCTTGCCTCGCTTTCCACGGGTGTGGGTGACACGTTACGTGGACGTCGCCCCGTCGAGGCAGGTCGCCCGCCCGGCCTGTTCACCCGGCCGTACGCGGGATCCGCTGCTCCCAGGTGCGGTGGAAGACGATCTCGTGGCCGTCCCGGCACACCACCTCGTCCGAGGTGATGAAGTCGGCCGCGTCGCAGCTGACTTCGGAGCGTGTCTCGATCCGTACGTCCCAGGCCAGCTCCGGCCGGTGCAGCCGGATCGTCCAGGTGGAGCGGGTGTGCGCGGAGTGGGGGTCCCGCTCGCGGATCGTGTACGTCTCCAGGGCGTCCTCCGTGTACTCCAGGCCGTCCGGATGAACGAGTGTGGCGCCGTGGCGCGGGTCGATCTCGACGCGCCACTCGCCCTGGGCGACATCGCGGGTCACCAGCCGCCCGGGCCTCGGTTCGTCGAGTGTCACGGGCGAGCTGACGCCGAGCGGCTCGGACTGTTCCGGCTCCTCGAAGATGATCTTGTCCGACGCGCCCGCGCCGGGCTCGCGTACGGGGAGCTCCAGGCGGGAGCCCGCCGGATCGAGGGTGAAGCCCGCGGAGCCGCTGTGGGGCCAGATCCAGGGCCAGTACGCGGAGGAGACGGCGAGCCGGATCCGGTGGCCCGGCGGGAAGGTATGGCCGATGCCGTTCAGCTCGAAGGCCACGTCCTCGGTCGTGCCGGGCGGCCAGGCGGCCGCGCGCTCGCGGCCGTGCCGGGCGGAGAGGCTCAGCACGCCGCGGGTTACGAGGGTGGAGGAGCCGTCCGGAGCGACGTCGCAGAGGCGGGCGACCGCCTGGCCGTGGGGCACGTCCAGGCGCAGCCGCAGGGTGACCCGGGGGCGGCCCAGGATCTCGACCGGGTCGCCGGTGACCGGGAATTCGAAGCAGGCCGAGCGGGCGTCCTCGTCGCGCTGGTCGGGCGGCAGGTCGGCGTCGTTGCCTGTGGGGAGGAAGCGGCCGGCGTCCAGGCCGGTGTGCTGCGGCGAGTCGACGATCACCGGCCCGCCCTCCAGCGCGTACGGAACGGAGCTGATGTGGGGCGAGGGCCAGGCGGCTTCGCCGGCCCAGCGCCCGGGCAGCTCGGAGTAGACCGTGGCGGGCCGGTGCGAGTCGCTGATCCAGGACCGCAGCAGGGGCTCGGTCATGATGCCGGTGTCCCTGCCCTTCAGCCAGTGGTCCCACCAGCGGAGCGTCTCCTGGAGGAAGCCGATCGCCGGTCCCGGCGGGCGGCCCCGGTCGGGGTACTCGTGCGGCCACGGGCCGATCAGGCCCCGTACACGGTCGGGCGGCAGCTGCTCGACCAGGCGCAGCACCGCGTCCCGGTACGGATCGTGCCAGCCGCCCACCGCGAGGACCGCGGCATCGACGGCGGCGTGGTTCTCGCGGACGCTGCCCTGCTTCCAGTAGTCGTCGCGGATCTGGTGGGCGAGCCAGGTGTGGATGAAGGGGCCGACGGCCTCCAGCCGCTTCAGCCACAGCTCGCGCCATTCGTCGCCGACGTGGAGCGGGTCGGGCGGCCGGGCGGTGAAGGCCAGCAGGGTCGCGGCCCAGGCGGGCATACCGCCGGCGAGGACCGAACCGCCCATGTAGTACGCGTCGTTGTCGTAGCGGTCGTCGGTCGAGCAGACCGTGACGACCGCCTTCAGCGGCTCGGGCGCGAGGGCCGCGATCCGCAGGGCGTCGGTGCCGCCCCAGGAGATCCCGAACATGCCGACCCGGCCCGTGCACCAGGGCTGCCCGGCGAGCCAGTTGATCACCTCGACCCCGTCGGCGGCCTCGGTCGCGTCGTACGCGTCGCCGGGCAGGCCCTCGCTGTTGCCGTGCCCGCGCACATCGACCCGAACGGAGGCGTAGCCGTGGCCCGCGTACCAGGGGTGGCGCTGCCGGTCGCGCGGCGCGGTCCAGTCGCTCAGCCGGAACGGCACATATTCGAGCAGGGCGGGGACAGGCTCGTCGGTGAGCGGCCGCCAGACCCGCGCGTACAGCCGTGTGCCGTCCTTGAGGGCGATCCGGACGTCCTCGTGGGCGGTCTCGTACGGGAAATCGGTGCGGATGCGCATGGCAGGAGCTTCCTGGCAAAAGGTTCACTCGATGTCGTATCAGATGATCACGAACATACCGGCGGTGGCGGGAAGGCGCCCATGGTGATCGAAAGGCGACCGGATACGCTGACTTGAGTGAATCCAGCGACACATCGACAATCCGCGTGACCGTCAGCAGACAGGAGATCCCCTCGTGACCGTCGTCGGGCCGTTCGGGCTGAGCGTGCGGGACCAGGCTCTTGAGGCCGATGTCCAGACCGGATTGGCGGCTGTCGAGGCGGGACTGCTCGATGCCACCAAGAGCGAGGTGCCCTTCATCACGGAGGCGGCACAGCATCTTGTACGCGCCGGGGGAAAGCGCTTCCGGCCGCTGCTGGTGATGCTCGCGGCCCAGTTCGGTGATCCATACGCGCCGGGTGTCGTGCCCTCGGCCGTGGTCGTCGAGCTCACGCATCTCGCGACGCTGTACCACGACGATGTGATGGACGAGGCCGACGTGCGGCGCGGCGTGGACAGCGCCAACGTCCGCTGGGGCAACTCCGTGGCGGTCCTGACCGGCGACTTCCTGTTCGCGCGGGCCTCGCACATTCTGGCCGACCTGGGCCCCGAGGCCGTACGCATCCAGGCCGAGGCCTTCGAGCGACTGGTCACCGGCCAGATCCTGGAGACGGCGGGACCGCGCGACGGCCGCGACCCGGTCGACCACTACCTCGACGTGATGGCCGGCAAGACCGGTTCGCTGGTCGCCGTCTCCGGGCGGTTCGGCGCGATGATGTCCGGCGCCCCCGAATCGGTGGTCGACATCCTCACCCAGTACGGGGAGCGGCTCGGCATCGCGTTCCAGCTCGCCGACGACGTGCTCGACATCGCCAGCGACTCGCACGAGTCCGGCAAGACCCCGGGCACCGACCTGCGCGAGGGCATCCCGACGCTGCCCGTGCTGCATCTGAGGGCGCAGGCCGAGCAGTACGGCCGCCCCGACGACCTGGAGCTGGTCGCGCTGCTCGACAGCGACCTCAGCGACGACGGACGGCATGCCGAGGTGCTGCACCGGCTGCGCGTCCACCCGGCCCTCGAGCAGGCCCGCAAGGACACCGTGCGGTACGCGGAGGACGCGCGGGCGATGCTCGCCCCGCTGCCCGAGTGCTATGCGAAGGCCGCCCTGGAGGAGCTCTGCGACGCGGTGGTCCACCGCGCGGGCTGACAGGCCCATCGCTGACGCGCCCCCATCCTCGACGCGCCGCCACCCCTGACAGAACCCCTTTGACAGGCCCAATACCACGGCCGCGGCCCGCTCCGGGATCAATCCGCAGCATGTGACGCAGGTCTCATTCTTGGATTGAGTCCAATCTCGGATCCACTCCGTACTCATGCCCGGAAGCCGACGCATCGGGCGTCGGCGCCAGTACGGGGAGATTTCAGAATGAAGCGAAACAAGGTCCTGCTTGTCGGTACCACCGCCGTCGCCGCCGCCGCGGGTGTCACGCTCGCCGTGATGCCGGCCTTCGCCGACAGCAAGAGCTCCACCGCCGGCCACGCGGGCCACGGGGACAGCGGCGCGAGCATCTCGGTCCAGAGCGGCGGCAGCGGCTCGGACAGCGGTGCCTCCCTCTTCGTCTCCAGCCTGAACGGCGCGAACGAGGTGCCGGTACAAGGCGGACCCGCCGTCGGTGACCGCGACGGCGCCGCGCTGGAGTTTGTGAAGGTCAAGGGGGACAAGGTGTCCGTCGCCGTGAAGTTCCGCGGTACCGACAAGCCGACCGCCCTCCACATCCACCAGGGCGCCAAGGGCACCAATGGCGGCATCAAGATCGACTTCACGGAGCTGCTCACCAAGGGCAAGACCAAGGCGAAGGGCTGGACCGGCGCGGTCGCCGGCACGGTGAAGGTCAAGGACAAGGCCGTGCTCGACGCCTTCAAGGCCGACCCGAACGGCTTCTACGCCAACCTGCACACCGCGCAGTTCCCTGGCGGCGCCGTCCGCGGCCAGTTCCACAAGGTGACCGGCTCGTTCACCTTCGCCGACGCCCTCGACAACGTCCAGGCCTCCGTGGTCAAGGGCAAGCAGATCTACGAGTGCAAGAAGGGCGACGACGGCACGCTCTCCTTCCAGCAGCGCGATGTGCGCGCCGTCCTCGGCGGGAACATCGCCCACTCCTTCGTCGCCCCCAACTCCGGTACGCCGCAGTGGATCGCGCCGGACCACAGCGCCGTCACCGGCAAGCTGATCAGCAAGACCCCGAACGGCGACAGGAACATCGCCGAGCTGGACCTTCAGGCGACCCAGTCCGGCAAGAAGCGGGGGCTGTTGGCGAACACTCAGGAGATCTTCCGGCTGAACACCGTGGGCGGCGTGGCCCCGGCCGGCAGCTGCGAGAAGGGAGCTGTCGTCGGCGTCCCCTACGGGGCGGACTACGTCTTCATCCAGAAGTAACCCGTCCCCAACAGGGCTTGCGGCGCTTCCCCTACTGGTTGGGGGAGGCGCCGCGTCCTACTGTCATCCCAGAGCAGTACGCCAAGTTGCTCCCGCGGTCTGACGCTTCTGTTCGCCCGATTTGGTCAGATGGACTCAGTTGAACAGCGCCACCCTGACCAACCACGGAGGTAGGGCACACCATGGCACCGAACGACAGCGCACAGACCACCGAAGAGGCCGAGGACCTCGCAGCGGGCCGCCGCAAGGCAGCGCGCTACATCGTCCCGGTCGCGGTGGCCGGGGTGGCGGCGGCGACCATCGGGCTCGTCCCGGCGCTCGCTGCCTCCGGTGACCCCGATCTGCCGAAGATCACCGCGCAGCAACTCATCGAGAAGATGGCCGCGTCGGAAACCCAGCAGCTCTCCGGCACCGTGAAGATCAACACGGACCTCGGCCTTCCGTTGGGCGGCCTCGCCGGCCTGGGCGGCGGCTCCTTCGGCCCCAAGGGCGGGGACGCGAAGGGCGACGGCTCGTCCGCCGCTCCCGAGAGCAAGCTGATGGAGCTGGCCTCCGGCTCGCACACCCTGCGCGTCGCGGCCGACGGCCCGGACAGGGCGAAGGTGTCGATTCTGGAGAACGCCGCCGAGTACAGCCTGATCCACAACGGCGACGAGGTCTGGGCGTACGACAGCGCATCGAACGAAGCCTTCCACTCCAAGGACGCGGGCACGGCGGACGGCAAGGACCGCACGCCGCCGAAGGACCTGCCGACCACGCCAAAGGAGTTCGCCGACGAGGCGCTGAAGGCCGCGGACGACACCACTTCGGTGACCGTCGGGGGTACGGCGCGGGTGGCCGGCCGCGATGCCTACCAGCTGGTCATCAAGCCCAAGCAGAGCGGTTCGACGATCGGCTCGATCAAGATCGCGGTGGACGCGAAGAACGGCGTGCCGCTCAAGTTCACGCTCAGCTCGACCAGCGGCGGCAAGGCCGTGATCGACGCGGGCTTCACCAAGGTCGACTTCTCCAAGCCGGCCGCGTCCACGTTCGACTTCAGCCCGCCCAAGGGCGCGAAGGTGACCGAGGGCGACGAGCTGGAGAAGGGCAAGGGCGCCAAGAACCACGAGGACTTCAAGAACCACGAGGACTTCAAGGGCCCGAAGGACTTCAAGGGTTCGGAGGACTTCAAGGGTCTGAACGTCATCGGTGAGGGCTGGACCTCCATCGCGAAGATCGAGGTGCCCGGCGGCCAGGGCCTCAGCGCCCCGAAGGGCGGCGACGTCCCGCCGGAGGCAAGCAAGTTCCTGGACGCGCTCGGCGACAAGGTCGACGGGAAGTTCGGCTCCGGCACGGTCTTCAAGACCCGCCTGATCAATGCCCTGGTGACGGACGACGGCACGGTCTACGTCGGCGCCGTGACCAAGGACACGCTCGTGAAGGCCGCGAACGAGGGCAAGTAACAACACGACACGCGTTCACCGTCCGCCCCGCCGTACGCTCCATACGGTGGGGCGGACCGTTGGACCGAGCGAACGGGGACCGGAATGACAGCCGTCATCGAGACGCGCGGGCTCACCAAGCGGTACCCGGGCGGCCAGTTGGCCGTCGACGGGCTGGATCTCAGCGTGCCCGGCGGCAGCGTCTTCGGGTTCCTCGGCCCCAACGGCTCCGGCAAGACCACCACCATCCGGATGCTGATGGGGCTCATCGAGCCGACCGCGGGCAGCGCCACGGTCCTCGGCAAGCCCATGCCGCGCGCCGTGCGCACCGTGCTGCCGCAGGTGGGCGCGCTGATCGAGGGGCCCGCGCTGTACGGGTTCCTGAGTGGCCGGGACAATCTGCTGCGCTACGACTCCGCCGACCCCAGCGCCGATCCGCGCACCCGGCGCACCCGCGTCGCAGGTGCCCTGGACCGGGTCGGGCTCACATCGGCCGCGGGCAAGAAGGCCAAGGCGTACTCCCTCGGAATGAAACAGCGGCTCGGGCTCGCTGCCGCGCTGCTGCAGCCGCGGAAACTGCTGGTGCTCGACGAGCCGACCAACGGCCTCGACCCGCAGGGGATGCGTGAAATCCGGTCGCTGGTACGGGAGTTGGCCGCGGACGGGACCACCGTCTTTCTCTCCTCCCATCTCCTCGACGAGATCGAGCAGGTGTGTTCGCATGTGGCGGTGATGGCCCAGGGGCGGCTGCTCATCCAGGGACCGGTAGCCGATCTCGCGGCGGGCGCGCGCGGGCGGCTGGTGGTCACCACGCCCGACCCGGCCGATGCCGCGCGCATTCTCAAGGAGCAGGGCGTGACCGATCTGACCGTCACCGACGAGCGGGTGACAGGAGACCCGCCCGCAGCACCTGCGAAGGACCTCGCGGAGCTCAACGCGGCGCTGGTCCGGGCAGGCGTACGGGTGCGGGGCTTCGGCATCGAGCGCGCATCGCTCGAGGACGCCTTCGTCGCGCTGACCGGGGAGGGCTTCGATGTCGCAGGCTGACACGCTCGTACGCGCCGCGGGCGAAAGGACGAGCAGCCCGCTGTGGACACTCGGCCTCTTCCGCTCCGAGCTGACCACCACACTGCGGCGCTGGCGCACGCTCGCCCTGCTGGGTGTGCTGGCCGCCGTTCCCGTACTGATCGGCATCGCCGTCAAGATCGAGACGAGCGACGGCGGGCCGGCCGGCGGCGGCGGTGGGCAGGGGCCCGCGTTCATCGCGCAGATCACCAACAACGGGCTGTTCCTGGTCTTCGCCGCGCTCGCCGCGACCCTGCCCGTCTTCCTCCCGATGGCGATCGGGGTCGTCGCGGGCGATGCGATCGCGGGCGAGGCGAACTCCGGCACCCTGCGTTATCTGTTGGTCGCCCCGGCCGGACGGACCCGGCTGCTGCTCGCCAAGTACGCCACGACCTGCGCCTTCTGTCTGGTCGCGACCCTGGTCGTGGCAGCGTCCGCGCTCGCCGTCGGGGCGCTGCTCTTCCCGCTCGGCGATGTCACGACGATCTCCGGCACCCGCATCTCGTTCGGTGACGGGCTGCTGCGGGCCGGGCTGATCGCCGTCGTCGTCGCCGCGTCGCTGACCGGTATCGCGGCACTGGGTCTGTTCGTCTCGACCCTGACGGGCAGCGGCATCGCGGCGATGGCGACGACGGTCGGACTGCTGATCACCGTGCAGATCCTGGACACGATCCCGCAGCTGCACGGGATCCATCCGTATCTCTTCCCGCACTACTGGCTGTCGTTCGCGGATCTGCTGCGGGAGCCCGTGTACTGGGACGAGGTGCTGAAGAACCTCGGTCTGCAGGGGGTGTACGCGGCGGTGTTCGGGTCGGCGGCGTGGGCGCGCTTCACCGCGAAGGACATCACCGCATAGTCGAGTGTCAGCGGGTGAAGAACTCCTTGGCCCGGGCGGTCGCGTCCGTGTCGCTCTCCACCTGACCCGGCCGGGTGCCGTTTCCGAGCAGGACGCCTGCGAAGCGCATGCCCATGAACTCCGCGGTGTTGCGCAGGGTTCCGATCAGCGGCTCCGCCTTGTCGGCAGTGCTGGCGTATGAGGTCACACCCCACAGGGTGCGCCCGGTCATCCGTGCCCTGAAGTCCACGCCCGGTACGCGCAGCCAGCCCGACCAGTGGTCGAGGTACCTCTTGGTGCTGGTGGACACGCTGTACCAGTACAGCGGGGACGCGATGACGAGGTCGGTCGCCTCCAGCGTGGCGTCAAGGAGCGTCGCGGCATGCCCGGTGGGCGCGGGGTAGCTGCCATCGCCCTCGTGGCGCAGGTCCTCGAACTCGGGCACCGGGAGCTCGGACAGCCGCAGCCAGCGCTGCTCGGCCCCGGCCGGAAGCTGTTCGGCGGCCAGGCGGGCCAGCGTCTCGGTGTTGCCGCCGGTGCGGCTGCTGCCCAGCAGGAACAGGAACTTCCGGGTCATGGGCTCTTCCCCTTGCGCGTCCGAAGATGACTGCATGCGTGCGCAAGTATATGCACACGCATGCAGTCTGTGGGGGGTGGCAGTCGTCGGGACCTCTCAGAAGGTGACCTTGAAGCTGTTGATGTAGCCGGAGTCCTGGGCTGCCTTGTCCTGGACGCGGAGCTTCCAGGTGCCGTTGGCGACCTCGGAGGCGGCGTTGACGGTGTAGGTGGTCTGGACGTTGTCCGCCGAGTCGGAGGAGCTGAACGGCTTCAGGTTGTAGACCGTTCCGTCCGGGGCGAGCAGGTCGACGACCAGGTCGCCGCGCCAGGTGTGGATGATGTCCACGCCGACCTTGAGGGTGCTCGGGGCGTTGCCCGTGCGGCCGGTGACGGTGACCGAGGAGGTGACCGCGGCGCCGTTGTCCGGGATGGAGACGTCAGCGGTGTTCTCGAAGACGGTGCCCGGGCTGGTCGTCCCGGCGGACAGGGTCCAGATCGCGTGCGCGATCGCGTCGCTGTTGCGGTCCAGTGCGGTGTCGTTGATGTTCGCGGTCGTGTCGCAGGAGGAGTGGTAGCAGCGGTCGAAGGCCTGACCGGCCGTGCCGCCCCACTTCTGGGCCTGGGCCGCCGTCTTGGTGTAGTCGGCGCCGGTGAACAGGCCGCCGACCGGCACGCCCGCGTTCTTGAACGGCGCGTGGTCGGAGCGGCCGTCGCCCTCGGTCTCGATCTCCGTGGGGATGTTCAGTCCCGCGAAGTAGTCCTTGAAGGTCTTCTCGATCGCCGGGTCGTCGTCGTAGACGAAGTAGCCGGGATTCGGGGAGCCGATCATGTCGAAGTTGAGATAGCCGGAGATCTTCGAACGCTCCGCGCTGGGCAGGTTGTTGACGTAGTACTTCGACCCGACCAGGCCCAGTTCCTCCGCACCCCACCAGCCGAAGCGCAGGTGCTTCTCCGGCTTGAACTGAGCGCGGGAGACGGCGAGCGCGGTCTCCAGGACGGCTGCCGAGCCGGAGCCGTTGTCGTTGATGCCGGGTCCGGCCGAGACCGAGTCGAGGTGGGAGCCGGCCATCAGTACCTGGTTGGCGTCTCCGCCCGGCCAGTCGGCTATCAGGTTGTAGCCGGTGGCGCCGCTGGAGGTGAACTGCTGGAGGGACGTGGTGAATCCGGCCGCGTCCAGCTTGGCCTTCACGTAGTCGATGGATGCCTTGTAGCCGGTGCGGCCGTGCGCGCGGTTGCCGCCGTTGGCCGTGGCGATCGACTGGAGCTCGGTCAGGTGCGCCTTGACGTTGGCGAGGGGTATGTCGGGGGCGGCGAGCGCGGGCGCCGGTGCGGCGGTCGCTGCGGGCGCGGCGGATACGAGCAGCCCGGCAAGGGCGAGCGCGGCGGCCGCGGCCGTGCGTCTTGGTATGGACAGGTTCATGTGTGGGGGCTCCGAATTCCGAACGGGGGCAGGACGGAACGTGCGAGACGCCCCGGGATGGCGGGTCCCGGGGCGCTGGAGCTGTTGGTGCGCAGTACGTGCTGAGAGTTCAGCGAGAGTTTGACTCACCGTCAAGGGCGGAAACCGGTCAGTGGTGTTCGCATGCCGGACGGTGCGGGGTTACGGAATGGCCAATACCGCGGCGCTGTTCACGTACGGAACCGCAGGCCAGGAGCCGGAGACGCCGCTGAGCCGCAAGCTGACCGTATGAACCTGGATCCGTTCCTCATCCTGACGTTCTTCGGCGAGATGTTCCTGCGCGTCGGCATCGTGGCCGCGTTCGTCACGGTGGGCGTGACGGGCCTGCTGGTCGGTCTCATCGCGCTGGGCGCACGGCGGGTACGCCGCCGGTGGGCGGATGCCGAAGAGGAGTGTGAGGGGCTGGCGTCCTTCACCTGGAACGAGCCGGAGTAGGAGGCTGGTTCACCACTCCGCTATTCGACGCAGAACTCATTGCCTTCCGGGTCGGCCATCGTCGTCCACACGCCCCCCGGTTCGTCGGCGTGATAGAGCACCCGCGCCCCCAGGCCCTCCAGCCGTGCAACCTCCGCCTCGCGGCGTTCCGCGCCCACGTGCAGGTCGAGATGGAGCCGGTTCTTGGTCGTCTTCTTCTCCGGTACACGCTGGAAGAGGAGCCTGTGCCCGAGTCCCACCCCGTTGTCCTGGTCGAAGGGGTCGTCCGGATGCCGGACGGCGGCGTAATCGAGCCAGGCGTCCCGGCCGTGCGACTGGATCGTCGAGCCTTCCGGCAACTGCCCGTATCCGCGCAGCCGCTCGATGAGGGCGCTGTGGTCCTCCACCTCGTAGCCGAGGGCCTCGGCCCAGAAGTCCGCCTGCGCATGCGGGTCGGACGTATCGACGACAACTTTCCAGTGCAGTTTCATGTAACCACTTATAGTGGTTACATGAGCGAGCCTGCAAGGGGACTGACCCTGCATCCGCCGGAAGGGCGTCCCTTTCGTTTCGACCCCGGTGCGCTCTGCCTTGAGCTGCTGGCGACCGGAGGACCCGGCGCGTTCGCCCGGTACGAGGTGCTGCATGAGCCCGCAGACCTGGTGCGCTGGGCGGGCGAGAGCCGGCTGCCCGACGGTCTTGAGCCGGTCGTCGCGCCCGACGAGGTGGCGGCTGCCCGTGTGCTCCGGGATGCCCTGTGGCGGCTGATCGCCGGCCGGGCACACGGCGGCGCGCTGAGCCCCGCCGATCTGGCCGTGGTCAACAAGGCCGCGGCGCAGACCCCGCTCGCCCCCCGGATCACCGACCGGGGCGGCCGCGACTGGGCACCCGGGGCCACCGGCACCCAGCTGCTGTCGGCGGTGGCACGCGATGCGGTGGACCTCCTGACCGGTCCGTACGCACACCGCATCCGCGAATGCGGCGCGCACAACTGCTACCTGCTCTTCGTCGACACCTCCCGCCCGGGCCGCCGCCGCTGGTGCGCGATGGAACGGTGCGGCAACCGCAGCAAGGCCAGGGCACATCGCGTCCGCCACACAGAGGGAGAAAGCGTCATGCCGACAGGACTGACCCAGGACGCCGGCTGGGAGATCGGAGTGTCGAAGACGCTGCCGCTGCCCGTGTCCACCGTGTGGGACTTCATCGCCGGTCCCGAGGGTGTCGCCCTCTGGCTCGGCAAGGGTGTCCAACTGCCCACCGAGAAGGGGGAGTCGTACGAGACCGGGGACGGCATCGCGGGCGAGGTGCGCAGCTACCGGCCCGGTGACCGGGTCCGGCTGACGTACGGCACGACCACCCTCCAGGTCGCGGTCTCATCGCCCGGCGATGGCAGGACCGTGCTCCGCTTCCACCAGGAACATCTCGCGGACGCCGAGGAACGCGAGCGGCAGCGGGCGCACTGGAAGGCCGTGATGGGCAAGGTCACCGACGCCCTCGGGGTGGCCTGATCAGCCCGTCCGGCGATTGAGGAGCGGGGTCCGTGGCGGAGCCCCGGCGGGTTCGGCCGCGGGGGCCGCGGCGGCCAGCCGCAGCGCCTCCGCCTTCGTACGCCGTGCTGTCCGCAGCGCGTCCCACGTCAGGCAGGTCAGCGCCAGCCACACCAGCGCGAAGCCCGCCCACCGCTCGGCGGGCATCGCCTCGTGGAAGTACAGGATCCCCAGCAGGAACTGGAAGACCGGCGCCAGATACTGCAGCAGCCCCAGCGTGGAGAGCGGCACCCGGATCGCCGCCGCGCCGAAGCAGACCAGCGGCACCGCCGTCACGACACCCGTCGCGGCGAGCAGCGCCGTATGGCCCGCGCCGTGCGAGCCGAAGGAGGCGGAACCGTCCGCCCCCAGCCAGAGCAGAAAGCCGAGCGCCGGGAGGAACTGGATCGCGGTCTCGGCGGCGAGCGACTCGAGACCGCCGATGTTGACCTTCTTCTTGACCAGCCCGTACGTCGCGAAAGAGAAGGCCAGCGTCAGTGAGATCCACGGCGGCTGCCCGTAGCCGATCGCCAGCACCAGCACCGCGGCGAAGCCGGTGCCGACGGCCGCCCACTGCGCCGGACGCAGCCGCTCCTTGAGCAGCAGGACGCCCATCGCGATGGTGACCAGCGGGTTGATGAAGTAGCCGAGCGAGGCCTCGACGACGTGGCCGGAGTTCACGGACCAGATGTAGAGACCCCAGTTGACGGTGATCACCGCAGCGGCGACGGCGATGAGCGCCAGCTTGCGGGGCTGACGTATCAGCTCCCGCACCCAGCCCCAGCGCTTCAGCACCACCAGCGCGATGCCGACGACGGCCAGCGACCAGACCATCCGGTGGGCGAGGATCTCCATCGCTCCGGACGGCTTCAGAAGTGGCCAGAAAAGCGGAACCAGGCCCCACATTCCGTAGGCACCGATCCCGTACAGCAGTCCTGCCCGCTGTTCACCGTCGGACTTCACTGGCCCCTCCCGCCCCTGCGCGCATCACCACGACGAAGGTACGCGGCGCAGGGGCGGGCTGTCATGTCCGTATCGCTATACGGTCATGACGGACCTTGGTCCGCCACACGAGGTCATGGGGGTTCATACGGTGGCGAGCGCCGCGGCCACCGAGTCGGCGAGCGGCGTCGTGGGGCGGCCCGTCAACCGCGCCAGGTCGCCCGTCGTACCCGCGAGCAGCCCGCGCCCGATCGCCGCGTCGACATCGACGAAGACCTCGGCGAGCGGCTCGGGCAGGCCCGCGCCCGTCAGGATCTCCAGGTGCGCATCGGCCGGGACGTTGTTGTACGTGATCGTCCGGCCGGTCTGCCGCGAGAGCTCGGCGGCGTACTCCGTGAAGGACCAGGCGACGTCGCCGCTCAGTTCGTAGGCCTTGCCCTGGTGGCCGTCGCCGGTCAGCACGGCAGCCGCGGCGGCGGCGTAGTCGGCGCGGGCGGCCGAGGCGATACGGCCCTCACCGGCGCTGGCGACGACGGCGCTGTGCTCCAGGGCGGGGGCGAGGTGCTCGGTGTAGTTCTCGGTGTACCAGCCGTTCCGCAGGAAGGTGTACGGCAGCCCGGAGTCCAGGATCGCCTGCTCGGTGGCCTGGTGCTCGGCGGCCAGCTGGAAGTCGGCGTCGGGTCCGCCCAGCACGCTGGTGTACGCGAACTGCGCGACGCCCGCCGCCTTCGCGGCCACGATCACGGCGGCGTGCTGCTCCACTCGCTGACCGACCTCGCTGCCGGAGATCAGCAGCACGCGGTCACCGGCGCCGAAGGCTCCGGCCAGCGTCTCGGGCGCGCTGTAGTCGGCGATACGCAGGTCGATGCCGCGGGCCGCGAGATCGGCGGCCTTCTCCTTGTTGCGGACGACGGCCACGAGCTGATCTGCGGGGACGGTGGCGAGCAGCTCGTCGATGACGAGACGGCCAAGGGCTCCGGTTG
Organism: Streptomyces sp. NPDC005408; assembly: GCF_040606445.1. NCBI lineage: Bacteria > Bacillati > Actinomycetota > Actinomycetes > Kitasatosporales > Streptomycetaceae > Streptomyces > Streptomyces sp. NPDC005408. Next base: position 271,127 of record NZ_JBEXEX010000004.1, on the reverse strand, counting down.
CTCCGGTGACGACGATGCGCATGGGTGATTTCTCCTTGTTCGGCGCGATTCCAGAGCTCACCCTAGGGTGTGCACTAACTGGAGGAAAGTACCCACTTTGAAGTAAGGTACTGGCATGGCCGTAAGGAGAGACCCCGACGTCAATCACGCGATGTGCCCCTCGCGTCTGATCCTTGAGCACGTCACCAGCCGCTGGGGTGTGCTCGTTCTCGCCGCCCTGCTGGAGCGCTCGTACCGCTTCAGCGAGCTGCGCCGCGAGGTCGGCGGCGTCAGCGAGAAGATGCTCGCCCAGACCTTGCAGACCCTGGAGCGCGACGGATTTGTGCACCGCGATGCCAAGCCGGTGATCCCGCCGCGCGTCGACTATTCGCTGACCGAGCTCGGCAAGGAGGCCGCCGAGCAGGTGTGGGGCCTTGCCCGCTGGACGGAGAAGCGGACGGACGAGGTGCTCGCGGCGCGTACGGCATACGACGAAGCCCGGACCTCCTGACGGGAGATCCGGGCCTCGGGCGGTTCGGCGACAGGTCAGCCGACGACGGTCCAGGTGTCGTTGCCGGCGAGCAGTGCGGCGAGGTCGCCCTTGCCGTTCTGCTCGATGGCGGAGTCGAGCTGGTCGGACATCTGGATGTCGTACACCGGCCGCTCAACGCTGCGCAGCACCCCGATGGGGGTGTGGTGCAGGGTGTCGGGGTCGGCGAGCCGGGACAGCGCGAAGGCCGTGGTCGGACTCGGGTTGTGCGCGTCGTGGACGAGGATCTGCGACTCGTTGTCGGCGGTGACGTGCACGACCTTGAGGTCGCCGGTGGCCGCGTCCCGTACGACGCCCTTGTCGTTGTCCGTGCCGAAGCGGATCGGCTGCCCGTGTTCCAGGCGGATGACCGCTTCCTGCGCCTGCTGCTTGTCCTTGAGGGCGTCGAAGGCGCCGTCGTTGAAGATGTTGCAGTTCTGGTAGATCTCGATGAGGGCGGTGCCCTGGTGGTCGGCTGCCTGGCGCAGCACCTCGGTGAGGTGTTTGCGGTCGGAGTCGATGGTGCGCGCCACGAAGGACGCCTCGGCGCCGAGGGCCAGCGATACCGGGTTGAACGGCGCGTCCAGGGAACCCATCGGCGTCGACTTGGTGATCTTGCCGACTTCGGAGGTCGGGCTGTACTGGCCCTTCGTCAGACCGTAGATCCGGTTGTTGAAGAGCAGGATCTTCAGGTTGACGTTGCGGCGCAGGGCGTGGATGAGGTGGTTGCCGCCGATGGACAGGGCGTCGCCGTCGCCGGTGACGACCCAGACGGACAGGTCGCGGCGGGAGGAGGCGAGTCCGGTGGCGATGGCGGGCGCGCGACCGTGGATGGAGTGCATCCCGTAGGTGTTCATGTAGTACGGGAAGCGGGAGGAGCAGCCGATTCCGGAGACGAAGACGATGTTCTCCTTCGCCAGGCCGAGTTCGGGCATGAAGCCCTGCACGGCGGCGAGGATCGCGTAGTCACCGCAGCCCGGGCACCAGCGCACTTCCTGATCGGACTTGAAGTCCTTCATGGACTGCTTGGCCTCGGCCTTGGGCACCAGCGAGAGCGCCTCAGTCATTGATGGCCTCCTTGAGAGCCGTGGCGAGCTGCTCGGCCTTGAACGGCATGCCGTTGACCTGGTTGTAGCTGTGCGCGTCGACCAGATACTTCGCCCGGACCAGGGCGGCGAGCTGGCCGAGATTCATCTCCGGTACCACTACCTTCTCGTAACGCCCCAGAACCTCTCCCAGATTCCTCGGGAACGGGTTGAGGTTGCGCAGATGGGCCTGCGCGATGGGGATGCCGGCGGTGCGCAGGCGGCGTACGGCGGCGGTGATGGGGCCGTAGGTGGATCCCCAGCCGAGCACCAGGGTGGTCGCGCTGTGCGGGTCGTCGACGGTGAGGTCGGGGACCTCGATGCCGTCGATCTTGGCCTGGCGGGTGCGGACCATCAGGTCGTGATTGGACGGGTCGTAGGAGATGTTGCCGGAGCCGTCCTGCTTCTCGATGCCGCCGATCCGGTGCTCAAGCCCCGGCGTGCCGGGCACCGCCCACGGCCGTGCCAGGGTCTTGGGGTCACGCTTGTAGGGCCAGAACACCTCGGTGCCATCGGCGAGGGTGTGGTTGGGGCCCTGCGCGAACTGGACCCTCAGGTCGGGCAGTTCGTCGATGTCGGGGATGCGCCAGGGCTCGGAGCCGTTGGCGAGGTAGCCGTCGGAGAGCAGGAAGACCGGGGTGCGGTAGGTGATCGCGATCCGGGCCGCCTCCAGCGCCGCGTCGAAACAGTCCGCCGGAGTCTTGGGGGCGACGATCGGCACCGGCGCCTCGCCGTTGCGGCCGTACATGGCCTGCAGCAGGTCGGCCTGCTCGGTCTTGGTCGGCAGACCGGTGGAGGGACCGCCGCGCTGGATGTCCACCACCAGCAGCGGCAGCTCGAGGGAGACGGCGAGCCCGATCGTCTCCGACTTCAGGGCGACACCGGGGCCGGAGGTGGTGGTGACGGCCAGCGCGCCGCCGAAGGCGGCTCCCAGCGCGGCACCGATGCCGGCGATCTCGTCCTCGGCCTGGAAGGTCCGCACGCCGAAGTTCTTGTGCTTGGACAGTTCGTGCAGGATGTCGGAGGCCGGGGTGATCGGATAGGAGCCCAGGTAGAGGGGCAGGTCGGCCTGCTTGCTTGCGGCAACGAGCCCGTAGGAGAGGGCGAGGTTGCCGGAGATGTTGCGGTAGGTGCCGGTGGGGAAGGCGGTGCTGGCCGGGGCGACCTCGTAGGAGACGGCGAAGTCCTCGGTGGTCTCGCCGAAGTTCCAGCCGGCGCGGAAGGCGGCGATGTTCGCCTCGGCGATGGTGGGCTTCTTGGCGAACTTGGACCGCAGGAACGTCTCGGTGCCCTCGGTCGGCCGGTGATACATCCACGACAGCAGCCCGAGCGCGAACATGTTCTTGGAGCGTTCGGCTTCCTTGCGGGACAGCCCGAAGTCCTTGAGCGCCTCGATGGTCAGCGTGGTGAGGGGGACGGGGTGGACGTGGTAGCCGTCCAGCGAGCCGTCCTCCAGCGGGCTGGTGTCGTAGCCGACCTTGGCCATCGCGCGCTTGGCGAATTCGTCGGTGTTGACGATGATCTCGCCGCCGCGGGGCACGTCGTCGATGTTGGCCTTCAAGGCGGCCGGGTTCATCGCGACGAGCACGTTCGGTGCGTCGCCGGGCGTGAGGATGTCGTGGTCGGCGAAGTGGAGCTGGAAGCTGGAGACCCCGGGCAGGGTGCCGGCGGGGGCGCGGATCTCGGCGGGGAAGTTCGGCAGCGTGGACAGGTCGTTCCCGAACGACGCCGTCTCCGAGGTGAACCGGTCACCCGTGAGCTGCATACCGTCACCGGAGTCACCCGCAAAACGAATGATCACCCGGTCCAGTCGGCGGATTTCCTTCTCGCCGGCGGGCTTGCGCTGTTCCCCGACAAGAGCCTCATTGGCCTCGTCATTGGCCTCATCGGCCTGCTCGGCTGGGCTACTGACCTGGCTGGTCACTGAACTGGACCTCCCTCGAGGCGGCGGCTCGGGCCCGGTCGGCCCTCCGGCCGTCCCACTAGCCACCCTACGTCGGTAAGGATGGCCTTCCCTGGACCGCTCACATGTCGGGCACTACTTTGAGATGTCCCGACGCCCTTGTTTGCCATGTTTTGTTCGCCCCCCGGGTTCTTTCTGAAAGACGCTCCCCATCCATACTTCGGTTCTGGGACTAATGACCGGCTCAACATCTGACAGAGTGTCAGCCAATTACGAGTTCAGGTAGGTCAACACCGCCAGTACACGCCGGTGATCCCCGTCACTGGGGGACAGCCCGAGCTTCAGAAAGATGTTGCTGACATGCTTCTCCACCGCGCCGTCGCTCACCACCAGCTGTTTGGCGATCGCTGAATTCGTACGCCCCTCGGCCATCAGACCCAGGACCTCGCGCTCGCGCGGGGTGAGATTGGCCAGCACATCCTGCTTGCGGCTCCGGCCCAGCAGCTGTGCTACGACCTCGGGGTCCAGCGCGGTGCCGCCCCGGGCCACCCGCACCACGGCGTCCACGAATTCCCGCACCTCGGCCACCCGGTCCTTGAGCAGATAGCCGACGCCGCGGCTGCTGCCCGCGAGCAGCTCGGTCGCGTACTGCTCCTCCACGTACTGCGAAAGGACCAGCACCCCGATCCCGGGATGGTCCCGGCGCAGCCGCACCGCCGCGCGTACGCCCTCATCCGTATGAGTGGGCGGCATCCGCACGTCGGCGACCACCACATCGGGCAGCGACTCCTGCGCGGCGAGATCGCCGACTGTCTTGATCAGCGCGTCCGCGTCTCCCACGCCGGCCACGACATCGTGCCCGCGGTCGGTCAGCAACCGGGTCAGGCCCTCCCGAAGCAGCACTGAATCCTCGGCGATGACCACCCGCACCCTGTCCTCCACGACCCTGAAGCCCCCATGTCGATCTGCTTCCCACCCCTGCGCCTTCCAGCATCCCAGTATTGGGACGGGAGTGGGCCCAAGCTGGGGGAATCGACGGAATTGGGGGCGTACGGGCGTGTGGCGCCGGGGTCGCAGTGCGGCCAGGTGTGGGGCGGCGGTGTCATCCGGCCGGGGCCCGTGTCGCGGCCGGTGCCGGAGGGGGCCGCCGGGGGCCGGTTTCGGCGCCGGGCCGGCTCAGCCGCGCCAGGGGAGCTCGGCGGTCACCGTCGTCGGACCGCCGGCCGGGGAGTCGAGGGCCAGGATCCCGTCGACCGCGTCCAGCCGTTCCGCCAGGCCCGCGAGACCGCTGCCGCCGGAGAGGTCGGCGCCGCCCCGGCCGTCGTCGGTGACCTGCAGCATCAGCCGGTCCTGAGAGCGCCAGACGTCGACCGTGGCGCGGCCGGCCTGCGCGTGCTTGCTGATGTTCTGCAGCAGCTCGGAGACGGTGAAGTAGGCGATGCCCTCGATGGCGGGGGCGGGCCTGGAGGGCAGATCCACCTCGACCGTCACCGGGACAGTGCAGCGGGACGCGACGGCGGAGAGCGCGGCGTCGAGCCCGCGGTCGGTCAGTACGGCGGGATGGATCCCGCGCGCCAGATCGCGCAGCTCCTGCAGAGCCACCTTCACCTCGCCGTGCGCCTCGTCCACCATGCGGGCGGCCGCGTCCGGATCCTCGGCCAGCTTCTCCTTGGCGAGCCCCAGATCCATGGCGAGCGCGACGAGGCGGGCCTGGGCCCCGTCGTGCAGATCGCGCTCGATACGCCGCAGATCGGCGGCCGCGGTGTCGACGACCACGCCGCGGTCCGACTCCAGCTCGACGACACGGGTGTCGAGCGAGGAGGGGCCGAGCAGCCCCGTGACCATGACCCGGTCGACCGAGGCGAGGCCGCGGATCAGCCAGGGGGTCGCGAGGACGAGCACCAGGCCGACGGCGGCGGTGGAGCCGATCTCGAACGGGGTGTCGAGATAGAAGTGGTTGCCGTCGCTGTCGCCGTAGAGCGAGATACCCGACTCGTCGAGGTAACGGGGGAAGGTCCAGTGCCACAGCGGATACGTCAGCAGGGCCCAGCCGTTGACCCAGAAGGTGACCGAGACGACGAAGGCGAAGGTCGCCCACGGGAAGTGCAGCAGGGCGTAGACGAGATGCCGCCAGGACGCCCCGCTCTTGAGGACCGCGCCGACCCAGGACATCAGCCCGTTCGTACGGGCCCGGACGGGCGCGGGGTCCCCGACGTCGAGCCGCAACAGCCCCCGCGCCCGGGCCCGCTCCATCGCCCCGAGCCCGCGGCACCCGGCCAGACCGGCGGCCAGGATCGGGATCCCGAGGAAGGTGATGAGCATGCCCGCGCCGAGCGAGACGGCCGTGATGGCGAAGGTGAAGAAGACGATGCTGATCGGCAGGCTCAGCAGCAGATAGCAGAACTCCCGCCAGGTCCGCCCTTCGAGCGGCGCGCGCAGAGCCGCGGGAAGGAAGTGCTCCCGGCGCTCGGATCCGTATTCCGTGGCCATCGAGGTCGTCCGTTCTGCGATGCGGGCTGTCATGGGTCAAGCGTGGGCCGGGGGGAGGCCGCGACACCATGAGGGCGGGCACCGTGTTGGGTAGGGGGTTTTCCCTACCATGCGGGTTTCCAGGGGTCGTGGTGGGCGTGGGCCGAGGGGCGTTGGTGGTTGCTGCCCGGTGGGTGGTCTCGCGGGCGAGCCCCGAGAGGCAGAGCAGTTCTGCGTGAGCGGCGCGAAGCTGCCGCACAGGAGGGGGCTGAGGCCGCCGCCCCCGCGTATCTCCCTCGCTCGCCGGGCGGCGCGTGCCCTGCGTCCCGCACCCGCCTGGGAGGCGTGGGCGCGAGCCCGATGTGGTCCTCCGCGGCGGAGCCGTCGGAGCCGCAGGCGGTGGGGGGTGTCAGCCCTCACATCTCTGAGCCTGGCCCGGCCGGTGCGGCGCGCAGGTGCGAGCCCGTCTCGTGCTCCGCGGCGAGGCCGCCGGAGTCTCGGGTCGCGGGGGCGTCAGCCCCCGACACCCCTCCCCCAGGGGTCTGGGGGCGCAGCCGCCAGTTTCGGGAAGGGGCGGGTGGGGACAACAATCCCCTCAGACCTCGGCCCGCCCCCGCCACGGCAGCTCCGCCGTCACCACCGTCGGCCCCCCCACCGGCGAGTCCAGCACGAACAGCCCGTCCACCGCCCCGAGCCGTTCCGCCAGGCCGGACATGCCCGAGCCCCCGTCCAGCCGCGCGCCCCCGCGACCGTCGTCCGTGACCTGGATCAGCAGGCGGTCGTTCGCCCGCCAGACGTCGACCGCTGCGCGGCCGGCCTGCGCGTGCTTGCTGACGTTCTGCAACAGCTCGGAGACGGTGAAGTAGGCGATGCCCTCGATCGCCTCGGCCGGCCGTTCCGCCAGGTCGACGGTCACCTTCACCGGCGCCGTACAGCGCGAGGCCACCGACGAGAGCGCCGCATCAAGACCCCGGTCGGTCAGCACGGCGGGATGGATCCCCCGCGCCAGATCGCGCAGTTCCTGCAGCGCGAGCTTCACCTCGCCGTGAGCCTCGTCCACCATCACCGCCGCCGCGTCCGGATCTTCGAGGAGCTTCTCTTTCGCGAGGCCGAGCCCCATGGCGAGGGCGACGAGGCGGGCCTGGGCCCCGTCGTGGAGATCGCGTTCGATACGCCGCAGATCGGCGGCCGCCGTGTCGACGACGACCCCCCGGTCGGACTCCAACTCCGCGACGCGCCGTTCCAGTTCGTCGGAGGGGGAGAGCAGCCCGCGGACCATCGCCCGGTCCGCGTTGGTCAGCCCGCGCGCGACGAAGGGCAGTACGGGCCAGAGCACGAACAGGCCCACCAGCGTCACGGCGAAGGTCAGCACCCCCCACGGCAGCCGTATGAAGGAGTACAGCACCGACCGCCACGCAACCGGGTCCTTCAGGCTTGTCCACAGCCAGGGGAAGAGCCCCTCGCGCCGGTGCCCCGGGCGGCCGTGGAGGGGGCTCGGCTCGTCGATCCGTATGCCGAGCAGCGCCCGTGCCCTGGACCGCTCCGTCCTGCCGAGCACGCGCGCGCCCGCGAGCCCGAGGGCGAGGAGCGGCAGCCCGATCACTGTCACCGACAGGGTCGCGCCGGTGAAAATCATGAACGCCACGTACACAAAGCCGATCAGCGCGACCGGCAGATTGCAGAGGAGATGGGCGATCTCCTTCCAGGTGTGGCGGTCGTAGGCGAAGCGCGCGGCAGGCGGCCGGTCGTCGTCGGGGGCGGTGATGCTCGCGGTCATGCGCCCAGCCTGCCGGGCCGGGTCGTCGCACGCCATGGGGTTCATGGGTGGGATGAAGTAGGGATAACCCCACCTGATGTGCGACGCGACTGCTTACGGTCCCTTTAGCAGGGCCTAGACTCCGATGCGTAGAGATAGATCGTCGAACAGATCGAACAGATTGCCAACGAGTCAGGGAGCGAGGGGCGGACGTGCCGGAACCGACCGTGGCCGTGCTCGCGGCGGACTATTTCGAGAGCTACTCGGTCGTCGGACTGCTCGCGCTGATCGGCGTGCTGTTCGTCGCCGTGGCCTTCGGGGCGGGCCGGCTGCTGCGGCCGGTGGTGCCCACGCCGGAGAAGCTGCTGACGTACGAGTGCGGAGTCGACCCGGTCGGCGAGGGCTGGGCGCACACCCAGGTCCGCTACTACGTCTATGCCTTTCTGTACGTGATCTTCGCCGTCGACTCGATCTTCCTCTTCCCGTGGGCGACCGTCTTCGCCGCCGCGGGATACGGCGCGACGACACTCGTGGAGATGTTCATCTTCCTCGGCTTCCTGGCCGTGGGACTGCTCTACGCATGGAAGAAGGGCGTCCTGACATGGACGTGACCCGGCCCGAACTCCTGCCGGAGCCGCAACGCCTGGGTGTGCTGTCACGCCTGGCCCCGGAGCCCATGAAGGTGGTCCTCAACTGGGGACGCCGCTACAGCCTCTGGGTCTTCAACTTCGGCCTCGCCTGCTGCGCGATCGAGTTCATCGCCGCTTCGATGGCGCGCCACGACTTCATCCGGCTCGGTGTGATCCCCTTCGCGCCCGGCCCGCGCCAGGCCGACCTGATGGTCGTCTCGGGCACGGTAACGGACAAGATGGCCCCGGCGGTCAAGCGCCTGTACGAGCAGATGCCCGAGCCCAAGTACGTGATCTCTTTCGGTGCCTGCTCCAACTGCGGCGGCCCGTACTGGGATTCGTACTCCGTGACCAAGGGCGTCGACCAGATCATCCCCGTCGATGTGTACGTGCCCGGCTGCCCGCCCCGCCCCGAGGCCCTGCTCCAGGGGATTCTGACCCTGCAGGAGAAGATCGCGCGCGAGTCGCTCGGCGAGCGGTACGGGAACGGTGGCGCCCGGGCGTCCGTAGATCAGCTGCGCAGCGGTCTGGTCACCCCGCCGCCGGTACCGGGAGGTGACCGGTGAACGCCTACGACCCCGCCTATGACCGGCTCCCCGACGCCGTCACGGAGATCTTCGGCGAGGAAGCCACCGCCGAGCGGGCGTACGACCTGCTCACGGTCGATGTCCCTGTCGGCTCCTGGATCGCCGCACTCGAGATCGCCCGCGACAAGCTGGGCTGCACCTATTTCGACTGGCTGAGCGCGGTCGACGAACCGGGCACGGGCTTCCGCGTCTGCGCCCATGTCGTGGCACTGGGCGGCGGTACGGTCCACCGCTTGCTGCTCCGTACGACCGTTTCGCACACCGCCCCCTCCCTCCCCTCCGCGGTCGAGATCTACGCGGGCGCGGCCTGGCACGAGCGCGAGACGTACGAGATGTTCGGCGTCGACTTCACCGGCCACCCGCACCTCGTCCCCCTGCTCCTCCCGGACGGCTTCGAGGGTCACCCGCTGCGCAAGGACTTCGTGCTGGCGGCCCGGGTCGCGAAGGCCTGGCCCGGCGCGAAGGAGCCGGGGGAGTCGGAGCACGGCGGCCCGAAGCGCCGCCAGATGCTCCCGCCGGGCGTCCCGGACCCGAACGAATGGGGCCCCCTCAAGGGCCAGCTCCCCCCTGCCCCGGCCCGCCCCGCAAGGGCAGCCCGCACGGCAGGCGCACCCGCCGCCCCGGGCGAACGCCCGCCCCGCCGCGCCCGCAGCGTGTCGGAAGGCTCGGCCTCGCAGGAAGCTGCGCCGACCGAACGCCCGCCGCGCCGCGCCCGCAGCGCATCGGAAGGCTCGGCCTCGCAGGCCTCCGCGGCTGTTCCCGAAGCGCCGGACGCGGCGGAGGCGCCGGACGCTGCGGTGGCGGCCGAGGCTCCCGCGGCCCCGCCCCGTCGCGCCCGCACCGCCTCCGAAGGCTCGGCCTCCCAGCAGCCCACCCCGGACGCCCCCTGGCACAACGCCCGCCCGGCCTTCGACGAGTCGGCCGAGGGCGAGGCGGCGCCGACCAAGGCCCCGGAGGCACCCGCGCCGGAGGCACCCGCGCCGGAGGCACCCGCGCCGGCCGAGGAGGCCGCGCCGGCCGCCGAAGAACCGGCCCCCGCTGCCGAGGAACCGGCCGCCGAGGAACCGGCTGCGACCGAACCCACCCCACAAGCCCCCGTCCGGCCCGAGGCCGACGAAGCCCCGGCCGACGACGCGGCCGAACGCCCCGGAGGAGACGCGTGAACGACGCTCTTGACGTCGCCCTCCGACTGGTCGTCGTCTTCGCCGTATTCCTGGTCCTTCCCCTCGTCATCGGGCAGACCGAGCACAAGGTGATGGCCCATATGCAGGGGCGCCTCGGCCCCATGTACGCGGGCGGCTTCCACGGCTGGGCCCAGCTCGTCGCGGACGGCGTGAAGTTTGCGCAGAAGGAGGACGTCGTCCCGGCCGGTGCCGACCGCCGCATCTTCCAGCTCGCGCCCGCCGTCGCCCTCCTGCCCTATCTCCTCGTCCTCGTCGCGATCCCGATCGGCCCGAGCGAGGGCGCGGTCGGTCAGGTCGTCGATGCGGGCATCTTCTTCGTGCTCGCCGTGATGGGCGTCGGGGTCCTCGGCTCGCTCATGGCGGGCTGGGCATCGGCCAATAAGTTCTCCCTCCTGGGCGGACTGCGCACCGCCGCTCAACTGCTGGCGTACGAACTGCCGATGCTGCTCGCCGCCGCCTCCGTCGCCATGGCCGCCGGCACGGTCTCGCTGCCCGGCATCCTGAACGCCTTCGAGTGGTGGTGGCTGCCCTGGCAGATCGTGGGCGCCCTGGTCTTCTTCACAGCGGGCCTCGCCGAACTCCAGCGCCCGCCCTTCGACATGCCGGTCGCCGACTCCGAGATCATCTTCGGCGCGTACACCGAGTACACCGGCCTGCGTTTCGCACTGTTCCTCCTCGCCGAGTACGCAGGGATCATCGTCCTGTGCGGTCTGACCACCGTCCTCTTCCTGGGCGGCTGGCACGGCCCGTTCGGGGCGGACGGTCTCGGCTGGGTCTGGACCCTGCTCAAGACGGCCGTGCTCGCCTTTGTCGTCATCTGGCTGCGCGTGAGCTATCCGCGGATGCGCGAGGACCAGCTGCAGAAACTCGCCTGGACCACGCTCATCCCGCTCGCCCTCGCCCAGATCGCCCTCACCGGCATCGTGAAGGTGGTGATCCAGTAATGCCTCCGATCCCCGGATCCGGTCTCGCCAAGGGCCTAGCAGTCACCCTGCGGACGATGACGAAGAAGACCGTCACTCAGCAGTACCCGGACGCCCAGCCCGAACTCCCGCCCCGCAGCCGCGGCGTGATCGGCCTGTTCGAGGAGAACTGCACGGTCTGCATGCTCTGCGCCCGTGAGTGCCCCGACTGGTGCATCTACATCGACTCCCACAAGGAGACGGTCCCGGCCGCCGCCCCCGGCGGTCGCGAGCGCAGCCGCAATGTCCTCGACCGGTTCGCCATCGACTTCGCGCTCTGTATGTACTGCGGTATCTGCATCGAGGTCTGTCCTTTCGACGCGCTGTTCTGGTCACCGGAGTTCGAGTACGCGGAGACGGACATCCGCGAACTCACCCATGAGCGGGACAAGCTCCGCGAGTGGATGTGGACGGTGCCCGCGCCGCCCGCGCTCGACCCGGGCGCCGAGGAGCCGAAGGAGATCGCCGCGGCCCGCAAGGCAGCGGAGAAGCTCGCGGCCGCCCAGGCGGAACCCCCGGCGGACGAGGGAGGCCCGGCATGATGCTCGCCGCAGCCGGGACGCACGGCTTCCTCTCCCCGACCGGCGTCGAGATCGCCTTTCTCCTCGTCGGCCTCGCCACGCTCGGCGCCGCCGCCATCACGGTCACGACCAAACAGCTGGTGCACGCCGCCCTCTGGCTGGTCGTGGCGCTCGGCGGCCTCGCCGTCGAATATCTGCTGCTGACGGCCGAGTTCATCGCCTGGGTGCAGGTCCTGATCTACGTCGGTTCCGTTGTCGTCCTCCTTCTCTTCGGGCTGATGCTCACCAAGGCCCCCATCGGCCGCTCCCCGGACGCCGACTCCCGCAACGGCTGGGTCGCCCTCGCCGTGGCCGTCGCCGCCGCAGGAGCCCTGGTCTGGGTGGTCGTTGACGCGTTCCGTACGACCTGGATCGACCTGGACGGACCCGCCCAGGGCTCCACCCAGGTGTCCGGCGAGATCCTCTTCCGGCACTGGGTGCTGCCCTTCGAGGCGCTCTCCGTACTGCTGCTCGCCGCCCTCGTCGGGGCGATCGTCCTGTCCCGCAAGCACGCCAAGGACGCCAAGGCTCCCGAGGGGAAGAGCTGATGCACCTCGCCTATCCCGCCGTGCTCGCCGTCCTCCTTTTCAGCGTCGGGCTGTACGGAGTGCTCGCACGCCGCAACGCGATCCTGGTCCTGATGTCCGTCGAGCTGATGCTCAACGCGGTCAACCTCAACCTCGTTGCCTTCGACGTCTGGATGCGCGACACCCTGCACGCCGGCCAGGCGCTCACCCTCTTCACCATCGCCATCGCCGCAGCGGAGATCGGCATCGGCCTGGCGATCGTCCTGATGGTCTACCGCAACCGCGGAACCTCGGACGTCGACAAGCTTCGCGACACCGCCGAGGGCCCCGACGGTGAGCCCCACGCCCCTGACGCCGACGCAGCCACCGCGGCGCAGAAGGCTGAGGCCACCGCGTGACCACCACGACCCTCGCCGTCCTTGTCCCCCTTCTTCCGTTCCTGGGCGCCGCGGCCGGACTCCTGCTCGGCCGTACGGCACCCGGTTTCGTACGGCCCCTGGCTGTCCTGCCCACCCTCGCCGCGGCCGCCATCGCCGTCCTCGTAGCCGTCCGCCAGGGCGGGGGCAAGGCGATCGTCGCCTCGACCGAACTCACCCCGACCGGGTCGGTCCCCATCGACCTCGCCCTGTACCTCGACGGCTTCGCGGTCCTCGTCGCCGTCCTGGTCGGCGTCGTGGCGTCGTGCGTGCAGATCTACTCGACGGGCTATCTGCGCGACGACCCGCGCTACCCCTCGTACGCGGCGCTCGTCTCCCTCTTCACCTCCGCGATGCTGCTCGTCGTCTACTCCGGCGACCTGATGGTGCTCATGGTCGGCTGGGAGATCATGGGCATCTGCTCGTACTTCCTCGTCGGCCACTACTGGGAGACGCCCGAGGCACGCGCCGCCTCCCTCAAGGCCTTCCTGGTCACCAAGCTCGGCGATGTCCCCTTTCTCTTCGGTCTGTTCGCGCTCGCCGTCGACGCCGGTACCTTCCGAATTACCGGAATCCTTGGCTCCGTCGCGGCCGGCGGGATCGAGCACCCCACGCTGATCGCTCTGCTGCTTCTCGCCGGTGTGGCGGGCAAGTCGGCGCAGTTCCCGCTGCACACCTGGCTGCCCGATGCGATGGCTGGCCCCACCCCCGTCTCCGCGCTGATCCACGCCGCGACGATGGTCGCCGCCGGTGTCTACTTCGTGGCCCGACTCCTTCCCGTCTTCTCCGCCTCTGCGGCAGCGATGATCGTCCTCGCGGTGATGGCCGCCGTCACCATGGCCGGCTCGGGCCTCGCCGCCCTCGCCCAGGACGACATCAAGCGCGTCCTCGCCTACTCGACCATCGGCCAGCTCGGCTATATGACGGGCGCGCTCGCCTCCGGTGACCGGGGCGCCGCTGTCTTCCACCTCCTGTCGCACGGTGCGTTCAAGGCGCTCCTCTTCCTCGCCGCCGGCGTGATCATCCACGCCGCCGGAACCAACTCGCTCGCCGCCATGTCCCGGATGAGCGGTCTCGCCAAGCGCATCCCCGACGCGTACTGGACGATGACCGTCGCCCTGCTCGCGCTCGCCGCCATCCCTCCCTTCGCCGGCTTCTTCTCCAAGGAAGCCGTCCTCGTCGCCGCCGAGCACGCGGCGCTCGGCGAATCCGACATCGCCCCCGCTGCGGCCGGCTGGACGGTGCTGGTCTCCGGTCTGATCACCGCCCTCCTCACCGCCGCGTACGCGATGCGTCTGTGGCTGCTCGCCTTCCGCGGCCGCGGAGCCGAAGCCCCGGACCACGGCCGCCAGCCCATCGCCATGAATGCCGTGCTCTGGGTGCTCGCAGTCCCCTCACTCGGCTTCGGCCTGACCGTCGGCTACCTCAACGACTGGTTCGACGGCCACAGCCTCACCCCGACCGTCACCACTGCCGTCCTCGGCACGGGTGTCGCGCTCGTCGGCGGACTGATCACCTACGGCACCTGGCGCGCCCTGCAGTTCCGCGCGGGAGCAGCGGTCGCACGGGCCCCTATGGGCGCCGTCGCCGCCCATCCGGACGCGGCGCCGTCGGTCATCGAGGCCGAGGCCATCGCGACTCACACCCTCGCGTACGGCGACATTGCTGCGGCCCCCGACCCGTCGGACCCCGGCCGTCTACTGCTCGGCCCGCTCCACCGCCACGCCGCCGCCGGTTTCCACGTCGACGCCCTCTACTCCGCGCTGTTCGTACGTCCCGTCCGGGCCGCCGCCCAGCTGGTCAGCTTCCTGGACCGGGAGGTTGTCGAGACGTACGTACGCGGTTCAGGCACGGGAGCCCGCTGGCTCGGCGCGGCCGTCCGCCGCGCCCAGACCGGCAATGTGCAGACCTACCTGAGCGCGCTGCTGGCAGGCTCCGTCGTCCTGGCGATCGCTGCCGTCGTCCTTTCCAACGTCAACGCGGGATCGTGAGCCGTGATCGATATCAGCGAGTCCGTGATGCAGTTCCTTCTCGCGTTCATCGTCGTCGGCCCGCTCATCGGGGCGGGCGCCGCCCTCCTGCCCGCCCCGCCGGGGCTGCGCGGCAAGGGCCCGGACCAGGCGGTCCTGCGCCACGGCGTGACCGTCACCGGCGTGATCCTCGCCGCGGCGATCGTGCTCGCCATCGGCTTCGACCACGACCACCCGTCGAAGATGCAGGCCACGACGGACATCAGCTGGATCCCCGCACTCGATGTGCGGATCCACTTCGGTGTCGACGGCATTTCCCTCCCCCTTCTGGTCCTTACGGCGCTGCTGACCTTCCTGTGCGCGCTGTACAGCTACTTCAAGATGCCTTCGGGCCCGTCCCCGAAGGGCTTTGTCGCGCTTCTGCTGGTCCTGGAATCCGGGACTCTCGCGACCTTCGCCGTCCTCGACCTGCTGCTCTTCTTCCTGGCCTTCGAGATGGTGCTCATCCCGATGTACTTCCTCATCGCCCGCTGGGGCGGCGAGGAGCGGCATCCCGCCGCCTGGAGGTTCATCCTCTACACGCTGCTCGGCTCTGTGGTCATGCTGCTCGGCCTGCTGCTGATCGGGCTGAAGACCGGCACATTCGACATGGTGGCACTCGCCACTGACAACGGCCGTGGACTGACCGCATCCACGCAGGTCATCGCCGTTTTGGCGATCGGGATCGGGCTCGCTGTGAAGACCCCGATGTGGCCGCTGCACAGCTGGCTGCCGGACGCGCACACCGCCGCACCGACCGTTGGCTCCGTCCTGCTCGCCGGCGTACTGCTCAAGATGGGTACGTACGGATTCATCCGCATTGTGCTGCCCATCGCGCCCGACGGAATGCAGACCTTCGCGCCGTATCTCGCAGCCTTCGCCGTCGCCGGGATCATCTACGGATCTCTGGCCTGTCTCGCTCTCGCCAAGCATGGCGCGGGCGGCGACCTCAAGCGTCTGATCGCGTACTCCTCCGTCGGCCACATGGGCTTCGTGCTCCTGGGCATCGCGTCGATGACGCCGACCGGCGTCAACGGCGCGCTCTTCGCCAACATCGCCCACGGCCTCATCACCGGCCTCCTCTTCTTCCTGGTCGGAGCCCTCAAGGACCGCTACGGCACAGCCGACCTCGACACCCTCGCCGGCGCTACCGGAGCCGCCCTCTACGGCCGGGCCCCGCGCCTCGGCGGCCTCCTCGCCTTCGCCGCCGTCGCCTCGCTCGGCCTTCCCGGCCTCGCCGGATTCTGGGGCGAGATGCTCGCGCTGTTCGGCGCGTTCGACCCCGCCGAGGGCCTGAGCCGGCCGGCGTTCCTCACCTTTATGGCGATCGCCGGCTTCGGCACCCTGCTCACAGCCGCGTATCTCCTCGTGGTCGTGCGCCGTGTCTGCATGGGCGCGCTGCGACAGGAGGGGCAGACGGGGCAGGAACAGCAGGAAGTGAAGCCGCTCGCCGATGTCCAGAACTACGAGTTCGCGGCCTGGACCCCGCTCGTGGCCCTCACCGTCATCGCCGGACTCTGGCCCGCGGTCCTCCTCAGCCTTACCGACCCGGCCGTGCAGAAGCTCCTCGCAGGAGGCAATTCGTGACCGTGGCCGCCGACAGCGTCACCAGCCTCGTCCAGTCCGTCGACTGGCTCACGATCGCGCCTCCCACCATCACCGCGACGGTGGCCCTGATCGTCCTGGTTGCCGACCTCTTCGTATCCGAGAAGCGCAAGCCGCTGCTGGGGGCCATCGCGATCACCGGTCTTGTCGCCGCGCTGATCACCCTCCTTCCGTTGCGCAAGGGCAACCGCGCGACGTTCTGCCTCACGACCGACGCCGACGCATGCAGCTACACCGCCGATCACTTCACGCTGGTGATCCAGTTCCTCGTGCTCGGCGGCGCACTGCTCACCGCGCTGCTCTCGCTCCACGACACCCGCAAGCAACTCCCCGCAGGGGAGTTCTGGTTCCTGCTGCTCTCCTCAGCGGCCGGTGCGGCGCTGCTGCCCGCTTCACGCGACCTGGCCACTCTGGTTGTCGCCCTTGAGGTCGCATCGCTGCCGGCGTTCGCGCTCGTCGGCCTCAGGCGTGGCGACCGGCTCTCCAGCGAAGCCGCCCTGAAGTTCTTCCTCTCCTCGGTCACCGCGACCGCTGTGATGCTGCTCGGCGTCAGCTTTGTGTACGCCACGACGGGCACCCTGCACCTCACGCAGATCGCCACCGAGCTCGACAAGGTCCCCGGCCAGCTGGACAGCCTCGCCAAGGTGGGCGTCACGCTGACCCTCGTCGGCTTCGCCTTCAAGACGGCCGCGGTTCCCTTCCACTTCTGGGTTCCCGACACCTATGTGGGTGCCCCGCTCCCCATCGCCGCGTATCTCTCGGTCGTCGGAAAGGCCGTCGGTTTTTCCGGCCTCATCCTGGTGACGGTCATCGCCTTTCCGGGATACGCGGATGTCTGGGGTCCGGCCATGGCTGTCCTCGCGGCTCTCACCATGACCGTGGGCAATGTGGGTGCGCTGCGCCAGTCGGCCACGCGCGCGTGGAGTGCGGTACGCCTGCTGGCCTGGTCCTCCGTGGGGCAGGCCGGGTATCTGCTGGTGCCGATCGCGGCCGCCGCGTACTCCAGCGACGACCAGATCGGGGCGACCGTCGCGTACGCCCTGATGTACGCCGTGGTGAACCTCGGGGCCTTCGCGGTGGCGGCCGTCGTCGCCCGTACGCACCCGCTCAACCGGATCTCCGACTACCGCGGGCTCTACGCCACCCGCCCGTTCACCGCCCTTGCCATGGGCTTCTTCCTGCTCTGCCTGGCCGGCCTGCCGCCCGGCATCGTCGGTCTGTTCGCCAAGGTGACCGTCTTCTCCTCGGCTGTCGACGCCGGCCTGGGCTGGCTTGCCGTCATCATGGCCATCAACGTTGTGATCGCCCTGTACTACTACCTGCAGTGGACCGCGATCCTCTTCCGTGCCCCCGAACCGGCCGCTGAAGGAGCCGAGGAAAGCACAGAGGCGGCAGTACCCTCCACGAAGCGCGCCCCCGCCCCGGTCACCGTGGCCATCGCCCTGACCGCCGTCGTCGGCGTCGTCCTCTCCGGCTATCCGCAGCTGGTGCTCCGCTTCGCGGCGAGCAACTTGTTCTGAGCGGCACCCGATCGGCCCATTCCAAGGGCAGGAGCACAAGGGAACTAGCGTCCTTCGCCTGGCGTTGACCAGTACAGAAGGGTCCACTGGTGAGTGGAGCACCACCACGCAAAGGGTTCCCCTGCCGCACCACTTGGAGGGCGTACCGTGCACCGCCGGCACAACGGGCTGAAGACCGCCGTACTCCTCGGGGGGCTGTCCGCTCTCATCCTCCTTATCGGCAGTTTCTTCGGCCGTACGGGCCTGCTCATCGCGCTCGTCGTCGCGCTCGGCACCAACGCGTACGCCTACTGGAACAGCGACAAGCTGGCACTGCGGGCCATGCGCGCCCGCCCCGTCAGCGAATTCGAGGCGCCCGCGCTGTACCGCATCGTCCGTGAGCTCTCCACCGCCGCCCGTCAGCCCATGCCCAGCCTGTACATCTCGCCGACCCAGGCCCCCAATGCCTTCGCCACTGGACGCAACCCGCGCAATGCAGCGGTGTGCTGCACCGAGGGGATCCTGCGGATCCTCGACGAGCGCGAGCTGCGCGGCGTCATCGGCCACGAACTGAGCCATGTCTACAACCGCGACATCCTGATCTCCTCGGTCGCCGGCGCGCTGGCCTCCGTGGTGATGTTCCTGGTGAACTTCGCCTGGCTGATCCCCATAGGGCGCTCCGACGACGACGAGGGTCCCGGCCTCGTGGGCATGCTCCTGGTCATGATCCTCGGCCCGCTGGCCGCCTCGGTGATCCAGCTCGCCGTCAGCCGCTCGCGAGAGTACGAGGCCGATGCCTCGGGCGCCCAGCTCACTGGAGATCCGCTCGCCCTCGCGAGCGCTCTGCGCAAGCTCGACGCCGGTACCAAGCAGCTGCCGCTGCCGCCCGAGCCGCGCCTCGAGACCGCGAGTCATATGATGATCGCGAATCCGTTTCGTCCTGGTCCGGGTCTGTCCAAGATGTTCTCGACGCACCCGCCCATGGGGGAGCGCATTGCCCGACTCGAGCAAATGGCAGGTCGTCGCCCGTGAAAACAATCCTGAACGTCATCTGGCTCGTCCTGTGCGGCTTCTGGATGTTCCTCAGCTACATGGTCGCGGGACTCGTGCTGTGCATCACGATCATCGGCATCCCGTTCGGCCTCGCCGCGTTCCGCATCGGCGTGTACGCCCTCTGGCCCTTCGGCTACACCGTCGTGGAACGCCGTGATGCCGGAGCGCCGTCCTGCGTCGGCAATGTGCTGTGGCTGGTCCTCGCAGGATGGTGGCTGACGCTCGGCCACATCGTCACCGGCATCGCCCTGTGCATCACGATCATCGGTATCCCGCTGGGCATCGCCAACTTCAAGCTGATCCCGGTATCCCTGCTGCCGTTCGGCAAGGAGATCGTCCGCACGGACCAGCCGTTCGCCTCGCGATAGGCGGGAACGGCCGTCGGCCGCTTCGGCCCATGCGCCGGTGAGCTGCGCCGACGACCTGCGCCGACGACCTGCGCCGGACAGCTTGGCCTCGGCGAGTACGAGTCCGCGCTAGGCCCGTCGGCGCACCGCATACACCACCACGCCGACGGCCAGAACCGCCGCGCCTGCCGCCACGGAGAGGGCCGGGAGGGCGAAGGCCAGCACGAGGCATCCCACCAGCCCGCAGCCAGCGGTCACCCGCACCGTCATCGCCCCCGCCCCCGTCACCCGAACGGGCCTATCCCGGTCCGAGTCGGAACTGAGCGTCCACGCCGAGGCGTTAGCAATGGCGTAGTACACCAGCACTCCGAACGACGAAAAGCCGATCGCCCCGCGCACATCCGCCGTCGCCGCCACCACGGCGACGACAGCGCCCACCGCGAGCTCAGCGCGGTGCGGCACCTGGAAGCGAGGGTGCACGGCGGCCAGCGCGCCCGGCAGATGACCGTCCCGGGCCATCGCCAGCGTCGTCCGCGAGACGCCGAGAATCAGCGCGAGCAAAGACCCGAGCGCCGCCACCGCGGCCCCCACCCGCACCACGGGCGCCAGCCACTGGGCGCCCGCAGCCCGTACGGCATCGGCGAGCGGAGCCGTCGCCCGGCCCAACTCCCCGGCCCCCAGCACAGAAAGGACCGATACCGCCACGCACACATAGACCACCAGCGCGATGCCCAGCGCCAGCGGCACGGCGCGCGGGATCGTACGAGCCGGATCCTTCACCTCTTCGCCCAGCGTGGCGATCCGGGCGTACCCCGCGAACGCGAAGAACAGCAGCCCCGCCGCCTGGAGCACGCCGCCCGCCGATGCGTCCGCGCCCACATCCAGCCGCCCGAAGTCCGCCGAGTCCGACCCGAGGGAGACCACCACGACTGCAGCCAGGACCGCGAGTACCACCGCCACGATCGCCCGCGTCAGCCACGCCGACTTCTGAACGCCCCCGTAGTTCACGGCAGTCAGCGCCACCACCGCGGCGACCGCCACCGCGTGCGCCTGGTCCGGCCAGGCATACGCGCCCACCGTCAACGCCATCGCCGCGCACGAAGCGGTCTTCCCGACGATGAACGCCCAGCCCGCCAGATATCCCCAGAACTCGCCGAGCCGCTCCCGTCCGTACACATACGTCCCGCCGGAAGCCGGATAGAGCGCGGCGAGCCGCGCCGACGACATGGCGTTGCAGTACGCGATCACGGCCGCCAGTGCCAGCCCCAGCAGCAGGCCCGACCCGGCGGCACGGGCTGCGGGACCGAGCGCCGCGAAGATGCCCGCCCCGATCATCGACCCCAACCCGATCACGACCGCATCGAAGACTCCCAGGGACCGCCGCAGTTCCGGTGTCATGTGACGACCCTACTGATCTCCGCAACCGCGCTCAGTCCCCCTACGTCCTCCAGAGCAACACCGTACGAAAGGCAGGTTCACGGCATGGGCATCATCAGCTGGATCATTCTCGGGCTGCTCGCCGGCGCCATAGCCAAGATCCTGCTCCCGGGCCGAGACCCGGGCGGCCTGATCGGCACCACGCTCATAGGTGTGGCCGGAGCGTTCATCGGCGGCTGGATATCCGCCCGGTACCTGGACAGGCCCATCACCAACGAGTTCTACGACGGGGCCACTTGGGCCTCGGCCATCGGCGGCTCGCTCGTGCTGCTGATCATCTACCGGATCCTGTTCGGCCACTCGCGCTCGCGCTGACGCCCGCAGGGCCCCTCAGCCCGGCAGGCCGGTCTCCCGCAGGGTGATGTTCAGCCGTCCGCTGCTCATGCCCGTGGCCGGGTCGGCCGTGCCCGGGTACACCTTCGGCACCCCGTGGTAGGCGAAGCGCGCGGGTCCGCCGAAGACGAAGAGGTCCCCGGAGGCCAGCTCCACATCCGTGTAGGGCTGCTTTCGCGTCTCGGTGTTCCCGAACCGGAAGACACAGCCGTCGCCGATGCTCAGGGACACCACGGGAGCGCCGGAGCGTTCCTCCTTGTCCTGATGCATCCCCATCCGCGCCGTGCCGTCATAAAAGTTGATCAGTGCGGTGTCGGGGGTGTACGTCTGATCCGCCTCGTCCTGCCCGTACGCGGCGACCAGTGCCGAGCGGCCCAACTCCACCAGCCAGTCGGGGAATTCGGCGACCCTCGCGCCGTTCACATCGTCCGCCGTGCGGCTGTACCGGTACGGCTGCCAGTGCCACCCCACGCACACGGTCTGCACGGACATCTCGCCACCGCCCGGCAGCACCGTGTGCCGGATCGGCGCCGGGCCGCGCGCCCAGGCGCGGCAGGCCTCCACCAGTTCCCGCTGTCGCTCCACCGGCAGCCACCCCGGCACATGCACCGCCCCCGGGGCGATCACCGCCCGCTCCCTGGGGAACAGTGCCTCGCCCCTCACGGCGTCGGCACGCCTTCGAGTCCGAGGAGCCGCTCCTTGCGCTCCAGCCCGCCCGCGTACCCGCGCAGTGTGCCGTCCGCCCCGATCACCCGGTGGCACGGCCGCACCACGAGCAGCGGATTGCGCCCGATCGCGGTCCCTACGGCGCGCACCCCCGCAGCCGAGGTGCCGATCCGTTCGGCGATCTGTCCGTACGTGGCCGTAGCCCCGTACGGAATCTCCTCCAGCGCCTGCCACACCCGACGCTGGAAATCGCTTCCGCCGTCCACGTACTCGATCTCGAAGTGGGTCAGCCGGCCCTCGAAGTACCCGTCGAGCTGCCTGCTGATCTCCTTGAAGGCCGCGGGGTCGCGCTGCCACCCGTCCCGGACGACGGCCGCTCCCTTCTGGCCGGGTAGCGAGAGTGAGGCAAGCGCGGTGCCGCCCTTGGCCGTGGCGGACTCCTCGCCGACCAGCAGCAGTTCGCCCAGCGGGCTGTCGATGGTCGTGTAGACCGTCCTCGCGGTCATGGCAGTCATGGCTCGTTCCTCTCCTCGCAGCGTGTCCTGCGTCCCACGCCTACGAGTCTGCGACGCCCGTTCCGCCGAAGCTGGCGGTATTCGGACATCACGCCGGGCGCCGCCTTCCCCCGGTCCCCAGCAGCACGGGGCGGGGGCGGGGCGGCCGAGCCGCTCCGCCCCCGGTTGCCCGGCGCCCACGCCGGAATCAGCGGTAGTTCACGAACTGCAGCGCGAACTCGAAGTCCTGGCCCTTCAGCAGCGCCTGGACGGTCTGCAGGTCGTCCCGGCTCTTCGAGCTGACCCGCAGCTCGTCGCCCTGGACCTGCGCCTTGACGCCCTTCGGGCCCTCGTCGCGGATGATCTTCGCGACCTTCTTGGCGTTCTCCTGGGAGATGCCTTCCTCGATCGAGGCGAAGATCTTGTACTCCTTGCCGGACAGCTGGGGCTCGCCCGCGTCCAGCGCCTTCAGCGAGATCCCGCGCTTGACCAGCTTGGTCTGGAAGACGTCGAGGATGGCGGCGACCCGCTCCTCGGAGTTGGCCTGCATAAGGATCTTCTCGCCGGACCAGGCGATCGAAGCCCCGACGTTCTTGAAGTCGTAGCGCTGAGAGATCTCCTTCGCGGCCTGGTTGAGGGCGTTGTCGACCTCCTGCCGCTCGACCTTCGAGACGATGTCGAAACTGGAGTCGGCCATGTCCTGTGGCTCCTTGTATCGGGTGCGTGGAGGCGCGGCCGGAAGACCCCGGACCGCTCCCGCAAGCCTAGCCACCCGCACCGGCCCCGAGGGCTGATCAATCCGGTGGCGAACCACCCCCGGGCATCAGGTATCGTTTACGTCGTTGCCACGGAGCGCCGCCCCACAGCGGTCACTCTTTCGGCGATATCCCATGGCGGTGTGCCCGAGTGGCCAATGGGAACGGACTGTAAATCCGTCGGCTCTGCCTACCCAGGTTCGAATCCTGGCGCCGCCACGTGATGATGATGGCCCCCGATCTGCGGAAACGCGGACCGGGGGCCATCGTCGTATGCGCCGCGCCCGCGCCCGCCGCACACATCCCCTCGGCGCGGACGGCCGCCAGGTCCACCCCTCAGTCCGCAAGCCGGAACGCCAGCTCGATCTCCCATTTGGACGGGTCCGGCTCGACGCGGGGGTCGGTCAGATACGACTCCAGACGGCAGCCCCAGCGCTCGGCGCCGTCGACGACCGTCATGTCCCACTCCAGGTCCTCCCGGTCCGCCCACTCGCGTACCGCCGTGATCACCCCGAACAGCTGGTCGGGGTGGCCGACATGGGTGACCGTCACGTAGCGGCCCGGGGGCAGCACGGCGACTCCGATATCGCCTTCGGGTTCCGGCATGGACGCGACGGGCACGCCCGCCTCGACCTCCGACTCCGCTTCCATGTCGATGCTGTTGAAGCGGAAGAAGGGGGCGCCGGCGAGTTCCGCGCCGCGCCCGGTCAGCCAGCCGAACAGTTCCGGCAGCCGGTCCGCGATCGCAGCGAAGGCGTCCATCCGTACGGATCCGCGGATGAAGGCGTAGAGCCGCTCTTCGCGCTCCACGACCGTCGGGTGAATCTCAGGCATGTGTTCCCTCATGGCTTCAAAGACTGTATGGAGAACGGAAACTCATCGACCGAGCGATTCGGCGGTTCGCCGTGGGTTCAGTTTCCGGCGATGTCCTTCACTGCGACGGTCACCGGTACCGAGCCGCTGATCAGCTCCAGCGTCAGCCCCGCCGTGCCCGGTGTCTCAACGAACTCCGCGAGCACCGCCGCCACATCGTCCCGTGGCACAGTCCCGCGGCCCGTCTTCGCCTTCAGCTGTACGAGACCGGTGCCCGCGTCGTTCGTCAGCGTGCCCGGCCGCAGAATCGTCCAGTCGAGGCCCGTCCGGGACCGTACGTCGTCGTCCGCCGCGCCCTTCGCCCGCAAGTAGACGTCGAACTCGCCGTCGCCCGGGTGCTGCGCGTCCGCGCCCATCGACGAAACCACGATGTACCGCCGTACGCCTGCCCGTTCCGCGGCGTCCGCGAACAGCACCGCCGCGCCCCGGTCCACCGTGTCCTTGCGTGCCGTGCCGCTGGACGGGCCCGCGCCCGCCGCGAAGACGGCGGCGCCGGCGCCCTGAAGCACCGCGGCGACCTCCTCCACCGAGGCCGACTCCAGGTCGAGCAGGACCGGTTCGGCACCGGCCTCGCGCAGGTCGTCACCCTGTTCCGCTCTGCGGATGATGCCCGCGACCTCATGCCCGCCCGCCGAGAGCAGCCGCTCCAGGCGGAGTGCGATCTGACCGTGTCCTCCAGCGATGACAATGCGCATGACTACGACGGTACGTCCCAAGCGCCGAGCTCGCTCATGGACACGCCTTCTCCGACGTCAAGCAGACGTCAGGGGCAGGTGTCCGGCCGCCCCTGCCGCGGCAGTTCGAGCGCGACCGCGGCCGCCGAGTCGCAGTACTCCCGTACCGCGCTCGTCCGGGCCACCACCCGTCCGCGGTGAATCACGATCCGGCTGTACCCCAGCGAAAGCACCCCCGAGATCCGCTCGCCGCGCACCGCGAGCAGCTCCGCCGGGAAGCCCGCCTCCACCCGTACCTCGGGCAGCCCCATCGCCTGCCGCGCGGCCCCCGCCACCGCCCCGTACGCGTCGCGCGCCGGCATCCCACCCTGCGAGGCCAGCAGATATGCGGCCTCCAGCGGATCGCCGCGGCCCACCGGATTCGAGACGTCCCGCAGCGCCCCACTGCCCGCCGCGACCCGCACCCCGGCGGCGCGCAGCAGGCGCACCGGCGCGTTGCCCCGCTGTTCGACGGCCCCGCAGCCGCCCTGCGGCACGGACACCACCGTGACCCCGGCCGCGGCCAGCTGGTCGGCCGCCCTCGACGCCACATCGCGCGGAAGCCGTGCGAGCCCCGCGCACGGCCCGATCACAACGCCGGGCCGCAGCCCGCCCGCCATCGCCGCCAGCCGGGCGAGCCGGGCCGGATCGTCGCCGTGGGTGTGCAGATCGACAGGGCAGCCGTGCTCGGCCGCGACCTCGAGGACGGCTTCCGCGTATCCGGTCGGATCGGGGTCGGCGTCCGGGCAGCCACCCACCACCCCGGCGCCCATCTTCACCGCGTCCCGCAGCATCGCAAGGCCGTCGGCCCCCGCGACGCCCGTGAGCAGTCTGGGCACGGCCACAGCCGTCAGATCCGCGAGCCCGCGCAGCGAGCGCCGCGCCTGCAGCACCGCCTCCAGCGGACCGAGCCCCTGCACATCCCCGATCCGTACGTGCGAGCGCAGCGCCGTCGCCCCGTGTCCCAGCTGCAGCAGGGCGGCCTCGGTGGCACGCCGCTGGACGTCCTCGGTGTCGTACGAAACGGGTCCGGGGCAGTCGGCGGTCAGCGCCGTGTCCCCATGGGTGTGCGGTTCGGCCGGGGCGGGCAGCAGCAGATACCCGCTCAGGTCGACCCGGGTGCAGTGCGGGGTGAGGCTGCCCGCGGTGCCGACCGCCTCGATGCGGCCGCCGCTGAGCCGTACGTCGACGGTGCGGCCGTCCGTGAGCCGGGCGCCGCAGAGCAGCAGCGCGGTGGTGTCCGCCGTGGCGCCGTCGGGTGGCTGCGGCTGGCTGTCGGGCATCGCGCTCCTGTGTGGGGCGGTGGGCTCGGGCGGCGTGATGGAAAACAGGATCACGAGGGCAAGATCACGCGGCGTGGGTCGAGCCTAGGGGGTGCCGAGCGCGCTTCGAGGAGGAGCGCAATAGTCGTACCGGTGTGGCCACGAGTGGCGTACGGGACGGGCGGGGCTCAGGCCGTGCGGCGGGCGCCGAAACGGATTTGGGCGATCGGCGACCGACCGTGTAATGTCTTCATCGCTCGCCCCAATAGCTCAGTCGGTAGAGCGTCTCCATGGTAAGGAGAAGGTCTACGGTTCGATTCCGTATTGGGGCTCTGATGTCGGGGATCCTCACCCTCGGGTGAGGAGATCCGGTATCGCAGCGGTGTAGCTCAGTCGGTAGAGCAAGCGGCTCATAATCGCTGTGTCACCGGTTCAAGTCCGGTCACCGCTACACACAGTAGCCGATTGTGGGGTCGGTCCTCCGATCGGCTACTCTTTTATGCGTTCATCCGTCAACCGTCCGTCCAAGGAGCACTCACGTGGCTGCCACCGACGTCCGCCCGAAGATCACGCTGGCCTGCGTGGAGTGCAAGGAGCGGAACTACATCACCAAGAAGAACCGGCGTAACAACCCGGACCGTCTTGAGATGAAGAAGCACTGCCCGCGCTGCAACTCGCACACGGCGCACCGCGAAACGCGCTAATCAGGCTCGTATACGAGGCCGCCCCCGACTCGGGGGCGGCCTCGTGTCATTTGTTGAGGTCCAACTGTCAGGAGGGAGCCAGTCCATGGCGCTCGACCAGTCCTTCGTGGGGCGGACATATCCGCCCACCTCGCCTTATGAGGTAGGCCGGGAAAAGATCCGCGAGTTCGCCGAGGCTGTGGGCGACGCCAATCCCGCGTACACCGACCCGGATGCCGCCAAGGCGCTCGGCCACTCCGATGTGATCGCGCCGCCGACTTTCGCTTTTGCGATCACTTTCAAGGCGGCTGAACAGGTCACTCAGGACCCGCAGTTGGGACTGGACTACGACCGCGTGGTGCACCGCGAGCAGAAGTTCGCGTACACCCGGCCGGTCGGCGCGGGGGACCGGCTCATCGTCACCTCGACGATCGAGTCCATCAAGTCCCTTGCGGGCAACGACGTCCTGGACATCCGCGGCGAGGTGCACGACGAGGCCGGCGCGCATGTCGTGACCGCGTGGACCAAGCTGGTGGCGCGCGCCGCCGAGGAGGCGTGATGACGGCGAAGATCTCTTACGCGGACGTCGAGGTCGGCACTGAGCTTCCGGCGCAGAGCTTTCCGGTGACGCGGGCGACGCTGGTGCAGTACGCCGGCGCCTCGGGGGACTTCAATCCGATCCACTGGAACGAGAAGTTCGCCACGGAGGTAGGGCTTCCCGATGTGATCGCGCACGGCATGTTCACGATGGCCGAGGCGGTCCGTGTGGTGACCGACTGGGTGGGCGACCCTGGCGCGGTCGTCGAGTACGGCGTCCGCTTCACCAAGCCCGTCGTCGTGCCGAACGATGAGAAGGGCGCGCTGATCGAGGTCAGCGGCAAGGTCGCGGCCAAGCTGGACGACAACCGCGTACAGGTCGACGTGACGGTGATGAGCGAGGGGCAGAAGGTGCTGAGCATGTCCCGCGCGGTGGTGCAGCTCGCCTGAGAGTCCCGCCCGGGCGGCGAGTCCCGGCGATACGGCGATGAGTAAGGGGCACCCCTCCCTGCGGGTGCCCCTTACGTCGTCCTGTCGGCCTCTCTTGACTTCGTTAGTGATTGGCCACTAACTTAGTCATATGGCCAGGATGAGTGCAGCAGAGCGACGCGAGAGCGTTATCCATGCCGCGGTCACCGAGTTCGCGCGCGGCGGTTACGACGGGACCTCCACCGAGGCGATCGCCAAGCGGGTCGGCGTATCGCAGCCGTATCTCTTCCGGCTTTTCAAGAACAAGCAGGAGCTCTTCCTCGCGGCGGCGACCCGCTGCCTGGAGCAGACCCGCCAGGCGATGGCCGACGCCGCGCGTGATGTGCCGCCTGAAGAGGTGCACTTGGCGATGGGTACCGCGTACAAGAAGCTTCTGGCCGACGACCCCGACAAGCTGCTCATGCAGATGCAGGTGTACGTGGCCGTGGCCTCGGCCGAGGCGGCCGGGGACCATGAGTTCGGCGAGGCGATCCGGGCCGAATGGGAGAAGCTGTGGGACTTCTCCCATCTGGCGCTCGGCGCCGATGTGCAGGAGACCACGTACTTCCTCTCCTACGGGATGCTCATCAACGTCCTTGCCTCGCTGGGCTTCCCGAAGAGGCATCGGGTCTGGTCGGCCTTCGACATGTCCAAGATTCCGGTAGCGGAGTAGGGCCTCGCGCTTTCATCTGTGCGCGCACTTCTCTGCCCACGAAAGTTAGTCATCGATAACTAACATCAGGGGAAACGTCATGGAACAGAGCACGGCCCGCCGCGGCAGCGCCGCCTGGGCACTCGTCATCACCAGCGTCGCCGGTTTCATGGCGGCTCTCGACAACCTCGTCGTGACCACCGCCCTCCCCTCCATCCGCAAGGATCTCGGAGGCGCGCTGGAGGACCTGGAGTGGACGGTGAGCGCGTACACCCTCACCTTCGCCGTCCTGCTGATGTTCGGTGCCGCGCTCGGCGACCGTTTCGGCCGCCGCAGGCTGTTCATAGCGGGTCTGGCCGTCTTCACCGGCGCATCCGCCGCGGCGGCCCTCGCGCCCGGCATCGACGCCCTCATCGCGGCCCGCGCCGTCCAGGGCGTCGGCGCCGCAATCATGATGCCGCTCACCCTGACCCTGCTCACAGCGGCCGTCCCCGTGGCCCGCCGCGGCGCGGCCCTCGGCATCTTCAGCGCTGTCACCGGCCTCGCCGTCGCCAGCGGACCGCTCATCGGCGGCAGCCTGACCGAGCACATCTCCTGGCAGTGGATCTTCTGGCTGAACGTCCCGATCGGCCTGGCCCTGCTGCCGCTGGCCCGGCTGCGCCTGGACGAGTCGTACGCCCCCAACGCCCGGCTCGACATCCCCGGCACCCTGCTCGTCAGCGGCGGCCTCTTCGGAATCGTCTACGCCCTGGTCAACGGCCAGGCCGACGGCTGGTCCAGCACCCCGATCCTGGCCGGTCTGATCGTGGGCACACTGCTCCTGATTGCCTTCGTACGCCACGGTCTGACCAGCAAGAACCCCATGCTGCCGATGCGGCTGTTCCGGCAGCGCGCCTTCTTCGGCATCAATGCCGCGAGCCTGCTGATGTTCCTGGGGATGTTCGGCTCGATCTTCCTGCTGAGCCAGTTCATGCAGGGAGTCGCCGGGTACTCGCCCACCGAGGCGGGGCTGCGGATGCTCCC
This sequence comes from Streptomyces sp. NPDC005408, assembly GCF_040606445.1. NCBI lineage: Bacteria > Bacillati > Actinomycetota > Actinomycetes > Kitasatosporales > Streptomycetaceae > Streptomyces > Streptomyces sp. NPDC005408. The sequence goes on along the minus strand of NZ_JBEXEX010000004.1, from coordinate 242,132 downwards.
CTGGACCGGTATGCCGCTGATCGTCGCGCCCATCGCGGGCATCCTCTCGGACAGGATCGGCGGCCGCCCGGTCGTCGCCACGGGCCTCGCTCTGCAGGCCGTGGGGCTCGCGCTCTTCGCCCTGGTCCTTGAGCCGGGTGTGTCGTACTCGGCGCAGCTGCCCGGTCTGATCCTCGGCGGCGTCGGCATGGCGCTGTACTTCGCCCCCGCGGCCAGCGTGGTCATGTCCAGCGTCAGCCCGGCCGAGCAGGGCATCGCATCCGGCGCCAACAACGCCCTGCGCGAGGTCGGCGGAGCGCTCGGTATCGCGGTTCTGGGTGCGGTCTTCGCCGCCCAGGGCAGCTACGAGTCCCCCCAGGCCTTCACCGACGGCACCGTCCCGGCACTGTGGATCGGCGCGGGCGCGGTGGCAGTCGCGGCGCTGATCGCCCTGCTGATCCCGGGCCGCCGCCACACGACCCCGGCGGACGCCCCGGTCATCTCCGAGGCCGTCGAGACGCCCGCACCCGTCGCCGTGTGATCCGTCCTTGTGTGACCCGTACGACAGAGGTGTACGCATCCGGTCCGTGGCCCCGCCCGAGCGGTGGAGCCACGGACCGTACCCTTGTCCCCGTGCAGGAACTCCACGACGCCCCCCTCGCCCCCCTGACCACCTTCCGGCTCGGCGGCCCCGCGACCCGCCTCGTCACGGCGACCACCGACGACGAGGTGATCGCTGTCGTACGCGATGCGGATGCCGCTGGCACCCCGCTGCTGATCATCGGCGGCGGCAGCAACCTGGTCATCGGTGACAAGGGCTTCGACGGCACCGCGCTGCGCATCGCCACCCGCGGTTTCGAACTGTCCGGGACCACGCTGGAGTTGGCGGCCGGCGAGGTCTGGACGGACGCCGTCGCGCGCACCGTGGAGGCGGGCCTCGCGGGCATCGAGTGCCTGGCCGGCATCCCCGGCTCTGCCGGTGCCACGCCGATCCAGAACGTCGGCGCGTACGGCCAGGAAGTCTCCAGCACCATCACCGAGGTCGTCGCCTACGACCGCCGCACCGGCGAGACGGTCACCGTCCCGAACGCCGAGTGCGCCTTCTCCTACCGCCACAGCCGCTTCAAGCAGGACCCCGAGCGCTATGTCGTCCTGCGGGTCCGCTTCGAGCTGGAGGACGCGGGGGGTCTGTCGGCACCCCTCAAGTACGCCGAGACGGCGCGCGCCCTCGGCGTCGAGGCGGGCGACCGAGTCCCGGCGGCCGCGGCCCGGGAGACCGTGCTGAAGCTGCGCGCCGGGAAGGGCATGGTGCTGGACCCTGAGGACCACGACACCTGGTCGGCGGGCTCGTTCTTCACCAATCCGATCCTGGAGCAGGCCGCGTACGAGAACTTCCTCGCCCGGGTCCACGACCGGCTCGGTCCCGACGTCGCGCCGCCCGCCTTCCCGGCGGGGGAGGGGCGCACCAAGACCTCTGCGGCCTGGCTGATCGACAAGGCCGGTTTCACCAAGGGGTACGGCAACGGTCCGGCCCGTATCTCCACCAAGCACACGCTCGCGCTCACCAACCGCGGCGAGGCCACGACCGAGGACCTGCTGGCGCTGGCCCGCGAGGTCGTGGCGGGGGTGCGCGAGGCATTCGGCGTCACGCTGGTCAACGAGCCGGTGACGGTCGGCGTCAGTCTGTAAAGGTCTGAGTCTGCAGCAGGCAGTGCCATAGCAGGCAGTTCCATCGGCAGTCCGCGAAAGCCGATGGAACCTGCCGGGTTCCCCAGGTTGTCGAGTGAGTGACAGGGTCTTCGGACCACACACCGCTCGGGGGGAGCGCCGGTGCGTCAGGGCGGCTCGGCTCGCGATTCGGAATTCGCGGAATTCGTGACGGCGTCACATGTGTCGCTGCTGCGGACCGCCCGTCTGCTGACGGGTGACCCGCACACGGCCGAAGACCTCGTGCAGGCCGCGCTGATACGGGTCTATACGCACTGGGGACGCTCGTCCGGCTGGGACTCGCCTCAGGCGTACGCCCGGAAGGTCGTCGTCAATCTCTATGCGACCTGGCGTCGGCGCCGCTGGCACACCGAAGTCGTCCACCCCGGAGCGGAGAGCGCGGGTGACGGTCACGACATGGCCGGGAGCGCGGAGGCGAGGCTCGAACTGGGCCGCGCGCTCGCAGCCCTGCCCCGTGCCCAGCGCGCTGTGGTGGTGCTCCGCTTCTACGAGGACCTGTCGGTGGAACAGACGGCCGAGCTGCTCGGCTGTTCGCCCGGGACGGTCAAGAGCCGTACCAACAGGGCCTTGGAGCGGCTGCGTGCTGCGGGTGCGCTGGCCGGCTATGCGGGAAGGGGCACGCGGTGAGCGATGAGGAAGAGGTGCTGAGGCGGGGCCTGAAGGACCTGGCCGAGGGGGACGGCCCGACCGGAAGCCTGACGGCGGTGGAGGCATTCCTGGCGAAGGGCCGCCGGGCTCGGGCCCGCCGCCGCGCGACGGTGGCCTGCTGTGCGGTGGTGCTGGTCGCGGGTGGCACCGGGTTCGGCCTGCGGCTCACCTCCGGCGACCGCGCGTCGGATCGAGTGGTGAGCAAGGGGACCGAGAGCCCTTCGTCGCCGAAGGGGGGCCCGCTGGCGACCGGGCCCGCCAGGCCCGAGGAGCGGGTCAGGTACCGGTACGACCTGTCCCAGGTCTGTGATCTGCAGTACGCCGTCTTCGGCGGCCGCACCTGGGAGGCCGGCGGTGATGGGGTGCAGTACACGATCAGGTGGGCGCCCGGTGCCGACCGACACAGCGGATACATGACCCTGACCGGCCCGGACACCGCTCTCTTCGAGACCGCCGAATCCCAGCTGCCCGGGCTGACCTTCCACCCCGTGTCCGGAAAGGTGCCCTGCATAGACAAGGAGCCGAAGCGGGAGCTGTCCGACGAGCCCGCCTATCCGATGGGTCCGAAGAACCCGCGCATAGGCGCCAGGTATCCGTACTCCATGACCAAGGAGTGCGAGATGCAGTACGCCGCCTTCGGCGGCAAGTGGTGGAAGGCCGACGAGAAGTGGTCGTCCGGCGTCCGCGTGGACTGGGTGGACGGAAAGCCGCTCGCGGCGTACATGACCCAGGTGTCCGGGACCACCGCCGTCCTTGAGATCCCCCAGCCCAAGAAGAGCTGGAAGATCAACTACTACCTGGTGGACCACAAGGGCGGCGAGTGCGGCTGAGCCCCCGGCGCACTCCGCGGACTCATTGCTCCGCGCCTAGATCCTGTCCGGCCGGTCTTGCCGGGCTCGCGTGCCCTGGCACGGCACTCCCCCGTAGCCCTTCGGGCACGGGAGGTGCCCCCACGCAGCGTTGTCGTCAGTCGCCGACGCTCCGCGTCGGCTCTCCCCCTGCCTTCGGCGGGGGGACCCCCATCCTCATGCCTTGCGATGCTCCCCCGTAGCCCTTCGGGCACGGAGGTGCCCCCATCGCCAGACCCGCTCACTGATCCGGCCTGATCGACCGGACAGGACCTAGTACGCCACCCCGACTCCCTGCTTGACCGTCACCGAGTCCTCGACCATCGCCAGCATCGCGTGTGCCACATCCGCACGGCCGATCGTCCTGCCGCTGCGCGGATTGCCGCCCACGGTCCTCCGGTACGAGCCCGTCAGCGGCTTGTTCAGCAGTCGCGGCGGGCGTACCGAAGTCCAGTCCGTCGTGCTGAGCGCCAGCTCCTCCTCCATGGAACGGAGGTCGTCGTACACAGGCTTCAGCAAGGTGTTGATCACCGCCAGCATCGTGCGGTCCAGCAGCGGCTGGCGCTCGGGCACCGGGCCGAGGGGGCCCGCGCTCACCACCAGCAGCCGGCGCGTCCCCTCCGCCTCCATCGCCCAGAGCACCGAGCGCGTCAGCTTCGCCGCAACCCCGGCATCCGCGCGCTTGCGTGCACCAAGACCCGAAAGGACCGCGTCACGCCCGGCAACCGCCTCCCGCAGCGATTCGCCCTCCTTCAGGTCCGCGCGGAACACCTGCAGGCCGGGACCCGTGAGGGTGAACCGGGCGGGATCGCGCACGACCGCCGTCACCTCGTGGCCGGCCGCCAGCGCCTGCGTGACGATCTCCTGACCGATTCCGCCGGTCGCACCGAAAACTGTGAGCTTCATGGCGCACCCTCCTCGGGTGGGTAAGTATTCACTCACCTCTAGAGTGGGTAAGTACTCACTCACTCGTCAAGTCCCGTCGGAGGATCCATGCAGAAACCGGCTCGCGCCCGCATCGTCGACGCCGCCCACGAGCTCATGCTCACCCTCGGCCTCGCCCGCACCACCACCAAGGAGATTGCCAAGGCGGCAGGCTGCTCCGAGGCCGCGCTCTACAAGAACTTCGCGAGCAAGGAGGAACTGTTCGTCACCGTCCTGAACGAGCGACTGCCCCGGCTGAGCCCCCTGCTCACCAGCCTCACCGCCGAGCCGGGGGAGCGTCCCGTGGAGGAGAACCTCACAGCGATCGCCCGCGAGGCCGCGCTCTTCTACGAGCAGACCTTCCCGATCGCCGCCTCGCTCTACGCCGAGCCACAGCTCAAGCGCCGCCATGAGGAGGCGATGCGTGAGATGGGCGCAGGACCGCACAGGCCGATCCAGGGCCTGGACGCCTATCTGCGCGCCGAGAAGCAGGCAGGCCGCATCAGCGCCGAGGCGGACACCTACTCGGCCGCCTCACTGCTCCTCGGCGCCTGCGCCCAGCGTGCCTTCGCCTACGAGATGACGGAGGGCCGCAAGCCCCCACAGCCCCTCGACGAGTTCGCCGCGGGCATCGCCCGCACCCTGCTGCGCGGAATCAGCCAGTAGCCAGCCAGTCGTCGACCCCCGCCAGCAGCTTGTCCTTCACCTCGCCCGGAGCCGCCGACGCCCGCACCGACTGGCGTGCCAGCTCGGCCAGTTCGGCGTCCGTGAAGCCATGGTGCCTGCGCGCCAGTTCGTACTGGGCTGCCAGCCGGGAGCCGAAGAGCAGCGGGTCGTCCGCCCCGAGCGCCATCGGCACCCCCGCGTCGTACAGCGTGCGCAGCGGCACATCGGCGGGCTTCTCGTACACGCCCAGCGCCACATTCGACGAGGGACACACCTCGCAGGTCACCCCGCGCTCCGCCAGCTTCCGCAGCAGCCGGGGGTCCTCCGCCGCCCGCACCCCGTGGCCGATCCGTGAGGCGTGCAGATCGTCCAGGCAGTCCCGTACGGACGCGGGACCGGTCAGCTCGCCGCCGTGCGGCGCCGCCAGCAGTCCGCCCTCCCGCGCGATCGAGAAGGCGCGGTCGAAGTCCCGTGCCATGCCCCGGCGTTCGTCGTTGGAGAGGCCGAAACCGACCACCCCCCGGTCCGCGTAGCGCACCGCGAGCCGCGCCAGTGTCCGGGCGTCCAGCGGGTGCTTCATACGGTTCGCGGCGACGAGCACCCGCATCCCGAGGCCGGTCTCCCTCGCGGCGCGCTCCACCGCGTCCAGGATGATCTCCAGCGCCGGAATCAGGCCACCCAGCATGGGGGCGTACGAAGTCGGATCGACCTGTATTTCCAGCCAGCCCGAGCCGTCCCGGACATCCTCCTCGGCCGCCTCGCGCACCAGCCGCTGGATGTCCTCGGGAGAGCGCAGACAGGACCGCGCCATGTCGTAGAGCCGCTGGAAACGGAACCAGCCGCGCTCGTCGGTCGCCCGCAGTTTGGGCGGTTCGCCGCCGGTCAGGGCATCGGGCAGATGAACGCCGTACTTGTCGGCGAGCTCAAGCAGGGTGGTGGGCCGCATCGACCCTGTGAAGTGCAGATGCAGATGAGCCTTGGGCAGCAGGGCTACGTCACGTACACGCTCCATTCCAGGATCTTGCCGCAACACACCGCCCGAGGACAGCCGCTTTCCCCGATCGGGTTCTTGCCCGAACGAAGAAACGGAGCGCACCTACTCATATGAGTAGGTGCGCTCCGTTGCCTCAGGACGTCAGTCGCGCGCCTCGGCCAGCAGCTTCTGGAGCCGCGACACGCCCTCGACCAGGTCCTCGTCGCCCAGCGCGTACGAAAGCCGCAGATAGCCCGGCGTACCGAAGGCCTCGCCCGGTACGACCGCCACCTCGGCCTCGTCCAGGATCAGGGCCGCCAGCTCCACCGAGGTCTGCGGGCGCTTGCCGCGGATCTCCTTGCCCAGCAGACCCTTCACCGAGGGGTACGCGTAGAACGCGCCCTCGGGCTCCGGGCACAGCACGCCGTCGATCTCGTTGAGCATCCGCACGATCGTCTGCCGGCGGCGGTCGAAGGCGGTCCGCATCTCGGCGACCGCGTCCAGCGAACCGGAGACGGCGGCCAGCGCTGCGATCTGCGCCACATTCGACACGTTCGAGGTGGCGTGCGACTGCAGGTTGGTCGCGGCCTTGATCACGTCCTTGGGGCCGATCATCCACCCCACGCGCCAGCCGGTCATCGCATAGGTCTTGGCAACACCGTTGACCACGATGCACTTGTCGCGCAGCTCGGGCACGAGCGCGGGCAGCGAGGTGAACTTCGCGTCGCCGTACACCAGGTGCTCGTAGATCTCGTCCGTCAGCACCCACAGCCCGTGCTCGAGCGCCCAGCGCCCGATCGCCTCGGCGTCGGCCTCGCTGTAGACCGCGCCCGTCGGGTTGGACGGAGAGACGAAGAGCACGACCTTCGTACGCTCCGTGCGCGCCGCCTCCAACTGCTCGACGGAGACCCGGTAGCCGGTCGTCTCGTCGGCCACGACCTCGACCGGGACACCGCCCGCGAGGCGGATCGACTCGGGGTAGGTGGTCCAGTACGGCGCCGGGACGATGACCTCGTCACCCGGGTCGAGGATCGCCGCGAACGCCTCGTAGATCGCCTGCTTGCCGCCGTTGGTGACCAGGACCTGCGCGGCCTCGACCTCGTAACCGGAGTCGCGCAGCGTCTTGGCGGCGATGGCGGCCTTGAGCTCGGGGAGCCCGCCGGCCGGCGTGTAGCGGTGGTACTTCGGGTTCTTGCAGGCCTCGATCGCGGCCTCGACGATGTAGTCGGGTGTCGGGAAGTCCGGTTCACCCGCGCCGAAGCCGATCACCGGGCGCCCGGCGGCCTTGAGGGCCTTGGCCTTGGCGTCGACGGCGAGGGTCGCGGACTCGGAGATCGCGCCGATGCGCGCGGAGACCCGGCGCTCGGTGGGAGAGGTTGCAGCGCTCATGGGCCCATCGTCCCAGACGGCAATCCCGCACGGCACACCTGTTTCGAGTAGCGGACCGGAAGCAGTCGGGAGCTATCTGTTCGACGCAGGGCCTGCGAACACGTACACTCACTGCTCGTTGGCCCTCACCAACCACGTCTTCGGATGGGGTAGGTTGGGGAAACCACAAAGGGTCGTAGCTCAATTGGTAGAGCACTGGTCTCCAAAACCAGCGGTTGGGGGTTCAAGTCCCTCCGGCCCTGCTACACACACCTTCGCCAGGATGTGTGCGCATGTACGTACATTCAATGAACCGGCCGTGCGGCTCCACCGGGCGCGGCGCGGCCACGACCCGGAATCAGGTGAAAGATCGTGACGGACGCCGTGGGCTCCATCGACATGCCTGATGCCGATGACGAGGCGCCTGAGTCGAAGAGGAAGAACCGCAAGGGCGGTAAGCGCGGCAAGAAGGGCCCCCTGGGCCGTCTCGCGCTCTTCTACCGACAGATCATTGCCGAGCTGCGCAAGGTCGTCTGGCCCACTCGGAACCAGCTGACGACGTACACCACAGTGGTGATTGTCTTCGTAGTCGTCATGATTGGTCTGGTGACCGTGATTGACTATGGGTTCCAGGAAGCCGTCAAGTACGTCTTCGGCTGATCCCGCGGGGGGCGCCGGCAGCGGCGCCTCTTTCGCATGTTCCACCCCATCTGTATCCAGGAAGAAGCAGCCACCGTGTCTGACCCGAACCTGAACGACGCCATCGAGTCGGCGGAGTCCGTGGAGGACGAGCTCGACATCGTCGAGGCGGCGGACGCTGTGGAGCCGGACCAGGCCGAGGCTGCCGACTCCGCCGCCGGCGAGCCGGCCGAGCAGGCGGCGGTGCACGTCGAGGAAGAGGCCACCGCCGTGGCCGAGGTCGACGAGGACGAGGCCGCCGCAGCCGCCGTCGAGGACGCCGAAGAGGCCGCCGACGCTGAAGAGGCCGCCGATGTTGACGCCGACGCTGAAGAGGCCGCCGACGTCGCGGAGGAAGAGCCCGCTGCCCCGGTCGACCCCGTCGCCGCGCTCCGCGACGAACTGCGCGGCCTGCCCGGCGAGTGGTACGTCATCCACACGTACGCCGGTTACGAGAAGCGCGTGAAGGCCAACCTTGAGCAGCGCGCCGTCTCACTGAACGTCGAGGACTTCATCTACCAGGCCGAAGTGCCCGAGGAAGAGATCGTCCAGATCAAGAACGGCGAGCGCAAGAACGTCCGCCAGAACAAGCTTCCCGGGTACGTCCTGGTCCGCATGGACCTGACGAACGAGTCCTGGGGCGTCGTCCGCAACACCCCCGGTGTCACCGGCTTCGTGGGCAACGCCTACGACCCGTACCCGCTGACCCTGGACGAGATCGTCAAGATGCTCGCCCCGGAGGCCGAGGAGAAGGCCGCCCGCGAGGCCGCCGAGGCCGAGGGCAAGCCGGCTCCCGCCCGCAAGGTCGAGGTCCAGGTGCTGGACTTCGAGGTCGGCGACTCGGTCACCGTCACCGACGGCCCGTTCGCGACGCTGCAGGCGACGATCAACGAGATCAACGCCGACTCGAAGAAGGTCAAGGGCCTTGTCGAGATCTTCGGTCGCGAGACCCCGGTCGAGCTGAGCTTCGACCAGATCCAGAAGAACTAGCTCCTCCCGGAGTCTTCTGGAACATACGCCTCCGAACAGGTCAGAACGGCTCTCGCAGCCGTTCTGACCTGCTCGGTTTTTGGCCGCGCAGCTATACCCGTTATCGTTGTGCGGTATGCCTCCATTCGGATGACTGGATGGAGCGCTGGAAACTCTCACTAGGACCCGGAGAGAGCAATGCCTCCCAAGAAGAAGAAGGTCACGGGGCTTATCAAGCTCCAGATCCAGGCCGGCGCGGCCAACCCGGCTCCGCCGGTCGGTCCCGCGCTGGGTCAGCACGGCGTCAACATCATGGAGTTCTGCAAGGCCTACAACGCCGCGACCGAGTCGCAGCGTGGCATGGTCGTGCCGGTGGAGATCACGGTCTACGAGGACCGCTCCTTCACCTTCATCACCAAGACTCCGCCGGCCGCCAAGCTGATCCTCAAGGCCGCGGGTGTGGACAAGGGCTCCGGCGAGCCGCACAAGACCAAGGTTGCCAAGCTCACCGGCGCCCAGGTCCGCGAGATCGCCACGGTCAAGCTGCCCGACCTGAACGCCAACGACCTGGACGCCGCGTCGAAGATCATCGCCGGCACCGCCCGTTCGATGGGCATCACGGTCGAGGGCTGACAGCCCCCACACGGCGCCGGCCGTAAATCTGGCGCTGTCGACCTCAGTGGTAGGGCCAAGCGCTGGTCCGCACCACGACTCCATACCTGAACCAACAGGAGCAGAAGTGAAGCGCAGCAAGACTCTCCGCGCTGGGGACGCCAAGATCGACCGGGAGAAGCTGTACGCCCCGCTCGAGGCCGTCCGTCTCGCCAAGGACACCACCGCCACCAAGTTCGACGGCACCGTCGAGGTCGCCATGCGTCTGGGCGTTGACCCGCGCAAGGCCGACCAGATGGTCCGCGGCACCGTGAACCTTCCGCACGGCACCGGCAAGACCGCCCGGGTCCTGGTCTTCGCGACCGGTGACCGTGCTGCGGCCGCGGAAGCCGCTGGCGCCGACATTGTCGGCTCCGACGAACTGATCGACGAGGTTGCGAAGGGCCGTCTGGACTTCGACGCCGTCGTCGCCACCCCGGACCTCATGGGCAAGGTCGGCCGCCTCGGCCGTGTGCTCGGTCCGCGTGGTCTGATGCCGAACCCGAAGACCGGCACCGTCACCCCCGATGTCGTCAAGGCTGTGAACGACATCAAGGGCGGCAAGATCGAGTTCCGCGTCGACAAGCACTCGAACCTGCACTTCATCATCGGCAAGGTCTCCTTCGACGAGACGAAGCTGGTCGAGAACTACGCCGCGGCTCTGGAGGAGATCCTCCGTCTGAAGCCGTCCGCCGCTAAGGGCCGCTACATCAAGAAGGCGACCCTGACCACGACGATGGGCCCCGGCATCCCGCTGGACTCCAACCGCACCCGCAACCTCCTCGTCGAGGAGGACCCGGCCGCGGTCTGAGCCTGACGGCTCACTCGATGTGAGAACCGGCCCCCACGCCTCGACAGAGGCGTGGGGGCCGGTTTTATTCGCAGGCGCTGTCTGAGCCGGACGGTAGTGTCGCGAGGGTTTGCGGAGCATCACGTACACCTGTGGGGGGAACATGCATCCGATGTACCGGAAGGCGGCCGGGGGTCTGCTCGCCGGAGCGCTGCTGTGCGGCACCGCGGCCTGTTCGGCGAGCAGCACACCGAAGCCGGACCGTCAGGCCGTGCAGAAGCCGGTCAGGGTCGCTCTGGCCGCGGCCGTCAAGCGCGCGGCCGACAAGAACGAGAAGCTGAGCTCGCTCTCGTACCGGATGAAGGGCCAGGTGCCCGGGGGCGGCACGGTCGAGGGCCAGGCTGCGATGACGATCAAGCCGCCCACCATGCGGATGAAGATGAAGCAGGGGGGCGCCGGGGAGAACGCAGAGGTCGAGATCCGGCTCGTCGGCGGCGTCATGTACCTCAACGGCGGCGAGAAGGCCGCCGCCGAGCTGGGCGGCAAGACCTGGCTCAAGTTCGACATGTCCGTGCTCGGCAAGGGCGGCCAGGACCCGCTGGCAGGGCTCGGCAGCCAGGCTGACCGGAATCCGACGGAGGACTCGGCCTCCCTGACCGCCGCCAAGGACCTCAGGAAGGTCGGCGAGGAGACCGTCGACGGCGTGCGCACCACCCACTACACCGGCACTGTGCCGCTGGCTGCGATGCGCGCGAGCCTCAAGGGCGAGGACGCGGCAACCAGGCAGCGCCGGGAGAAGGGCCTTGGGAAGTACGAGGAGATGGGCGTCAAGGCCGTCACGATGGACATGTGGATCGACGGGAACGACCACACCAAGCAGTTCCGTACCCGGGCCGCCGCCGACAAGGGCCCGCTGGACCTGACCGTCACGTTCCTCGACTACAACAAGCCCGTCGTCGTGACGGCGCCGCCGGCCTCGCAGACCGCGGACCTGGCCGAGATGTTCAAGGACATCGGGAGCGGCCAGGAGTGAGCCGAACGGCCCGATTTGCCTGACCGGGATCCGGTCCCGTACTCTTCCACAGAAGCCAAAGACCGCTGGTCGTTGCCGTGCGCTCGTAAGAGGGTGCGGTGGCCGAAGGATCCGCTAGCTGCGGACGTCCTGCGCAGGTGACTGTGGATTGTTCCCGGACTTCGTCCGGTTGAGCTACGCCCCGTGCACCTGTGCCGGGGCGTTTCGTTTTGTTCAGCCCCTTCTGAGCGGTCCTCATCACCCGGAAGGAGGCCGACGCTCATGGCAAGGCCCGACAAGGCTGCCGCGGTAGCCGAGCTCGCGGACCAGTTCCGTAGCTCGAACGCCGCCGTGCTGACCGAGTACCGGGGTCTCACCGTGGCGCAGCTCAAGACGCTGCGTCGTTCGCTCGGTGAGAACGCCCAGTACGCCGTGGTGAAGAACACGCTGACCAAGATTGCGGCCAACGAGGCCGGGATCACTTCGCTCGACGACCAGTTCACTGGTCCGACGGCGGTTGCCTTCATCACCGGTGACCCGGTGGAGTCGGCGAAGGGTCTTCGTGACTTCGCCAAGGAGAACCCGAACCTCATCATCAAGGGCGGTGTCCTTGACGGTAAGGCGCTTACCGCTGATGAGATCAAGAAGCTTGCGGACCTCGAGTCCCGCGAGGTTCTGCTCGCCAAGCTGGCGGGCGCCATGAAGGGCAAGCAGTCCCAGGCTGCCGCGCTCTTCCAGGCGCTTCCCGCGAAGTTCGTCCGCACCGCGGAGGCGCTTCGTGCCAAGAAGGCCGAGCAGGGCGGTGCCGAGTAATTCGGCTCGCGCATTGATCAGCGTCGCCTGACGGCGCTGGTCGCAGCGGGCCGCACGCCCGCCGACATATACATCCGGCACCAGCCGAATTAGTGGAAGGACCGCCATCATGGCGAAGCTCACCCAGGACGACCTGCTTGCGCAGTTCGAGGAGATGACCCTCATCGAGCTCTCCGAGTTCGTGAAGGCCTTCGAGGAGAAGTTCGACGTCACCGCCGCTGCCCCGGTCGCCGCTGCCGCCGGTGCCGTCGCGGGTGCCCCGGCCGAGGCCGAGGCCGAGCAGGACGAGTTCGACGTCATCCTCACCGGCGCCGGTGAGAAGAAGATCCAGGTCATCAAGGTCGTGCGCGAGCTGACCTCCCTGGGTCTCAAGGAGGCCAAGGACCTCGTCGACGGCGCCCCGAAGCCGGTCCTCGAGAAGGTCGCCAAGGAGGCCGCTGAGAAGGCTGCCGAGTCCCTCAAGGCCGCCGGCGCGTCCGTCGAGGTCAAGTGACCTTCTGAGTCTCTGACTCGCGGTTCCGCATAGGCGCCGCAAGGGACACAGCGAAGGGCGATCACCCATACGGGTGGTCGCCCTTCGGCGTTGTGCGAGGCCTGCCTTGCTCTTCCGGATCCGGCGAGTATCGTGATCTTCGCCGTGCGCCCCTGACGGTGGTGAGTGACGATCCCAGCAGCCGGTTTGGGCTGGGGGGCCTTGACGAACCGCACGCAGCGCGCAATTCTCAGGACGCGTCGTCACAAGGATCCGGTTCCGAGGCATGGATCGACGACCGAACGGGCAGTATCGAGGTGCGCCTCTTGGCGCGAGGGCAAGCCGCGGAGTTGAGAACAACGAGGGTCTCGAAAACCCGCACTGGACATCAGTGTGCCAAGTGGCTACACTGACCCTTTGCGCTGCCTGTTAACTGCCCCCTGCCCGTCACCAGGGGCATCCCCACGTATGAGCATCGTTGATAGAAGCATTCCTGACCTGGTCATTTGACCAATTGGGAGCGTCTGTCTCCGTGCCCATTGTGGGACCGGTACGCGCGTAGTGAGTCCGAGCCCTCGGAAGGACCCCCTCTTGGCCGCCTCGCGCAACGCCTCGACCGCGAATACGAACAACGGCGCAAGCACCGCCCCGCTGCGCATCTCCTTTGCAAAGATCAAGGAGCCCCTCGAGGTTCCGAACCTCCTCGCGCTGCAGACCGAGAGCTTTGACTGGCTGCTCGGCAATGCCGCGTGGAAGGCTCGTGTCGAGGCGGCTCTGGACAGCGGACAGGACGTCCCCACCAAGTCCGGTCTGGAAGAGATCTTCGAGGAGATCTCTCCGATCGAGGACTTCTCCGGGTCGATGTCGCTGACCTTCCGCGACCACCGTTTCGAGCCTCCGAAGAACTCCATCGACGAGTGCAAGGAGCGCGACTTCACGTACGCGGCCCCGCTCTTCGTCACTGCCGAGTTCACCAACAACGAGACCGGCGAGATCAAGTCCCAGACGGTCTTCATGGGCGACTTCCCGCTCATGACCAACAAGGGCACCTTCGTCATCAACGGCACCGAGCGTGTCGTCGTGTCGCAGCTGGTCCGCTCGCCGGGTGTCTACTTCGACTCCAACATCGACAAGACGTCCGACAAGGACATCTTCACGGCCAAGATCATCCCGTCCCGGGGTGCCTGGCTGGAGATGGAGATCGACAAGCGCGACATGGTCGGTGTCCGCATCGACCGCAAGCGCAAGCAGTCCGTCACCGTCCTGCTCAAGGCTCTCGGTTGGACCACCGAGCAGATCCTCGAGGAGTTCGGCGAGTACGAGTCCATGCGCGCCACCCTGGAGAAGGACCACACCCAGGGCCAGGACGACGCGCTGCTCGACATCTACCGCAAGCTCCGTCCGGGCGAGCCGCCGACCCGTGAGGCCGCTCAGACGCTGCTCGAGAACCTCTACTTCAACCCGAAGCGTTACGACCTCGCCAAGGTCGGCCGCTACAAGGTGAACAAGAAGCTCGGCGCGGATGAGCCGCTGGACGCCGGCGTGCTCACCACCGACGACGTCATCGCGACCATCAAGTACCTGGTCAAGCTGCACGCCGGTGAGACCGAGACCGTGGGCGAGAGCGGCACCCAGATCGTCGTCGAGACCGACGACATCGACCACTTCGGCAACCGTCGTCTGCGTAACGTCGGCGAGCTCATCCAGAACCAGGTCCGCACGGGTCTGGCTCGTATGGAGCGCGTCGTGCGTGAGCGCATGACGACCCAGGACGTCGAGGCGATCACGCCGCAGACCCTGATCAACATTCGGCCGGTCGTCGCCTCCATCAAGGAGTTCTTCGGCACCAGCCAGCTGTCGCAGTTCATGGACCAGAACAACCCGCTGTCGGGTCTCACCCACAAGCGCCGTCTGTCGGCTCTTGGCCCGGGTGGTCTCTCCCGTGAGCGGGCCGGCTTCGAGGTCCGTGACGTGCACCCGTCGCACTACGGCCGCATGTGCCCGATCGAGACCCCTGAAGGCCCGAACATCGGTCTGATCGGCTCGCTCGCCTCGTACGGCCGGGTCAACGCGTTCGGCTTCGTCGAGACGCCGTACCGCAAGGTCGTCGACGACCAGGTGACCGACGAGGTCGACTACCTGACCGCCGACGAGGAGGACCGCTTCGTCATCGCGCAGGCCAACGCCGCGCTGACCGACGACATGCGCTTCGCAGAGGCTCGTGTCCTGGTCCGCCGCCGTGGCGGCGAGGTCGACTACGTCCCGGGCTCCGACGTGGACTACATGGACGTCTCGCCGCGCCAGATGGTGTCGGTCGCGACCGCCATGATCCCGTTCCTCGAGCACGACGACGCCAACCGTGCCCTCATGGGCGCGAACATGATGCGTCAGGCCGTTCCGCTGATCACGGCCGAGGCGCCGCTGGTCGGTACCGGCATGGAGTACCGCTGTGCGGTCGACGCCGGCGACGTCATCAAGGCGGAGAAGGAAGGTGTTGTCCAGGAGGTATCCGCGGACTACATCACCGTCGCCAACGACGACGGCACGTACACCACGTACCGCATCGCCAAGTTCTCCCGGTCGAACCAGGGCACCTCGGTCAACCAGAAGGTTGTCGTGGACGAGGGCGCCCGGGTCGTCGAGGGCCAGGTCCTCGCCGACGGTCCGGCCACCGAGCAGGGCGAGATGGCGCTCGGCAAGAACCTGCTGGTCGCCTTCATGCCGTGGGAGGGTCACAACTACGAGGACGCGATCATCCTGTCGCAGCGCCTCGTGCAGGACGACGTCCTCTCCTCGATCCACATCGAGGAGCACGAGGTCGACGCCCGTGACACCAAGCTCGGCCCGGAGGAGATCACCCGGGACATCCCGAACGTCTCCGAAGAGGTCCTCGCGGACCTCGACGAGCGCGGCATCATCCGTATCGGTGCCGAGGTCGTCGCCGGCGACATCCTGGTCGGCAAGGTCACGCCCAAGGGTGAGACCGAGCTGACCCCGGAGGAGCGTCTGCTCCGCGCGATCTTCGGTGAGAAGGCGCGTGAGGTCCGTGACACCTCGCTGAAGGTGCCGCACGGCGAGACCGGCAAGATCATCGGCGTCCGCGTCTTCGACCGCGAGGAAGGCGACGAGCTGCCGCCGGGCGTGAACCAGCTGGTTCGCGTGTACGTCGCGCAGAAGCGCAAGATCACCGATGGTGACAAGCTCGCCGGCCGTCACGGCAACAAGGGCGTCATCTCGAAGATCCTGCCGATCGAGGACATGCCGTTCCTGGAGGACGGCACCCCGGTCGACATCATCCTCAACCCGCTGGGTGTCCCGTCCCGAATGAACCCGGGACAGGTCCTCGAGATCCACCTCGGCTGGCTCGCCAGCCGCGGCTGGGACGTCTCCGGGCTCGCCGGCGACTGGGCTCAGCGCCTGCAGGCCATCGGCGCCGACCAGGTCGCTCCCGGCACCAACGTCGCGACCCCGGTCTTCGACGGTGCCCGCGAGGACGAGATCGCCGGTCTCTTCGAGGCCACGATCCCGAACCGCGACGGTGACCGCCTGGTCCAGCCTTCCGGCAAGGCCAACCTGTTCGACGGCCGCTCCGGCGAGCCGTTCCCGGACCCGGTCTCGATCGGGTACATGTACATCCTCAAGCTCCACCACCTGGTCGACGACAAGCTGCACGCCCGCTCGACCGGTCCGTACTCGATGATCACCCAGCAGCCGCTGGGTGGTAAGGCCCAGTTCGGTGGCCAGCGATTCGGCGAGATGGAGGTGTGGGCGCTGGAGGCTTACGGCGCCGCGTACGCCCTCCAGGAGCTGCTGACCATCAAGTCCGACGACGTCACCGGCCGCGTGAAGGTCTACGAGGCCATCGTCAAGGGCGAGAACATCCCCGAGCCCGGCATCCCCGAGTCCTTCAAGGTGCTCATCAAGGAGATGCAGTCCCTGTGCCTCAACGTGGAGGTGCTGTCCTCGGACGGCATGTCCATCGAGATGCGCGACACCGACGAGGACGTCTTCCGCGCTGCGGAAGAGCTCGGCATCGACCTGTCCCGGCGCGAGCCGAGCAGCGTCGAAGAGGTCTGACGGGTCTGGTCGGGGCCTCCTCGTGAGGCCCCGGCCCTGCCCCGGACCCGTACAGACCATGATTGAGACACGAACCCTGAGAGGGATTGACGCATAGTGCTCGACGTCAACTTCTTCGACGAGCTGCGGATCGGCCTGGCCACCGCGGACGACATCCGTCAGTGGTCCCACGGCGAGGTCAAGAAGCCGGAGACCATCAACTACCGCACGCTCAAGCCCGAAAAGGACGGACTCTTCTGCGAGAAGATCTTCGGTCCGACCCGGGACTGGGAGTGCTACTGCGGTAAGTACAAGCGTGTCCGCTTCAAGGGCATCATCTGTGAGCGCTGTGGCGTCGAGGTCACCCGCGCCAAGGTGCGCCGTGAGCGGATGGGCCACATTGAGCTGGCCGCCCCTGTCACGCACATCTGGTACTTCAAGGGCGTCCCGTCGCGCCTTGGCTACCTGCTCGACCTCGCGCCGAAGGACCTCGAGAAGGTCATCTACTTCGCCGCGTACATGATCACGTTCGTGGACGAGGAGCGCCGTACGCGCGACCTGCCCTCGCTGGAGGCGCATGTCTCCGTCGAGCGCCAGCAGGTCGAGAACCGCCGCGACGCCGACCTCGAGGCCCGAGCCAAGAAGCTCGAGACCGACCTGGCCGAGCTCGAGGCCGAGGGCGCCAAGGCCGACGTGCGCCGCAAGGTGCGCGAAGGTGCCGAGCGTGAGATGAAGCAGCTGCGCGACCGTGCGCAGCGCGAGATCGACCGTCTCGACGAGGTGTGGAACCGCTTCAAGAACCTCAAGGTCCAGGACCTCGAGGGCGACGAGCTGCTCTACCGCGAGCTGCGTGACCGCTTCGGCACGTACTTCGACGGATCGATGGGTGCCGCGGCGCTGCAGAAGCGCCTGGAGTCCTTCGACCTGGAGGAGGAGGCCGAGCGCCTCCGCGAGATCATCCGTACCGGCAAGGGCCAGAAGAAGACCCGTGCGCTCAAGCGCCTCAAGGTCGTCTCCGCGTTCCTGCAGACCAGCAACAGCCCCAAGGGCATGGTTCTGGACTGCGTGCCGGTCATCCCGCCGGACCTGCGTCCGATGGTGCAGCTGGACGGTGGCCGCTTCGCGACCTCCGACCTGAACGACCTGTACCGCCGTGTGATCAACCGCAACAACCGCCTCAAGCGTCTCCTTGACCTCGGTGCCCCCGAGATCATCGTGAACAACGAGAAGCGGATGCTGCAGGAGGCCGTCGACGCGCTGTTCGACAACGGCCGTCGTGGTCGCCCGGTCACCGGTCCCGGTAACCGCCCGCTGAAGTCCCTCAGCGACATGCTGAAGGGCAAGCAGGGCCGCTTCCGTCAGAACCTTCTCGGTAAGCGTGTGGACTACTCCGCGCGTTCCGTGATCGTCGTCGGTCCGCAGCTGAAGCTGCACCAGTGCGGTCTGCCCAAGGCCATGGCGCTGGAGCTCTTCAAGCCGTTCGTGATGAAGCGTCTGGTCGACCTGAACCACGCGCAGAACATCAAGTCGGCGAAGCGCATGGTCGAGCGCGGCCGCACGGTCGTGTACGACGTGCTGGAAGAGGTCATCGCCGAGCACCCGGTTCTGCTGAACCGTGCGCCCACGCTGCACCGCCTCGGCATCCAGGCCTTCGAGCCCCAGCTGGTCGAGGGCAAGGCCATCCAGATCCACCCGCTCGTCTGCACCGCGTTCAACGCGGACTTCGACGGTGACC
Source organism: Streptomyces sp. NPDC005408 (assembly GCF_040606445.1). NCBI lineage: Bacteria > Bacillati > Actinomycetota > Actinomycetes > Kitasatosporales > Streptomycetaceae > Streptomyces > Streptomyces sp. NPDC005408. The sequence goes on along the minus strand of NZ_JBEXEX010000004.1, from coordinate 223,822 downwards.
AGATGGCCGTGCACCTGCCGCTGTCCGCGGAGGCGCAGGCCGAGGCCCGCATCCTGATGCTGTCCTCGAACAACATCCTCAAGCCGGCCGACGGCCGTCCGGTCACCATGCCCACGCAGGACATGGTGCTCGGCCTCTTCTTCCTCACCACGGACGAGGAGGAGCGCGAGGTGCGCGGCGAGGGCCGTGCGTTCAACTCCAGCGCCGAGGCGATCATGGCCTTCGACGCCCGGGAGCTCTCGCTCCAGGCGAAGGTCGACATCCGCTTCCCGGTCGGCACGATCCCGCCGCGTGGCTGGACCCCGCCGGTCGCGGAGGAGGGTGAGCCGGAGTGGCAGCAGGGTGACTGCTTCCGGCTGCGTACGACTCTGGGCCGCGCGCTCTTCAACGAGCTGCTGCCCGAGGACTACCCGTTCGTCGACTACTCCGTCGGCAAGAAGCAGCTCTCCGAGATCGTCAACGACCTCGCCGAGCGCTACCCCAAGGTCATCGTGGCGGCGACGCTCGACAACCTGAAGGCGGCGGGCTTCTTCTGGGCCACCCGTTCCGGTGTCACGGTCGCCATCTCCGACATCGTCGTTCCCGAGGCGAAGAAGGAGATCGTCAAGGGCTACGAGGCGCAGGACGAGAAGGTCCAGAAGCAGTACGAGCGCGGTCTGATCACCAAGCAGGAGCGCACGCAGGAACTCATCACCATCTGGACCAAGGCGACCAACGAGGTTGCCGAGGCGATGAACGCGAACTTCCCGAAGACCAACCCCATCTTCATGATGGTCAACTCGGGTGCTCGCGGAAACATGATGCAGATGCGTCAGATCGCCGGTATGCGTGGTCTGGTGTCCAACGCCAAGAACGAGACCATCCCGCGGCCCATCAAGGCGTCGTTCCGTGAGGGTCTGTCAGTGCTGGAGTACTTCATCTCCACGCACGGTGCCCGTAAGGGTCTGGCGGACACCGCCCTGCGTACCGCCGACTCGGGTTACCTGACCCGTCGTCTGGTGGACGTCTCGCAGGACGTCATCATCCGCGAGGAGGACTGTGGCACCGACCGCGGTCTGAAGCTCAAGATCGCGGAGCGCGGCGCCGACGGTGTGCTGCGCAAGACCGAGGACGTCGAGACCTCCGTGTACGCGCGGATGCTCGCCGAGGACGTCGTCGTCGACGGCAAGGTCATCGCGCCGGCCAATGTCGACCTGGGTGACGTGCTCATCGACGCCCTGGTGGGCGCCGGTGTCGAAGAGGTCAAGACCCGCTCGGTCCTGACCTGTGAGTCGGCGGTCGGCACCTGTGCCTTCTGCTACGGCCGTTCGCTGGCCACCGGCAAGCTGGTCGACATCGGTGAGGCGGTCGGCATCATCGCCGCCCAGTCCATCGGTGAGCCCGGTACCCAGCTGACGATGCGTACCTTCCACACCGGTGGTGTGGCCGGTGACGACATCACCCAGGGTCTGCCCCGTGTCGTCGAGCTCTTCGAGGCTCGTACGCCCAAGGGTGTCGCCCCGATCTCGGAGGCGGCAGGCCGCATCCGTATCGAGGAGACCGAGAAGACCAAGAAGATCGTCGTCACCCCGGACGACGGCAGCGACGAGACGGCGTTCCCGATCTCGAAGCGTGCCCGTCTGCTGGTCGGCGAGGGCGATCACGTCGAGGTGGGCCAGAAGCTCACCGTGGGTGCCACCAACCCGCAAGACGTGCTGCGGATCCTCGGTCAGCGCGCGGTCCAGGTCCACCTGGTCGGCGAGGTCCAGAAGGTCTACAACTCGCAGGGTGTGTCGATCCACGACAAGCACATCGAGATCATCATCCGGCAGATGCTGCGCCGTGTGACGATCATCGAGTCCGGCGACGCGGAGCTGCTGCCGGGCGAGCTCGTCGAGCGCTCGAAGTTCGAGACCGAGAACCGTCGTGTGGTCACCGAGGGCGGTCACCCCGCCTCCGGCCGTCCGCAGCTGATGGGTATCACCAAGGCCTCGCTGGCGACCGAGTCGTGGCTGTCGGCGGCGTCCTTCCAGGAGACGACCAGGGTTCTGACCGACGCGGCGATCAACGCCAAGTCGGACTCCCTGATCGGCCTCAAGGAGAACGTCATCATCGGTAAGCTCATCCCGGCCGGTACGGGCCTGTCCCGCTACCGCAACATCCGGGTGGAGCCCACCGAGGAGGCCAAGGCCGCGATGTACTCGGCCGTGGGCTACGACGACATCGACTACTCGCCGTTCGGCACGGGCTCCGGCCAGGCCGTTCCGCTGGAGGACTACGACTACGGTCCGTACAACCAGTAAGAGCGTGTAGTAGGTCTACAGGGCGGTCATCCCTCGCGGGATGGCCGCCCTGTGTCGTATGTTGCAGGCTGGTGTGTCCTGCGCGTGTGCAGTTGTTTTGACCGGAGCCGATGCGGTAGGTACGCTCTGACCTTGTGCCTGGGGTGTGCCTGGGCTCGTGTGCGTGTCCTCAACCGCATGGCGAGTCCGCGAAAGGCCACCGCAATCTGCGCTCTCTTCCTTTGCGGGGGAGCCTGCAGCATTCGACACACCCGACCGCGTGGGTCGGCGACGTTCCAGGTTAGTTTCACATACGGCACACAGAAACCGGAGAAGTAGTGCCTACGATCCAGCAGCTGGTCCGGAAGGGCCGGCAGGACAAGGTCGAGAAGAACAAGACGCCCGCACTCGAGGGTTCCCCTCAGCGCCGCGGCGTCTGCACGCGTGTGTTCACGACCACCCCGAAGAAGCCGAACTCGGCCCTGCGGAAGGTCGCGCGTGTGCGTCTGACCTCCGGCATCGAGGTCACGGCCTACATTCCGGGTGAGGGACACAACCTGCAGGAGCACTCCATCGTGCTCGTGCGTGGTGGCCGTGTGAAGGACCTGCCGGGTGTTCGTTACAAGATCATCCGCGGTTCCCTCGACACCCAGGGTGTCAAGAACCGCAAGCAGGCCCGCAGCCGCTACGGCGCCAAGAAGGAGAAGTAAGAATGCCTCGTAAGGGCCCCGCCCCGAAGCGCCCGGTCATCATCGACCCGGTCTACGGTTCTCCTCTTGTCACGTCGCTGATCAACAAGATCCTGCTCAACGGCAAGCGTTCCACTGCCGAGCGGATCGTCTACGGCGCCATGGAAGGCCTCCGCGAGAAGACCGGCGCTGACCCGGTCATCACGCTGAAGCGCGCTCTCGAGAACGTCAAGCCGTCTCTCGAGGTCAAGTCCCGCCGTGTCGGTGGCGCCACCTACCAGGTGCCGATCGAGGTCAAGCCCGGTCGCGCCGCCACCCTCGCGCTCCGCTGGGTCGTGGGTTACTCCCGCGCCCGTCGCGAGAAGACCATGACCGAACGCCTCATGAACGAGCTGCTCGACGCCTCCAACGGCCTCGGCGCTGCGGTCAAGAAGCGTGAGGACACGCACAAGATGGCCGAGTCCAACAAGGCCTTCGCGCACTACCGCTGGTAGTCGCTACCCACATCGAGACCGAGAGAAGATTGAGCCTTATGGCCACCACTTCGCTTGACCTGGCCAAGGTCCGCAACATTGGGATCATGGCCCACATCGACGCGGGCAAGACGACGACCACCGAGCGCATCCTGTTTTACACCGGTGTGAGCTACAAGATCGGTGAGGTCCACGACGGCGCTGCCACGATGGACTGGATGGAGCAGGAGCAGGAGCGCGGCATCACGATCACGTCCGCCGCGACGACCTGTCACTGGCCGCTCGAGGACGTCGATCACACCATCAACATCATCGACACCCCGGGTCACGTCGACTTCACGGTCGAGGTGGAGCGTTCGCTCCGCGTGCTCGACGGTGCCGTCACGGTGTTCGACGGTGTTGCCGGCGTTGAGCCCCAGTCCGAGACTGTTTGGCGTCAGGCGGACCGTTACGGCGTTCCGCGTATCTGCTTCGTCAACAAGCTCGACCGCACCGGCGCGGAGTTCCACCGCTGCGTCGACATGATCGTGGACCGCCTCGGCGCGACCCCGATCGTGATGCAGCTGCCGATCGGTGCCGAGGCGGACTTCAAGGGCGTCATCGACCTCGTTCGTATGAAGGCACTGCTCTGGTCCGCCGAGGCGACCAAGGGCGAGATGTACGACGTCGTCGACATTCCGGGCACGCACACGGAGGCTGCCGAGGAATGGCGCGGCAAGCTCCTTGAGGCCGTTTCCGAGAACGACGACGAGATGATGGAGCTGTACCTGGAGGGCCAGGAGCCCACCGAGGAGCAGCTCTACGCCGCGATCCGTCGTATCACCATCGCGTCCGGCAAGGGCGGCGGCACCACCGTCACCCCCGTCTTCTGCGGTACCGCGTTCAAGAACAAGGGCGTTCAGCCTCTGCTCGACGCGGTTGTGCGCTACCTCCCCTCCCCCCTCGACGTCGAGGGCATTGACGGCCACGACGTCAAGGACCCGGAGAAGGTCGTCACGCGCAAGCCGTCGGACGACGAGCCGCTGGCCGCGCTGGCCTTCAAGATCGCGAGCGACCCGCACCTGGGCAAGCTCACCTTCATCCGGATCTACTCCGGCCGCCTGACGTCCGGCACCGCGGTGCTGAACCCGACGAAGGGCAAGAAGGAGCGCATCGGCAAGATCTACCGTATGCACGCGAACAAGCGTGAGGAGATCGAGTCGGTGGGCGCCGGTGACATCGTCGCCGTCATGGGCCTGAAGCAGACCACCACCGGTGAGACGCTGTGCGACGACAAGAACCCGGTGATCCTGGAGTCCATGGACTTCCCGGCGCCGGTCATCCAGGTCGCGATCGAGCCCAAGACCAAGGGTGACCAGGAGAAGCTGGGTGTCGCCATCCAGCGTCTCGCGGAGGAGGACCCCTCCTTCCAGGTCCACTCGGACGAGGAGACCGGCCAGACCATCATCGGTGGTATGGGCGAGCTTCACCTCGAGGTGCTCGTCGACCGCATGCGGCGCGAGTTCCGCGTCGAGGCGAACGTCGGCAAGCCCCAGGTCGCGTACCGCGAGACGATCCGCAAGGCCGTCGAGCGTATCGACTACACGCACAAGAAGCAGACCGGTGGTACCGGTCAGTTCGCGAAGGTGCAGATCGCGCTGGAGCCCATCGAGGGCGGCGACGCGACCTACGAGTTCGTGAACAAGGTCACCGGTGGCCGCATCCCCCGTGAGTACATCCCCTCGGTGGACTCGGGTGCGCAGGAAGCCATGCAGTTCGGCATCCTGGCCGGCTACGAGATGGTGGGCGTCCGCGTCACCCTTCTCGACGGTGGTTACCACGAGGTCGACTCCTCCGAGCTCGCGTTCAAGATCGCTGGTTCGCAGGCGTTCAAGGAGGGTGCCCGCAAGGCGTCCCCCGTGCTCCTCGAGCCGATGATGGCCGTCGAGGTCACCACGCCCGAGGACTACATGGGCGATGTCATCGGCGACCTCAACTCCCGCCGTGGCCAGATTCAGGCCATGGAGGAGCGCAGCGGTGCCCGGGTCGTCAAGGGCCTGGTTCCGCTGTCGGAGATGTTCGGCTACGTCGGAGACCTCCGCAGCAAGACCTCGGGTCGCGCAAGCTACTCGATGCAGTTCGACTCCTACGCCGAGGTTCCGCGGAACGTCGCCGAGGAGATCATCGCGAAGGCCAAGGGCGAGTAACTCAAACGAGTTCACGCTTTAGGCTTGTCACCGGAGCCTGCTGGGGCATTCCCTCCGATACCCGGAGAGAATGCCCAGGGCCCCGGCATCCCAGCAAAGATCACCTGGCGCCGATGAGTAAGGCGTACAGAACCACTCCACAGGAGGACCCCAGTGGCGAAGGCGAAGTTCGAGCGGACTAAGCCGCACGTCAACATCGGCACCATCGGTCACATCGACCACGGTAAGACGACCCTCACGGCCGCCATTACCAAGGTGCTGCATGACGCGTACCCGGACCTGAACGAGGCCTCGGCCTTCGACCAGATCGACAAGGCTCCTGAGGAGCGCCAGCGCGGTATCACGATCTCGATCGCGCACGTCGAGTACCAGACGGAGTCGCGTCACTACGCGCACGTCGACTGCCCCGGTCACGCGGACTACATCAAGAACATGATCACGGGTGCGGCGCAGATGGACGGCGCCATCCTCGTGGTCGCCGCGACCGACGGCCCGATGCCGCAGACCAAGGAGCACGTGCTCCTGGCCCGCCAGGTTGGCGTTCCGTACATCGTTGTCGCCCTGAACAAGGCCGACATGGTGGACGACGAGGAGATCCTGGAGCTCGTCGAGCTCGAGGTCCGCGAGCTGCTCTCCGAGTACGAGTTCCCGGGCGACGACCTTCCGGTCGTCAAGGTCTCGGCGCTCAAGGCGCTCGAGGGTGACAAGGAGTGGGGCCAGACCGTCCTCGACCTGATGAAGGCCGTCGACGAGTCCATCCCGCAGCCCGAGCGTGACGTCGACAAGCCGTTCCTCATGCCGATCGAGGACGTCTTCACGATCACCGGTCGTGGCACCGTCGTCACCGGTCGTATCGAGCGTGGTGTCCTCAAGGTCAACGAGACCGTTGACATCGTGGGCATCAAGCAGGAGAAGACCACCACCACGGTCACCGGCATCGAGATGTTCCGCAAGCTGCTCGACGAGGGCCAGGCCGGTGAGAACGTCGGTCTGCTCCTCCGTGGCATCAAGCGCGAGGACGTCGAGCGCGGCCAGGTCATCATCAAGCCCGGTTCGGTCACGCCGCACACCGAGTTCGAGGCCCAGGCCTACATCCTGTCGAAGGACGAGGGTGGTCGTCACACCCCCTTCTTCAACAACTACCGCCCGCAGTTCTACTTCCGTACCACGGACGTGACCGGCGTTGTGACCCTCCCCGAGGGCACCGAGATGGTCATGCCGGGCGACAACACCACCATGACGGTCAACCTGATTCAGCCGGTCGCCATGGAGGAGGGCCTCAAGTTCGCCATCCGTGAGGGTGGCCGGACTGTGGGCGCCGGCCAGGTCACCAAGATCAACAAGTAATTGCTGATCTGACCTGGTTGCTCCTGGAGCATCAGCAAGGGCCCCGCACTTCGGTGCGGGGCCCTTTGCCGTGTGCTGTGCCAGGTGCTTTGCCTGTGCGCTGCGGGCTGTGTCAGCCGGCGGTTCCTGCCTCGGGCAGCCAGGTCCAGGGGTGCGCGTCTGCCCCCAGGCCCACGACAGTGGCGCCCGAGCGGCCTATGTGAAGGGCGGGTGCGTCCAGCGCCGCCATGCCCCGAGTGCGCGTCAGAAGCCTGTTGCCGGTGCGGAGTTGGAGCTGCCCGCGGATGTCCTTGCCGAGCAGTACGGGGCCGCCGGGTGCCGCGGCCGCGCTGATGGGGCCGTAACCGTCGAAGCCCTCCTTGCGGGGGCGGGCGGGGGCGCCACCGGCGCGTACGGCCATCACGGACGAGGCCGTCGGCCCGCGGTAGTACAGCTCGATGCCGCCGTCGCCGGTCAGCAGCGGGGCGAGCGGGTCACCGGGCAGGGGAAGGCCGCCGCCCGGGCGGTAGGTGAGCGGCAGGCCCATGGTGTCCTGCGTCCAGTGGTGCACTCCCTCGCGGCCGGCGGCGAAGACATGGACCCGGCCCGCGCCGTCCACGACCGTCGAGAGACCGTCCTGGATCTCCTCGCCGCCGAGGTCGCGCCAGCGGTCCCACTCCCCGGACGGTTCGCGCACCCGGGTGCTGATGCCCTGGTCGGCATTGCGGACGAAGATGTGGACCCGGCCGTCGGGGGCCGCGACGGCGACCGGTACGCCGATGCGGCGGCCGCGGTCGTCGCCACGCTCGGGATTGTCCAGACCCCTCCACGCGAGGAACTCGCCGCCGGGCGAGCCCTGCTCCAGCAGCACGACCTCGCGCCGGTTGGGGCCGCCGTGGCCGCCGAGCTCGGCGAAGCGCAGCGCGAACAGCAGCTGACGGCCGTCCTTCAGCGTTGCCGCGCCGAGGGCGGGCGCGAGCGGGCCGCCGCCGAGGTCGTCCGGGTCGCCCCACTGCCCGCTGCCCGGGCTGGTCTCCCGCCAGCGCACCGCACGCAGTCCGAGCACGCCGTAGGCGACCAGCCGGCCGGACGGCTGGGCGGCGACGACGGTGCGCGCTCCGGGGTGGCGGTAGTGGGTGGAGCGGACCCAGCCCTTCGTGTTCTTCAGCGGGCGGATTCCGCCGACGTTGTAGTCGCCGCAGCCGGCCGGGTTGCCGCACTGCCAGGCCGGGTCGCCGCCGTACGGGACGAGGTTCCCGGCCTTCTCCCTGAGCACCGCGGCCGGGAGGTTCTTGGGCCAGTGGCGGTTGTAGTAGCCGCGGAAGGCGGTGGCCACGAAGGCGGGCACATGGCCGCCGTCCCTCGTCGCCCGGGCGACCCAGCGGACCATCGCGGCCCAGCTGAACGAGGCGACGGCGGTGTGGTCGGCGTGGTCCGAGTAGCCGCGCTGCTCGCTGTCCTTCTTGCGGGTCGCCTCGTCGCTGTGCTGGATGTCCGGGTCGGGGTCCAGGGTCTGGATCACGGTGGGCCGGTACTGATCCATCAGCCCGACGAGTACGTCGACGAGCGTGTCGTAGTCGTACGAGACCGTCTTGTGCAGCGGGGAGCCGGCGGCGACGACGGTGCTCAGGCCCAGCGCACGGTCCCGCCAGAGGCTGGGCAGGGCCATATAGCGGCGCGTCGTGTGCATGGGGAGGTTGAGGAAGATCAGCTCGACCCTGCGGTAGCCGTTGACGAGGGTGTTGATCTCGGCCAGGTGACCGTCGTGCAGCGAGGCGACGTCCCTTGTCCACTCGGTGAACTTGCCCAGCCCGAGCAGGGCCGCGTAGGCCTGGCGCAGGCCCTGGTGGCGGGCGGAGGAGTAGCCGGCCCTGTCCGCGGTGACGACCCGGTTCCCGGGTATGTGGTTCTTGCCGTCGTGCTCGCCCGCCGTGACGTAGACGCAGACAAGCGGAACCCCGGCGTCGAGCATCCGCTGGGTGTCGGGGTTCATGAAGTACAGATCGTCGTCCGGATGGGCCAGGATCTGCATCAGCTGCGCCCGCCGGGAGCTGGCGATGGGTATACCCGGTGCGGGGTCCGCGGTGGGACTGGAGCGCCGCTGGGCGGGCACGGAGCAGGAACTGAGAGCGGCGGCCGCGGCCAAGGCCGCTGTGGCGGTGACCACATTGCGTCTGCTCGGGCCGCCGACGCGCGCGGCGGCCGCCCCCCGGGCATGCTCGATGTTCATCTGTCCCGCTCCGTCCGCTTCCCCCGCAGCGGGCAGACAGGCCCCCCATGCTGCGTACTGTCACACTCAGGTGGTGGCGGACGGGCTGGTCACAGGCGTCCGCGGTCAGCAAGACGGCGGAACGACACGCCAGGTTGCTCTCAGTCGCAAGGGCGTGCGTGAGAAGCAGACGGGTGGGGTACTCTCTCCGGCCACGATTGGCCAGGGCTCTGCCCCATATGGCACACTAGCCAGGTTGCTCGGTTGAGTGCCGATGCTGCGCGCCTCCCGCCGGGAGGACCGGAAGCGAGTCCCACAGTACTCGTCGCCCCATCTGCCGTAAGGCAGCGCTGGAGCGGACGTACGGGAATCTTCCGGGAAGTGTCAGCGGGGTACCAGCCAGGCACTCGGTGGGTGTCTTTCCCCCGATGCGCGGTCTTCGGCCCGCACCCCCTTGGCAGGGAATTTCCCCGGAAATTTCTTTGGAGGGAGTGCGACACGCCCGACCGCGTGGGTCGGAGAAGGACAGCGCTTCGCTTGCGAAAGGCGCAGCCTCCCGAGTTCCAGAGCGTTTCGAGAGACAGGACTACTAGTAGCCATGGCGGGACAGAAGATCCGCATCCGGCTCAAGGCCTACGACCACGAGGTCATCGACTCCTCGGCGAAGAAGATCGTCGAGACGGTGACCCGCACTGGTGCGTCGGTCGCGGGCCCGGTGCCGCTGCCCACTGAGAAGAACGTGTACTGCGTCATCAAGTCGCCGCACAAGTACAAGGACTCGCGCGAGCACTTCGAGATGCGCACGCACAAGCGCCTGATCGACATCCTCGACCCGACGCCCAAGACCGTTGACTCGTTGATGCGCCTGGACCTTCCGGCCGGCGTTGACATCGAGATCAAGCTCTGAGAGGCGCGGAGAAGATGGCAAAGCAGATCAAGGGCGTCCTGGGCGAGAAGCTCGGCATGACCCAGGTCTGGGACGAGAACAACCGTGTCGTCCCGGTGACCGTCGTCAAGGCCGGGCCCTGCGTCGTTACCCAGGTCCGTAAGAACGACATCGACGGCTACGAGTCGGTCCAGATCGCCTTCGGCGAGATTGACCCGCGCAAGGTGAACAAGCCCCTCAAGGGTCACTTCGCCAAGGCCGACGTAACCCCGCGCCGCCACCTGGTGGAGCTCCGTACCTCCGACGCCAGCGAGTACACGCTCGGCCAGGAGATCACTGCCGCGGTGTTCGAGTCCGGCGTCAAGGTTGACGTCACGGGCAAGAGCAAGGGCAAGGGCTTCGCCGGTGTCATGAAGCGTCACAACTTCAAGGGCCTCGGCGCCGGTCACGGTACCCAGCGCAAGCACCGCTCGCCCGGTTCCATCGGTGGCTGCGCCACCCCTGGGCGTGTCTTCAAGGGCATGCGCATGGCGGGCCGCATGGGTAACGAGCGGGTCACCACCCAGAACCTGACCATCCACGCGGTTGACGCGGAGAAGGGCCTGCTGCTCATCAAGGGCGCGGTTCCTGGTCCGAACGGCGGCCTCGTCCTCGTCCGCACTGCGGCCAAGGGGGTCTGAGGACTATGAGCACCATTGACATTCTGTCGCCCTCCGGCGACAAGTCCGGGACCGTCGAGCTCCCGGCCGAGATCTTCGACGCCAAGGTCAGCATCCCGCTGCTCCACCAGGTCGTCGTCGCGCAGCTGGCCGCCGCCCGTCAGGGCACGCACAAGGTCAAGCGTCGTGGCGAGGTCCGTGGTGGCGGTAGGAAGCCTTACCGCCAGAAGGGCACCGGCCGCGCGCGCCAGGGTTCGACCCGTGCGCCGCAGTTTGCCGGCGGTGGCGTCGTCCACGGCCCCACGCCGCGTGACTACTCGCAGCGGACGCCGAAGAAGATGAAGGCCGCCGCCCTGCGCGGTGCCCTCTCCGACCGGGCCCGCAACAGCCGTATCCACGTCGTCACCGGCGTGGTCGACGGCGGCGTCTCCACGAAGGCCGCGAAGACCCTGCTGGGCAAGATCAGCGAGCGCAAGCATGTGCTCCTGGTTGTCGAGCGGGCCGACGAGGCCGCGTGGCTCTCCGCCCGCAACCTGCCCCAGGTGCACCTCCTGGAGCCGGGCCAGCTGAACACGTACGACGTGCTCGTCTCCGACGACGTGGTCTTCACCAAGGCCGCCTTCGAGTCCTTCGTGTCTGGCCCCAAGGCCGATGAGACCGAAGGGAGCGACGCCTGATGTCCGAGGCGACCGTAACCAGCAAGACCTTCTCGGACCCGCGTGACGTTCTCGTCAAGCCGGTTGTCTCCGAGAAGAGCTACGCCCTGCTCGACGAGAACAAGTACACGTTCATCGTCGCGCCCGGCTCCAACAAGACCCAGATCAAGCAGGCCGTCGAGGCGGTCTTCTCGGTCAAGGTCACCGGGGTCAACACGATCAACCGTCAGGGTAAGCGCAAGCGCACCAAGACCGGTTTCGGCAAGCGCGCCAACACCAAGCGCGCCATCGTGACCCTCGCTGAGGGCGACCGTATCGACATCTTCGGCGGTCCGACCGCCTAACGGCGGTCTGGATCGTCCGGAATCGGACGAGGACTGAGAAATGGGAATCCGCAAGTACAAGCCGACGACGCCGGGCCGCCGTGGCTCCTCCGTCGCCGACTTCGTCGAGATCACGCGGTCCACGCCGGAGAAGTCGCTGGTCCGCCCGCTGCACAGCAAGGGCGGCCGTAACAACACCGGTCGTGTGACCGTCCGTCACCAGGGCGGTGGCCACAAGCGCGCCTACCGCGTGATCGACTTCCGTCGTCACGACAAGGACGGCGTGCCGGCCAAGGTCGCTCACATCGAGTACGACCCGAACCGCACCGCGCGCATCGCGCTTCTGCACTACGCAGACGGCGAGAAGCGCTACATCATCGCGCCCAAGGGCCTGACGCAGGGCGACCGTGTCGAGAACGGCCCGGCCGCCGACATCAAGCCCGGCAACAACCTGGCGCTGCGCAACATCCCGGTCGGTACGACCATCCACGCCATCGAGCTGCGGCCCGGCGGCGGCGCGAAGTTCGCCCGTTCCGCGGGTGCCTCCGTGCAGCTGCTGGCGAAGGAGGGCACGATGGCCCACCTTCGTATGCCGTCCGGCGAGATCCGGCTGGTCGACGCCCGCTGCCGCGCCACCATCGGCGAGGTCGGCAACGCCGAGCAGTCGAACATCAACTGGGGCAAGGCCGGCCGTCTGCGCTGGAAGGGCGTCCGCCCGACCGTCCGCGGTGTCGCCATGAACCCGGTCGACCACCCGCACGGTGGTGGTGAGGGCAAGACCTCCGGTGGTCGCCACCCGGTCAGCCCGTGGGGTCAGAAGGAGGGTCGTACTCGCTCGCCGAAGAAGGCATCGAGCAAGTACATCGTCCGCCGCCGCAAGACGAACAAGAAGCGCTAGGAGCGGGTTTAGATGCCGCGCAGTCTCAAGAAGGGGCCCTTCGTCGACGACCACCTGATCAAGAAGGTGGACGTACAGAACGAAGCAGGCACCAAGAACGTCATCAAGACCTGGTCCCGTCGCTCGATGATCATCCCGGCCATGCTCGGCCACACGATCGCGGTGCACAACGGCAAGACCCACGTCCCGGTGTTCGTCACCGAGTCGATGGTCGGCCACAAGCTCGGCGAGTTCTCGCCGACTCGCACCTTCCGCGGCCACGTCAAGGACGACCGGAAGTCGAAGCGCCGCTAACGCGGGGTGACTGACTATGACTTACACCGAAGGGACAACCATGGAAGCCAGGGCCCAGGCGCGGTACATCCGCGTCACGCCCATGAAGGCCCGCCGCGTGGTGGACCTCATCCGTGGCATGGATGCCACGGAGGCTCAGGCGGTCCTGCGTTTCGCCCCGCAGGCCGCGAGCGTGCCGGTTGGCAAGGTGCTTGACAGCGCCATTGCCAACGCTGCACACAACTACGACCACACCGACGCCTCTTCGCTGGTCATCAGCGAGGCGTACGTGGACGAGGGCCCGACCCTGAAGCGGTTCCGTCCGCGTGCTCAGGGCCGTGCCTACCGGATCCGTAAGCGGACCAGCCACATCACCGTGGTCGTCAGCAGCAAGGAAGGAACCCGGTAATGGGCCAGAAGGTTAACCCGCATGGGTTCCGGCTCGGCATCACCACGGACTTCAAGTCCCGTTGGTACGCCGACAAGCTGTACAAGGACTACGTCAAGGAAGACGTCGCCATCCGTCGGATGATGACGTCCGGCATGGAGCGCGCCGGCATCTCGAAGGTTGAGATCGAGCGCACCCGTGACCGCGTGCGGGTGGACATCCACACCGCGCGTCCCGGCATCGTCATCGGCCGCCGTGGCGCCGAGGCCGACCGCATCCGCGGCGATCTCGAGAAGCTCACGGGCAAGCAGGTTCAGCTGAACATCCTCGAGGTCAAGAACCCCGAGGTCGACGCTCAGCTGGTCGCGCAGGCCGTTGCCGAGCAGCTGTCCTCCCGCGTCTCCTTCCGTCGGGCCATGCGTAAGAGCATGCAGTCGTCGATGAAGGCCGGCGCCAAGGGCATCAAGATCCAGTGTGGCGGCCGTCTCGGCGGCGCCGAGATGTCCCGCTCGGAGTTCTACCGCGAGGGCCGTGTGCCCCTGCACACGCTCCGTGCGAACGTCGACTACGGCTTCTTCGAGGCCAAGACGACCTTCGGCCGTATCGGTGTGAAGGTCTGGATCTACAAGGGCGACGTCAAGAACATCGCCGAGGTCCGCGCCGAGAACGCCGCTGCGCGCGCCGGTAACCGTCCGGCCCGTGGCGGCGCTGACCGCCCGGCCGGCCGCGGTGGCCGTGGTGGCGAGCGTGGTGGCGGTCGCGGCCGCAAGCCGCAGCAGCAGTCCGCGCCGGCTGCCGAGGCCCCCAAGGCCGACGCTCCCGCCGCCGCTGCCGCTCCGGCTGAGAGCACCGGAACGGAGGCCTGACCGACATGCTGATCCCCCGTAGGGTCAAGCACCGCAAGCAGCACCACCCGAAGCGCAGCGGTATGTCCAAGGGTGGTACGCAGGTTGCGTTCGGCGAGTACGGCATTCAGGCCCTCACTCCGGCGTACGTGACCAACCGCCAGATCGAGGCGGCTCGTATCGCGATGACCCGCCACATCAAGCGTGGCGGCAAGGTCTGGATCAACATCTACCCGGACCGCCCGCTGACGAAGAAGCCTGCCGAGACCCGCATGGGTTCCGGTAAGGGCTCCCCCGAGTGGTGGATCGCGAACGTCAAGCCCGGTCGGGTGATGTTCGAGCTGTCCTACCCGAACGAGAAGATTGCGCGTGAGGCGCTTACCCGCGCTGCTCACAAGCTTCCGATGAAGTGCCGGATCGTGCGGCGCGAGGCAGGTGAGTCGTGATGGCGGCCGTTACTAAGGCGTCCGAGCTGCGCGAACTGGGCGACGAGGAGCTTGTTGCCAAGCTTCGCGAGGCCAAGGAAGAGCTGTTCAACCTCCGCTTTCAGGCGGCGACCGGTCAGCTCGAGAACCACGGTCGGCTGAAGGCCGTCCGCAAGGACATCGCGCGGATCTACACCCTGATGCGTGAGCGCGAGCTGGGCATCGAGACGGTGGAGAGCGCCTGATGAGCGAGAGCAACGTGACTGAGAACAAGACCGACCGCGGATTCCGCAAGACCCGTGAGGGTCTGGTCGTCAGCGACAAGATGGACAAGACCGTCGTCGTCGCTGTCGAGGACCGCGTGAAGCACGCGCTGTACGGCAAGGTCATCCGCCGTACCAACAAGCTCAAGGCGCACGACGAGCAGAACGCTGCCGGCGTCGGCGACCGCGTCATCATCATGGAGACGCGTCCGCTGTCGGCGACCAAGCGCTGGCGCATCGTCGAGATCCTCGAGAAGGCCAAGTAATTACTTGAAGGGGTAACCCTTCGAGTCAGTTCCGCCAGGCTCGGCCGGGGCTGTCCAGTACAGCCCCGGCCGGGAACCGGCAGACAAACAGGAGATAGACGTGATCCAGCAGGAGTCGCGACTGCGTGTCGCCGACAACACTGGTGCCAAGGAGATCCTTTGCATCCGTGTTCTCGGTGGCTCCGGTCGCCGCTACGCGGGCATCGGTGACGTCATTGTCGCCACCGTCAAGGACGCGATCCCCGGTGGCAACGTGAAGAAGGGTGACGTCGTCAAGGCGGTCATCGTTCGCACCGTGAAGGAGCGCCGCCGCCAGGACGGCTCGTACATCCGCTTCGACGAGAACGCCGCTGTCATTCTGAAGAACGACGGCGACCCTCGCGGCACCCGTATCTTCGGCCCGGTGGGCCGTGAGCTGCGCGAGAAGAAGTTCATGAAGATCATCTCGCTCGCGCCGGAGGTGCTGTAAGCATGAAGATCAAGAAGGGCGACCTGGTTCAGGTCATCACCGGCAAGGACAAGGGCAAGCAGGGCAAGGTCATCGCGGCCTTCCCCCGCGAGGACCGCGTCCTGGTCGAGGGTGTCAACCGGGTCAAGAAGCACACCAAGGCCGGTCAGACCGCTCGCGGTTCGCAGACCGGTGGCATCGTCACGACCGAGGCCCCTGTCCACGTGAGCAACGTTCAGCTCGTCGTGGAGAAGGACGGCAACAAGGTCGTCACGCGCGTCGGTTACCGCTTCGACGACGAAGGCAACAAGATCCGCGTTGCCAAGCGGACGGGTGAGGACATCTGATGGCTACCACCACCACTCCGCGTCTGAAGACGAAGTACCGCGAGGAGATCGCGGGCAAGCTGCGTGAGGAGTTCTCGTTCGAGAACGTCATGCAGGTTCCCGGCCTCGTCAAGATCGTGGTCAACATGGGTGTGGGCGACGCCGCCCGCGACTCCAAGCTGATCGACGGCGCGATTCGCGACCTCACCACGATCACCGGCCAGAAGCCGGCCGTCACCAAGGCCCGTAAGTCCATCGCGCAGTTCAAGCTGCGTGAGGGCCAGCCGATCGGTGCCCACGTCACGCTTCGTGGCGACCGCATGTGGGAGTTCCTGGACCGCACCCTGTCGCTCGCGCTTCCGCGCATCCGCGACTTCCGTGGCCTGTCCCCCAAGCAGTTCGACGGCCGTGGCAACTACACCTTCGGTCTCACGGAGCAGGTCATGTTCCACGAGATCGACCAGGACAAGATCGACCGCGTCCGGGGTATGGACATCACCGTGGTCACCACGGCGACCAACGACGCTGAGGGCCGCGCGCTCCTTCGTCACCTCGGCTTCCCGTTCAAGGAGGCGTAAGCGAGATGGCGAAGAAGGCTCTTATTGCCAAGGCTGCTCGTAAGCCCAAGTTCGGTGTGCGCGCCTACACCCGCTGCCAGCGCTGTGGGCGTCCGCACTCCGTGTACCGCAAGTTCGGCCTGTGCCGCGTGTGCCTTCGTGAGATGGCTCACCGTGGCGAGCTGCCGGGCGTGACCAAGAGCTCCTGGTAATTCCCTACTTGGGAATTACCGGAGGCTCTCGGTAAGTATCTGGTCGGCGGGAGCCCTCCTTCACATGCCGTAGGCTTGTGGGGTTGGGCGCCCGCCGCCCTGACCGACTTACTACGCCGTAGGTCCCCGCACCGCACCCGTCCCGCCACTGAGTGGGGAGAGGGATGGCGCATACAGGAAACCCCGGCGAGAGAGGCCGAAGGCCAATTCATGACCATGACTGATCCCATCGCAGACATGCTCACGCGTCTGCGTAACGCGAACTCGGCGTACCACGACACCGTCGTGATGCCGCACAGCAAGATCAAGTCGCACATCGCGGAGATCCTCCAGCAGGAGGGCTTCATCACCGGCTGGAAGGTCGAGGACGCCGAGGTCGGCAAGAACCTCGTCCTGGAGCTGAAGTTCGGCCCGAACCGCGAGCGTTCGATCGCCGGCATCAAGCGCATCTCCAAGCCGGGTCTGCGCGTGTACGCGAAGTCCACCAATCTGCCGAAGGTTCTCGGCGGCCTGGGCGTGGCGATCATCTCCACGTCCCACGGTCTCCTGACCGGTCAGCAGGCAGGCAAGAAGGGCGTAGGTGGGGAAGTCCTCGCCTACGTCTGGTAGTAGGGAACGGAGGAAAAGCTAATGTCGCGAATCGGCAAGCTCCCCATCCAGGTTCCCGCCGGTGTGGACGTCACCATCGATGGCCGTACGGTCGCCGTGAAGGGCCCCAAGGGTTCCCTCTCCCACACCGTTGCCGCGCCGATCGATGTCACCAAGGGCGAGGATGGCACCCTGCAGGTGCTGCGCCCGAACGACGAGCGTCAGAACAAGGCCCTGCACGGCCTGTCCCGCACGCTGGTGGCGAACATGATCACCGGCGTGACCCAGGGTTACGTCAAGGCGCTCGAAATCAGCGGTGTCGGTTACCGCGTCGCCGCGAAGGGCTCCAACCTGGAGTTCCAGCTCGGCTACAGCCACTCGATCCTGGTGGAGGCGCCCGAGGGCATCTCCTTCAAGGTCGAGTCGCCGACCAAGTTCTCGGTCGAGGGTATCGACAAGCAGAAGGTCGGCGAGGTCGCCGCGAAGATCCGCAAGCTGCGCAAGCCCGACCCGTACAAGGCCAAGGGCGTCAAGTACGCGGGCGAGGTTATCCGCCGCAAGGTCGGAAAGGCGGGTAAGTAAGCCATGGCATACGGTGTAAAGATCGCCAAGGGTGACGCGTACAAGCGCGCCGCCATCAAGCGTCGCCACATCCGCGTGCGCAAGCACATCTCGGGTACGCCGGAGCGTCCGCGCCTCGTCGTGACGCGCTCCAACCGCAACATCGTTGCGCAGGTCATCGACGACATCGCGGGCCACACGCTCGCGTCGGCGTCGACCCTGGACACCTCGATCCGCGGCGGCGAGGGCGACAAGAGCGCCCAGGCCAAGCAGGTCGGCGCACTTGTCGCCGAGCGTGCTAAGGCTGCGGGCGTCGAGGCCGTCGTGTTCGACCGTGGTGGCAACAGGTACGCCGGGCGCATTGCCGCTCTGGCTGACGCCGCCCGCGAAGCCGGGCTGAAGTTCTAAGCCCCGGTTCCGGGACTAACGGACGTAACAGAGAGAGGTAAATCCAATGGCTGGACCCCAGCGCCGCGGAAGCGGTGCCGGTGGCGGCGAGCGGCGGGACCGGAAGGGTCGCGACGGTGGCGCTGCTGCCGCCGAGAAGACCGCCTACGTTGAGCGCGTTGTCGCGATCAACCGCGTTGCCAAGGTTGTGAAGGGTGGTCGTCGCTTCAGCTTCACCGCGCTGGTCGTGGTGGGCGATGGTGACGGCACCGTCGGTGTCGGTTACGGCAAGGCCAAGGAGGTGCCGGCCGCCATCGCCAAGGGTGTTGAGGAGGCCAAGAAGCACTTCTTCAAGGTCCCCCGTATCCAGGGCACCATCCCGCACCCGATCACGGGCGAGAAGGCTGCGGGCGTCGTCCTGCTCAAGCCTGCTTCCCCCGGTACCGGCGTTATCGCCGGTGGCCCGGTGCGTGCCGTCCTGGAGTGCGCCGGCGTTCACGACATCCTGTCGAAGTCGCTCGGCTCGTCCAACGCGATCAACATCGTGCACGCGACCGTGGCGGCCCTCAAGGGCCTGCAGCGTCCCGAGGAGATCGCGGCTCGCCGTGGTCTGCCGCTCGAGGACGTCGCCCCCGCGGCTCTGCTTCGTGCACGTGCGGGAGCGGGTGCGTAATGGCCCGCCTCAAGATCACGCAGACGAAGTCGTACATCGGAAGCAAGCAGAACCACCGCGACACCCTTCGTTCGCTCGGGCTCAAGCGCCTGAACGACGTGGTTGTCAAGGAGGACCGTCCCGAGTTCCGCGGCATGGTGCACACCGTCCGCCACCTCGTCACGGTTGAGGAGGTCGACTGACATGGCGGAGAACAACCCGCTGAAGGTCCACAACCTCCGGCCCGCCCCGGGCGCCAAGACCGCCAAGACCCGTGTGGGTCGTGGTGAGGCGTCCAAGGGTAAGACCGCTGGTCGTGGTACCAAGGGCACCAAGGCCCGTTACCAGGTTCCGGAGCGCTTCGAGGGTGGGCAGATGCCCCTCCACATGCGTCTCCCGAAGCTCAAGGGCTTCAAGAACCCGTTCCGCACCGAGTACCAGGTCGTGAACCTGGACAAGCTGGCCGCGCTCTACCCGCAGGGTGGCGAGGTCACTGTGGCCGATCTGGTCGACAAGGGTGCGGTTCGCAAGAACAGCCTCGTCAAGGTCCTCGGCCAGGGCGAGATCTCCGTGGCGCTGCAGGTGACGGTTGACGCCGTCTCCGGCGCCGCCAAGGAGAAGATTGCCGCTGCCGGCGGCACCGTCACCGAGCTCGTCTGAGACGAGTTCGATGGCTGAAAGCTGAAAACCGACCGGGGATGCCTCTCAAATGGGGCATCCCCGGTTGGTCGTTCCTAGGGGGGCACATCCGCCGGTAAGGTGGCGTGCACTGTTGCTGTAAACAAAGAGGGTTCTGCCCCCTTGGCCGCTCGGTCTGACCCACTAAGATCGTGCGGATTTGCCTGATACGTATTCGTTGATCCTCAATACCGTCACCTCTGACGCAGTAGCGCGGGGGTCGCAGGAGGCACCGTGCTCACCGCGTTCGCCCGGGCGTTCAAGACGCCCGACCTGCGCAAGAAGCTGCTCTTCACGCTCGCCATCATCGTGCTGTACCGGCTGGGGTCACACATCCCGGTCCCGGGCGTCGATTACCAGAACGTACAGACCTGTGTTGATGCGGCCCAGAAGGGCAACAACAGCCTGTTCGGTCTGGTGAACATGTTCAGTGGCGGGGCGCTGCTGCAGATCACCATCTTTGCGCTGGGCATCATGCCGTACATCACGGCGAGCATCATCCTGCAGCTGCTGACCGTGGTCATTCCGCGGCTGGAGGCCCTCAAGAAGGAGGGCTCTTCCGGCACGGCGAAGATCACGCAGTACACCCGCTATCTGACCGTCGCCCTCGCCGTGCTCCAGGGCACCGGCCTGGTGGCGACGGCCCGCAGCGGTGCGCTCTTCAGCGGCTGCCAGGTCGCCGACCAGATCGTTCCGGACCGCTCGATCTTCACCACCATCGTCATGGTGACCACCATGACCGCGGGCACCGCCGCCGTCATGTGGCTCGGTGAGCTCATCACCGACCGCGGCATCGGCAACGGCATGTCGATCCTGATGTTCATCTCGATCGCCGCCGGTTTCCCGGGCGCCCTGTGGGCCATCAAGCAGAGCGGCAAGCTCGCCAAGGGCTGGATCGAGTTCAGCACCGTCATCCTGATCGGCTTCGTGATGGTCGCCCTGGTCGTCTTCGTCGAGCAGGCTCAGCGCCGTATCCCCGTGCAGTACGCGAAGCGCATGATCGGGCGGCGTTCGTACGGTGGGACGTCCACGTACATCCCGCTCAAGGTGAACCAGGCGGGTGTGATTCCCGTCATCTTCGCCTCGTCGCTGCTCTACATCCCGGCGCTGGTCGCCCAGTTCTCCAACTCCCAAGCGGGCTGGAAAACTTGGATCCAGCAGCACTTCGTCAAGGGTGACCACCCGTACTACATCGCGACGTACTTCCTGTTGATCGTGTTCTTCGCCTTCTTCTATGTGGCGATCTCGTTCAACCCCGAGGAAGTCGCGGACAACATGAAGAAGTATGGTGGCTTCATCCCGGGTATCCGGGCAGGTCGACCTACTGCCGAGTACCTGAGCTACGTGCTCAACAGGATCACTTGGCCGGGCTCGCTGTACCTGGGTCTGATTGCTCTTGTCCCGACGATGGCGTTGGCAGGCTTCGGAGGCGCGAACCAGAACTTCCCGTTCGGCGGGACGAGCATCCTGATCATCGTGGGTGTGGGTCTGGAGACCGTGAAGCAGATCGAGAGCCAGCTCCAGCAGCGCAATTACGAAGGGTTCCTCCGCTGATGCGAATCGTCCTCGTCGGACCGCCCGGTGCCGGCAAGGGAACGCAGGCCGCGTACCTTGCCAAGAACCTGTCGATCCCGCACATCTCCACGGGCGACCTCTTCCGCGCCAACATCAGCCAGGGCACGGACCTCGGTCTGCAGGCCAAGGCGTACATGGACGCGGGAGACCTGGTGCCCGACGAGGTCACCATCGGCATGGCCAAGGACCGGATGGAACAGCCGGACGCCGAAGGCGGCTTCCTGCTGGACGGCTTCCCGCGCAATGTCTCGCAGGCCGAGGCGCTGGACGCGATGCTGAAGTCCGAGGGCATGACGCTGGACGCGGTGCTCGACCTGGAGGTCCCCGAGGACGAGGTCGTGAAGCGGATCGCGGGTCGCCGCATCTGTCGCAACGACTCCAGCCATGTCTTCCACGTCACGTACTCCCGGCCGCAGCAGGACGGTGTCTGCGACATCTGCGGCGGTGACCTCTACCAGCGCGACGACGACTCCGAGGAGACCGTGCGCCGGCGCCTCGAGGTCTACCACACGCAGACCGAGCCGATCATCGACTACTACCGGGCGCAGAACCTGGTGGTCACGATCTCCGCGCTCGGCAAGGTCACGGACGTGACGCAGCGGGCGATGGACGCGCTGAAGAAGTCCGCGAAGAGCTGAGCAGTACCCCGTAGTAACTCCAGGTACGGCCGCGGTGTCCGACGGACGCCGCGGCCGTACTGTTGAGCAGAGACACGTCAGAGGTGGAAGGCAAGGCCATGGTGCAGATCAAGACCCCGGAGCAGATCGCGAAGATGCGTGAGGCGGGGCTGGTCGTCGCCGCGATTCATGCGGCGACGCGTGAGGCCGCGGTGCCCGGCGCCACCACCAAGGATCTGGACGAGGTCGCCCGCAAGGTGATCGCCGACCACGGTGCGAAGTCGAACTTCCTCGGGTACGGCGGCTTCCCCGCAACCATCTGCACCTCGGTCAACGAGGTGGTCGTGCACGGCATCCCGGACGAGAAGACCGTCCTCAAGGACGGCGACATCATCTCGGTCGACGCCGGCGCGATCATCGACGGCTGGCACGGCGACGCGGCGTACACCGTCTTCGTGGGCAGCGGTCACGCTCCGGAGCTGATCGAACTCTCCCGGGTGACCGAGGAGTCGATGTGGGCCGGTATCGCCGCGATGAAGAACGGCAACCGGCTGGTGGACGTCTCCCGCGCGATCGAGACGTACATCCGCCGCCAGCCCAAGCCGGGCGGCGGACGGTACGGGATCATCGAGGAGTACGGCGGCCACGGCATCGGCACCGAGATGCACATGGACCCGCATCTGCTGAACTACGTCGCGCGCAAGCGCGGCAAGGGCCCGAAGCTGGTCCCCGGCTTCTGCCTGGCGATCGAGCCGATGGTCTCGCTGGGCACCCCGCACACCGAGGTGCTGCAGGACGACTGGACGGTCATCACGACGGACGGCACGTGGTCGTCGCACTGGGAGCACTCGGTGGCCCTGACGGAGGAAGGCCCGCTGGTGCTCACGGCGCCCGATGGCGGTAAGGCGAAGCTGGCGGAGCTGGGCATTACGGCCGCGCCGGATCCGCTGGCCTCTGCTTAAGGATCTTCGCGAGTGGGCAAACTTGCCGGATTCGTCTTTTCGGATGGCCTGACGTAGACTGATGCGTCGGCTCTCGTGTACTCGTGTGTCCGCATACAGCGACGAGAGTCGATCAAGGTAGCCGATTCGAAAGGCGAAGCGTGGCCAAGAAGCAAGGTGCCATCGAAATTGAGGGCACCGTGATCGAGTCCCTCCCGAACGCCATGTTCAAGGTGGAACTCCAGAACGGTCACAAGGTCCTCGCGCACATCTCCGGCAAGATGCGGATGCACTACATCCGTATTCTCCCGGACGACCGGGTCGTCGTGGAGCTGTCTCCGTACGACCTGACGCGTGGCCGGATCGTCTACCGATACAAGTAGATCTTGCCCCCGCACCCCGCTCCGGCGTGGGTGGTGGCACTGACCCGGAGAACCTCACATCCCATGAAGGTCAAGCCGAGCGTCAAGAAGATCTGCGACAAGTGCAAGGTGATCCGCCGTCACGGTCGGGTCATGGTCATCTGCGACAACCTGCGCCACAAGCAGCGCCAGGGCTGAAGCACGACCTGCACCTCGCAGTTTTTCGCGCGACGCAAGTAACAGGTACATACGCAGAGCCCGTCCAAGCCACGGCTGACGACACCTCCGGCGGGGGCCGGGGACCCGGGCCGTACCACCTCTCCTCCGGGAGAGGTCGGCGGTCGGGAGCGGTTCTGTGGAAGACCCCCGAAAACAACTGGAGCCATTGAATGGCACGCGTTTCAGGTGTTGACATCCCGCGCGATAAGCGTGTGGAGGTTGCCCTCACCTACGTCTTCGGCATCGGGCGCACCCGGTCCAAGGAGATCCTCGCCACCACCGGCGTGAACCCGAACACCCGCGTTCGTGACCTGGCCGAAGAGGACCTCGTCAAGATCCGCGAGTACGTCGACGCCAACCTCCGCACCGAGGGTGACCTCCGTCGCGAGGTTCAGGCCGACATCCGCCGCAAGGTCGAGATCGGCTGCTACCAGGGTCTGCGGCACCGCCGTGGCCTGCCGGTCCACGGTCAGCGCACCAGCACGAACGCTCGTACCCGCAAGGGCCCGCGTCGCGCCATCGCCGGTAAGAAGAAGCCGGGCAAGAAGTAGTCCTCAGCGGACGCTCATCAGCGGTCTTCGCTGTAGGACCGACCACCTCCCGTAGGAGATATAGATGCCCCCCAAGGGTCGTCAGGGCGCTGCCAAGAAGGTGCGCCGCAAGGAAAAGAAGAACGTCGCTCACGGGCACGCCCACATCAAGAGCACGTTCAACAACACGATCGTCTCGATCACGGACCCCTCGGGCAACGTGATCTCCTGGGCCTCCGCCGGCCACGTCGGCTTCAAGGGCTCGCGCAAGTCCACTCCCTTCGCCGCGCAGATGGCCGCCGAGTCGGCCGCCCGCCGCGCGCAGGAGCACGGCATGCGCAAGGTTGACGTCTTCGTCAAGGGTCCCGGCTCCGGCCGTGAGACCGCGATCCGCTCCCTCCAGGCCACGGGCCTCGAGGTCGGTTCGATCCAGGACGTCACCCCCACCCCGCACAACGGCTGCCGCCCCCCGAAGCGTCGCCGCGTCTGACCCCTCGCGGGTAGGACTTTCCGGGCGGTATGGCGCTTCGGTGCCGTACCGCCCGTACCCTTGTTCCGTTGGCATCAAATAGTGGGTGCCAAGACTGGAGGCATTTCTCATGCTTATCGCTCAGCGTCCTTCGCTGACCGAAGAGGTCGTCGACGAGTACCGCTCACGGTTCGTGATCGAGCCGCTGGAGCCGGGCTTCGGCTACACCCTCGGTAACTCGCTCCGCCGTACGCTCCTCTCCTCGATCCCCGGCGCTGCTGTCACCAGCATCCGGATCGACGGTGTCCTGCACGAGTTCACCACCGTGCCGGGTGTCAAGGAGGACGTCACCGACCTCATCCTGAACATCAAGCAGCTGGTCGTCTCCTCGGAGCACGACGAGCCGGTCGTAATGTACCTGCGCAAGCAGGGTCCCGGCCTGGTCACCGCTGCTGACATCGCCCCGCCGGCCGGCGTCGAGGTCCACAACCCGGACCTCGTTCTCGCGACGCTGAACGGCAAGGGCAAGCTGGAGATGGAGCTGACCGTCGAGCGCGGTCGCGGCTACGTCTCCGCCGTGCAGAACAAGCAGGTGGGCCAGGAGATCGGCCGTATCCCGGTCGACTCCATCTACTCGCCGGTGCTCAAGGTCACGTACAAGGTCGAGGCGACCCGTGTCGAGCAGCGCACCGACTTCGACAAGCTGATCGTCGATGTCGAGACCAAGCAGGCCATGCGTCCGCGTGACGCCATGGCGTCGGCCGGTAAGACCCTGGTCGAGCTGTTCGGTCTGGCGCGCGAGCTCAACATCGACGCCGAGGGCATCGACATGGGTCCGTCCCCGACGGACGCCGCGCTCGCTGCCGACCTGGCGCTGCCGATCGAGGAGCTCGAGCTCACCGTTCGTTCGTACAACTGCCTCAAGCGCGAGGGCATCCACTCCGTGGGTGAGCTCGTTGCCCGCTCGGAGGCCGACCTGCTCGACATCCGCAACTTCGGTGCGAAGTCGATCGACGAGGTCAAGGCGAAGCTGGCCGGCATGGGCCTGGCCCTCAAGGACAGCCCGCCCGGATTCGACCCGACCGCCGCCGCCGACGCCTTCGGCGCCGACGACGACGCGGACGCGGGCTTCGTGGAGACCGAGCAGTACTGAGCCGCTGTTCCGGCGGTTGAGGAGTTGTCCTCAATCGCCGGACAGGCTTGATCTTGATTTCCGGCGGGCGGCCGCCCGCCGGTAGCTGACACCGGTACCTGATACGGCCGGTGCAGATCACAAGGAGAAACACCATGCCGCGTCCCACCAAGGGAGCCCGTTTCGGCGGCAGCGCCGCGCACGAGCGTCTGCTTCTCGCGAACCTCGCGAAGTCGCTGTTCGAGCACGGCCGCATCACGACGACCGAGGCCAAGGCCCGCCGCCTGCGTCCGGTCGCCGAGCGCCTGATCACCAAGGCGAAGAAGGGCGACATCCACAACCGTCGCCTGGTGCTGCAGACGATCACCGACAAGGGCATCGTCCACACGCTCTTCACCGAGATCGCTCCGCGCTACGCCGAGCGCCCGGGTGGCTACACCCGCATCACCAAGATCGGCAACCGTCGTGGCGACAACGCCCCGATGGCTGTGATCGAGCTGGTCGAGGGTGAGATCGCCAAGAAGGCGACCGTCGCCGAGGCCGAGGCCGCCACCAAGCGTGCGGTCAAGGAGTCCGAGACCAAGGCCGCCGAGGCCGAGGTCGTCGAGGACGCCAAGCCGGCCGATGAGGCCAAGGACGCCTGAGCGTTCTGACCTGGCTGTGCGAGCGGGCCCGTTCCCTCCGGGGAGCGGGCCCGTTCCGCTTTGAGAGGATCTGATACGTGAGTGATGAGGTGGAGCCCGGACACGTCCGGGTGCGGCTGGACCTGTCGTACGACGGCAAGGACTTCTCCGGCTGGGCCAAGCAGCCCCGTGGGCGGCGGACCGTCCAGGGGGACATCGAGGACGCGCTGCGTACGGTGACGCGGTCCTCGCGGACATACGAACTGACCGTCGCCGGGCGGACGGACGCCGGCGTACACGCGCGCGGGCAGGTCGCGCACGTGGATCTGCCCGAGGACGTGTGGGCCGAGCACCGCGAGAAGCTGCTGAAGCGGCTGGCCGGGCGGCTCGCGCGCGATGTGCGGATCTGGCGGGTCGAAGAGGCTCCGGCCGGGTTCAACGCGCGCTTCTCGGCGATCTGGCGGCGGTACGCGTACCGGGTGACCGACAACCCCGGTGGCGTCGATCCGCTGCTGCGCGGTCATGTGCTGTGGCACGACTGGCCGTTGGACGTCGATGCCATGAATGCCGCCGCCGAGAGGCTGACCGGCGAGCACGACTTCGCGGCGTACTGCAAGAAGCGCGAGGGCGCCACGACCATCCGGACG
Source organism: Streptomyces sp. NPDC005408 (assembly GCF_040606445.1). NCBI lineage: Bacteria > Bacillati > Actinomycetota > Actinomycetes > Kitasatosporales > Streptomycetaceae > Streptomyces > Streptomyces sp. NPDC005408. The sequence goes on along the minus strand of NZ_JBEXEX010000004.1, from coordinate 197,272 downwards.
CTGCATCAGCTCTCGTGGGAGCTGGACAAGGCAGGCATCATCACCGCGACCGTCCGGGCCGATGCCTTCTGCCACAACATGGTGCGCTCGCTGGTGGGCGCGCTGCTGTTTGTGGGGGACGGGCACCGGCCGGTGGAGTGGCCGGCGAAGGTGCTGGCCGCGGGCGTACGGGACTCGGCCGTCCATGTGGTGCGGCCGCACGGGCTCACGCTGGAGGAAGTCGGTTACCCCGCCGACGAGTTGCTGGCCGCCCGGAACCGGGAGGCCCGCAACAAGCGGTCGCTGCCCGGGTCAGCCGGCGGGAGCGGTGGCTGCTGCTGAGGCCTGGGCCTCGCCGCGCCTGCGGATCTGACGGAACGTGAACTCTCCCAGGTCGTCGCCGATCTGGAAGGCCTTGGCGTCGCCCTTGGTGACGGACTTGGCCTTGATGTAGCCGGTGTAGGTGAAGTAGGCATACCGGCCGTAGGAGTTGTACGTGGACCGGCAGACCGGACCACCCTTGCAGAAGGTCGGGACGCCGGCGCCGGGCAGCGGCGCGATGCTGCCGGACGCCTGCTGCACGGCCTTCTTGGCCTTGGCCTCGTTCTCGAACGTGGCGACGCCGACGGTGACCGCGATGCCGCCCGCGCTGTAGGTGGCGCGGAAGACCTGGTCGCAGCCGTTGCTTTCGAGGACCGAGCCGAGGGCGCCCTGGGTCGCTGAGGCGCAGTTGCCGGTGCGGGCGGTGGCGCCCTTGGCGTAGACCCGCTCGCCCATCGTCAGCTTCCTGCCCGGGAAGAGGGTCTCCGCGCTGAGCGGTGCGGTGTCCTTCTTCCGGTCCGAGATGAAGTCCTTCGGGTCCGGCGGCGGCAGCGGCGCGACCGAGGAGAAGGACGGCTCGGGCTGCGTGGTGTCGCTGGGCAGGTCCTGTGGCGCGGGCAGCTGGCTCGCGTTCTTGTCCGAAGCCGCGTTGCCCTCATCGCTGTTGGAGGAGACGATCGCGGTCGCCACGATGCCGGCGATCGCGGCGGTGGCGAGTGCGCCGCCGCCGATCAGCAGCCAGCGCTTGCGGCGGGTGCGGGCCGCGGAGGCGTCGGCGAGCGCCGCCCAGTCCGGGGTGTTGTCCGCCGCTGCCGCCCTGGCCCGCAGGCCGAACGGGTCCGGGACGGCTTGGCCCGGGTTGTACGGGTCTTGTGCGCCGTACGGGTCTTGCGCCCGGTACGGGTCCTGCCCTCCGTACGGATCCTGGTTCTGTCCACCGGACCCCCACTGAGGTCCCCCCTGCCCAAAGCTCATGCCGCGCATCCTAAACCTGTTGGGCCGGGGGGACGTCGGCGGTGAGAATCGGAGCATGGGACATCTTGAGGCGGCGCATCTGGAGTACTACCTACCTGACGGGCGGGTGCTCCTCGGCGACGCCTCGTTCCGCGTGGGCGAGGGCGCGGTGGTCGCCCTGGTCGGGGCGAACGGCGCGGGCAAGACGACACTGCTGCGGCTGATGGCGGGTGAGCTGCAGCCGCACGGCGGGACGGTGTCATCGAGCGGCGGGCTCGGCGTGATGCGGCAGTTCGTCGGATCGGTACGGGACGAGCGGACCGTACGCGACCTGCTGGTGTCGGTGGCCCAGCCGCGGATCAGGGAAGCGGCCGCGGCGGTGGATGCCGCGGAGCATCTGATCATGACGGTCGACGACGAGGCCGCGCAGATGAAGTACGCGCAGGCGCTGAGCGACTGGGCTGAGGCGCGGGGGTACGAGGCCGAGACGGTCTGGGACATGTGCACGACGGCGGCGCTGGGTGTTCCCTACGAGAGCGCGCAGTGGCGGCACGTCCGCACGCTCAGCGGGGGCGAGCAGAAGCGGCTGGTGCTGGAGGCGCTGCTGCGGGGGCCCGACGAGGTGCTGCTGCTCGACGAGCCGGACAACTATCTGGACGTGCCGGGCAAGCGGTGGCTCGAGGAACGGCTGAAAGAGACCCGTAAGACGGTCCTCTTCGTCTCGCACGACCGCGAGCTGCTGGCCAGGACCGCGGAGAAGATCGTGGCCGTGGAGCCGGGGCCCGCGGGGTCGGACGTGTGGGTGCACGGCGGGGGCTTCGGGACGTTCCACGAGGCGCGGCGGGAGAGGTTCGCGCGGTTCGAGGAGCTGAAGCGGCGCTGGGAGGAGGAGCATGCGCGGCTGAAGGCGCTGGTGCTGCGGCTGCGGCAACAGGCGGCGATCAGCCCGGACATGGCGTCGCGGTACCGGGCGATGCAGACCCGCTTCAAGAAGTTCGAGGAGGCGGGGCCGCCGCCGGAGCCGCCGCGGGAGCAGGACATCCGGATGCGGCTGCGCGGCGGGCGGACCGGGGTGCGCGCGCTGACCTGCGCGGGGCTTGAGCTGACCGGCCTGATGAAGCCGTTCTCGCTGGAGATTTTCTACGGGGAGCGGGTCGCCGTGCTGGGCTCGAACGGGTCCGGGAAATCCCACTTCCTGCGGCTGCTGGCCGGAGACGCCTCGGTGGCGCACAACGGGGAGTGGAAGCTGGGTGCGCGGGTGGTGCCGGGGCACTTCGCGCAAACGCATGCGCATCCGGAGCTGCTGGCGCGGACGCTGGTCGACATTCTGTGGACGGAGCACGCGAAGGACCGGGGCGGGGCGATGAGTGTGCTGCGCCGGTACGAGCTGGAGGGGCAGGGGGACCAGCGCTTCGAGAAGCTGTCGGGCGGACAGCAGGCGCGGTTCCAGATCCTGCTGCTCGAGCTGGCGGGCACGACGGCGCTGCTCCTGGACGAGCCGACGGACAACTTGGACCTGGAGTCGGCGGAGGCGCTGCAGGAGGGTCTCGAGGCGTACGAGGGGACGGTGCTGGCGGTGACGCACGACAGGTGGTTCGCGAAGTCGTTCGACCGGTATCTGGTGTTCGGCTCGGACGGGGTGGTGCGGGAGGCGGGGGAGCCGGTGTGGGACGAGGGGAGGGTGGAACGGGTGCGGTGACGGGGCGCCGGGGGCCGCCGTGCCGGTGCGGTGGCGGGCGGGGCGTGTGGGGCCGGGGGCGGGGCGTGTCGGGCGGTGGCGGGCGGGGGCGCCTGCGGCGGGCTGTTCCCCCACCCCGCCCCTTCCCTGAACCGGGGCTCCCGCCCAGGGACCCCGCGAGGCGGCAGCTTCGCGCCGCCGGGCGCCCAGAGGAGCTCGATCACGCCGCCGGACACGGGCGGGGGCTCTGCCCCGGACCCCAGGGAGGGCCGGGGCTGCGCCCGGGCCGCCACAGCGGGGCGGGAACTTTGAGCCGGGGGCGGCACCCGCGGGCTGCGCCGTGCGTCCGGGGCCCGGCGGGGGTGGCACCGGCCCTGCTGTGGCGGGCCCACGCGGCCCGCGCGGCGGGAACCGGCCATGGCTCGCAGGCGCGCATTTTGACCCAGGTGGGGGACCGCGGGTATTCTTCTGGTTCGTTATGCGTATTGGCTTGCTCTATCTCACGTGAGGGGCCCTTACGCCGGTCCACCGGGCCGATGACCAGCGGCAGGCACTCGGGTTGCGTCCCCGTAGCGCCGCCAAGGCTGTCGTGATCGTCCGGGTGACCTGTCAGGACCCTTCCCCTAAGCCTTGGGGCTTGGGGAGGCCCCATCACTGAAGAAGCGAAGGCTACGACCGTGCGTACGTACAGCCCCAAGCCCGGCGATGTCACGCGCCAGTGGCACATCATCGACGCGCAGGACATTGTCCTGGGCCGTCTGGCGACTACGGCAGCGAACCTCCTCCGGGGCAAGCACAAGCCGATTTACGCCCCCCACATGGACATGGGCGACTTCGTCATCATCATCAACGCCGAGAAGGTTCACCTCTCCGGCAACAAGAAGACCCAGAAGATGGCGTACCGCCACTCCGGGTACCCGGGTGGTCTGCGCTCCGTCCGCTACGACGAGCTGCTTGCCAAGAGCCCGGAGAAGGCCGTGGAGAAGGCCATCAAGGGCATGATCCCCAAGAACACCCTGGGCCGTCAGATGCTCTCGAAGCTGAAGATCTACGCGGGCGAGAACCACCCGCACGCTGCTCAGCAGCCGGTCCCGTTCGAGATCACCCAGGTCGCGCAGTAGTTCCGGCCACCCCCTAAGAACGAAAGAAATCTGAGGAGAATCGTGGCCGAGACCACTGCAGAGACCGCCGTCGAGGGCACCGAGGGCGAAGAGACCTTCGCCGAGGTGACCACCTTCGAGTCGGAGACCCCCGTCGAGGGCGAGTACACCAGCGAGTCGCTGGCGTCCCGCTTCGGCGACCCCCAGCCGGCTGCCGGCCTGGGCCGTCGTAAGAACGCCATTGCCCGCGTCCGGATCGTCCCGGGCACCGGCAAGTGGAAGATCAACGGTCGCACCCTTGAGGAGTACTTCCCCAACAAGGTGCACCAGCAGGAAGTCAACGAGCCCTTCAAGGTGCTCGAGCTCGACAACCGCTACGACGTCATCGCCCGCATCTCGGGTGGCGGCGTCTCCGGCCAGGCCGGCGCCCTGCGCCTCGGTGTGGCCCGCGCGCTGAACGAGGCGGACGTTGACAACAACCGCCCGGCGCTCAAGAAGGCCGGCTTCCTCTCCCGCGACGACCGTGCGGTCGAGCGCAAGAAGGCCGGTCTGAAGAAGGCCCGCAAGGCCCCGCAGTACAGCAAGCGCTAAACGCTCGCTGGCCTGTACGGCTTTCGTTCGCCCCGGCGGCACTCAGTGCTGCCGGGGCGTTCTTTTATCGACTACCTCGGGCGTATAACGGGCTATGGCGCTCAGGGGCTTGCATTTTCGGAGCATTTCGGAGGACAGCTGTGGGACGACTCTTCGGCACGGACGGCGTGCGCGGTGTCGCCAATGCGGATCTGACGGCTGAGCTCGCGCTCGGCCTTTCGGTCGCTGCGGCGCATGTGCTCGCCGAAGCGGGGACCTTTGAAGGGCATCGGCCGACCGCCGTGGTCGGCCGTGATCCGCGAGCGTCGGGAGAGTTCCTCGAGGCCGCCGTCGTGGCGGGTCTCGCAAGCGCGGGCGTCGACGTCCTGCGCGTAGGCGTCCTGCCCACCCCCGCGGTGGCGTATCTCACCGGCTCCCTCGGGGCCGACCTCGGCGTGATGCTCTCCGCGAGCCACAACGCCATGCCGGACAACGGCATCAAGTTCTTCGCGCGCGGCGGACACAAGCTCGCCGACAAGCTCGAGGACCGTATCGAGACGGTCTACGAGCAGCACCGCACCGGCGAGCCGTGGGAGCGGCCCACCGGCGCCGGCGTGGGCCGGGTCACCGACTACGACGAGGGCTTCGACAAGTACGTCGCCCATCTGATCGCCGTGCTGCCGAACCGGCTCGACGGGCTCAAGGTCGTCCTCGACGAGGCGCACGGTGCGGCCTCCCGCGTCTCGCCCGAGGCCTTCGCACGGGCCGGGGCCGAGGTCATCACCATCGGTGCCGAGCCCAACGGTCTGAACATCAACGACGGCTGTGGGTCCACGCACCTCGGCCTGTTGAAGGCCGCCGTCATCGAGCACGGCGCCGACTTCGGCATCGCGCACGACGGTGACGCCGACCGCTGCCTGGCCGTCGACGGCGCGGGCGAGGAAGTCGACGGGGACCAGATTCTTGCCGTGCTCGCCCTGGCGATGCGCGAGGCCGGGACGCTGCGCAAGGACACCGTCGTCGCCACCGTCATGTCCAACCTCGGCTTCAAGCTGGCGATGGAGCGCGAGGGCGTACACCTGGTGCAGACCGCGGTCGGCGACCGGTACGTACTGGAGTCGATGAAGGCCGAGGGGTACGCCCTGGGCGGCGAGCAGTCCGGGCACGTCATCGTGCTCGACCACGCGACCACCGGCGACGGCACGCTCACCGGACTGATGCTGGCGGCCCGTGTCGTCGCGACCGGCCGTTCGCTGGCCGAACTGGCCTCGGTCATGGACCGGCTGCCGCAGGTCCTCATCAATGTGCCGGACGTGGACAAGTCCCGCGTGAACACCTCGCCGGAGCTGGCGAACGCCGTCGCCGAGGCCGAGCGCGAGCTGGGTGCCACCGGCCGCGTACTGCTGCGTCCTTCGGGCACGGAGCCGCTCGTACGCGTCATGGTCGAGGCCGCGGACATCGAGCAGGCGCGCTCGGTTGCGGGCCGCCTCGCGGACGCGGTCAAGTCGGCGCTCGGCTGACCTGCTCAGTAGCCGGAGGGGCTTGAGTTCTCAAGCCCCTCCGGACTTCGCCGCCGTACGCTCCCGCTGCTTCGCCCACAGGACCTTCTGGACGAGGAGCGTCAGCGTGCCGGCCAGCACAATGCCCAGCAGATTCAGCAGCAGTTGCTCGGTCGAGCCCCAGGCCTGCTTGTACTCGTGATAGCTGAAGGCCACCGCCGCGTTCGCCGCCGCCGGAACCGTCGTGACCGAGATCGCCACGCCCACCAGCGCTCCCGACTTCGCCGAGGTCAGCGAGAGCATGCCCGCCGAGCCCGCGAGCACCGCGACCACGAACGAGAACGCGTCGGGGCGGTAGATGAAGTTGGTGTTGGGGCGTTCGGCGTCCAGTTTCACCACTTCGAAGAGGTTCACCCAGTCCATGAAGTAGGTGAACGCCACCGTCACCAGCATGGACACCGCGAAGCCCACGATCAGCGCCACGAACGAGCGCCACGCAAGGCGCGGGGCTCGCTGGACCAGGGCCGTGCAGAAGCCCGCCAGCGGGCCGAACTCCGGGCCCACCGCCATCGCGCCCACGATCAGGATCGCGTTGTCGAGCACCACACCGCACGCCGCGATCATCGTCGCCAGCGTCAGGAAGGCGATGTAGGTGACCGAGAGCGTCGACTCCTCGTGGGTCGCCTCCGTCAGGTGCTCCCACAGCACCGCGTCCGCGCCCTCGCCCGGAGCCTCGGCCTCCGCCTTGTCGGCGCGCCGGGACAGCGACAGGTCGATGTTCTCGACGGCGATCGAGCCGGACTCGTCGATACCGAGCGCCCGCAGACCGCCGATCAGCTCGTCGCCCGCCTCGCGCGCCACGTCGCACATCACCAGGTCGCCCTGGGGATTGCGGGCGGCGCCCGGCACGACCGCGAGATGTGTCGTGCCGACGGTCCTCTCGATCAGGCGGACGACGTCGGCCGTCCGGTCGGCGGGGGTGATCAGGCGCAGATGCAGCACGCGCGCGGCTCCTCAGAGTTTGCGCAGAGACAGGCGCTGGACCTTGTGGTCGGGGCCCTTGCGGAGCACCAGCGTGGCTCGGCCGCGCGTCGGCGCCACATTCTCCAGCAGGTTGGGCTTGTTGATGGTCCGCCACATCGTACGGGCGTAGTCCAGGGCCTCCTCCTCGGAGACCTGGGTGTACTTCCTGAAGTACGAGAAGGGGTTCTGGAAGGCCGTCTCGCGCAGCTTGCGGAAGCGGTTGAGGTACCAGGTCTCGATGTCCTCTGGGCGCGCGTCGACGTACACACTGAAGTCGAAGTAGTCGGCGAGGCCGACGCGGGTGCGGCCGTCCTTGCCGGGCAGGGCGGGCTGCAGGACATTGAGGCCCTCGACGATCAGGATGTCGGGGCGGCGGACCGTGAGGCGCTCGTCCGGGACGATGTCGTAGATCAGGTGGGAGTAGACCGGTGCGGTGACCTCGTCCTTGCCAGCCTTGATGTCGGCGACGAAACGTGTCAGGGCGCGGCGGTCGTACGACTCGGGGAAGCCCTTGCGCGACATCAGGCCCCGGGACTCCAGCTCCTTCATCGGGAGCAGGAAGCCGTCGGTGGTGACCAGCTCGACCCGCGGATGCTCCGGCCAGCGGGCCAGCATCGCCTGGAGGACACGGGCGACGGTGGACTTGCCGACCGCGACGGAGCCGGCGACTCCTATGACGAAGGGGGTGCCGCGCTGTTCGCCGTGGCCGTTGCCCGCGTCGCCCAGGAAGGTGTTGAGCGCGCCCCGCAGACCGGCCGTGGCCTGTACGTACAGATTGAGCAGCCGGGACAGCGGCAGGTAGACGTCCCGTACCTCGTCCAGGTCGATGACATCGCCCAGACCGCGCAGCCGCTCGACCTCGTCGGCGGTGAGGGGGAGCGGGGTTTTGTCGCGCAGGGCGCTCCACTCCGCGCGGGTGAGGTCGACATACGGGGTCGACGCAGGCTCTGCCCGGCGGTGGGCGCTTCGTGGCGGCGAAGAGATCACCTGAACATTGTCGTGGCTCGGGCCGATGAGTGGGGGGTGGAGTCGGTCACGTGGGGCCGGGGGCACGCGCGCGTGGGGGTCGCTCCCTGCTGACGGCATGGCCGGGAATCCGGGTGCGCGGTCGTAGGCTGCCGACATGTGCGGAATCGTGGGTTACGTCGGCGGACAGTCGGCGCTTGATGTGGTCATCGCGGGCCTCAAGCGGCTCGAGTACCGGGGCTACGACTCGGCCGGTGTGGCGGTACTCGCCGACGGCGGGCTTGCCGCGGCGAAGAAGGCGGGCAAGCTCGTCAATCTGGAGAAGGAGCTGGTGAGCCGGCCGCTGCCGAGCGGCTCCACCGGCATCGGGCACACCCGGTGGGCCACGCACGGCGGGCCGACCGACGCCAATGCCCATCCCCATCTGGACAACGCGGGACGCGTCGCCGTCGTGCACAACGGGATCATCGAGAACTTCGCCGCCCTGCGGGCAGAGTTGACCGAACGCGGGCACGAGCTGGCGTCGGAGACCGACACCGAGGTCGTCGCGCATCTGCTCGCCGAGTCCTTCTCGTCCTGCGGCGACCTGGCCGAGTCGATGCGCCAGGTGTGCCGGCAGCTTCAGGGCGCCTTCACGCTGGTCGCCGTGCACGCGGACGAGCCGGACGTGGTGGTCGGCGCGCGGCGCAACTCCCCGCTGGTGGTCGGCGTCGGCGAGGGCGAGTCCTTCCTCGCCTCCGATGTGGCCGCCTTCATCGCGTACACGCGCTCGGCCATCGAGCTGGGGCAGGACCAGGTGGTGGAGCTGCGCCGGGACGGTGTGACGGTCACCGACTTCGATGGGGCGCCGGCGCAGGTGCGCTCGTACCACGTGGACTGGGACGCGTCGGCCGCCGAGAAGGGCGGTTACGACTACTTCATGCTCAAGGAGATCGCCGAGCAGCCGAAGGCGGTCGCCGACACCCTGCTGGGACGGATCGACGCGGAGGGCCACCTCAGCCTCGACGAGGTGCGGATCCCGGTGTCGGTGCTGCGCGAGGCGAACAAGATCGTCATCGTGGCCTGCGGCACCGCCTTCCACGCGGCGATGATCGCCAAGTACGCCATCGAGCACTGGACGCGAATCCCCTGCGAGGTGGAGCTGGCGAGCGAGTTCCGATACCGGGACCCGATCCTGGACCAGCGGACGCTGGTGATCGCGATCTCGCAGTCCGGCGAGACGATGGACACCCTGATGGCGCTGCGGCACGCGCGCGAGCAGGGCGCGAAGGTGCTGGCCGTATGCAATACGAACGGTTCGACGATCCCGCGGGAGTCGGACGCGGTGCTGTACACGCACGCGGGTCCGGAGGTCGCGGTCGCCTCCACGAAGGCGTTTCTGACGCAGCTGGTGGCCTGCTATCTGCTGGCGCTGTATCTGGGCCAGGTCCGCGGCACCAAGTGGGGCGACGAGATCGGCGCCGTCATCAGGGACCTGGCCAAGATCTCGGGCGAGGTCGAGCGGGTCCTGGAGACGATGGAGCCCGTACGGGAGCTGGCACGCTCGCTCGCGGACAAGAACACCGTGCTGTTCCTGGGGCGCCATGTGGGCTATCCGGTGGCGCTGGAGGGCGCGCTCAAGCTCAAGGAGCTCGCGTACATGCACGCGGAGGGCTTCGCGGCGGGCGAGCTCAAACACGGTCCGATCGCGCTGATCGAGGAGGATCTGCCGGTGGTGGTCGTGGTGCCGTCGCCGCGCGGGCGCTCGGTGCTCCACGACAAGATCGTCTCCAATATCCAGGAGATCCGGGCGCGGGGTGCGCGGACGATCGTGATCGCGGAGGAGGGGGACGAGACGGTCGTGCCGTACGCGGACCATCTCATCCGGATTCCGGCGACGCCGACGCTGCTGCAGCCGCTGGTGGCGACCGTGCCGCTGCAGGTCTTCGCCTGCGAGCTGGCGACGGCGCGCGGCAACGAGGTCGACCAGCCGCGCAACCTCGCGAAGTCTGTCACCGTCGAATGATCATCGGGGTGGGCATCGACGTCGCAGAGATCGACCGGTTCGCCGCATCCATGCGGCGTACGCCCGGAATGGCCGAACGGGTCTTCCTGGAGCGGGAGTTGTTGCTCCCCAGCGGCGAACAGCGAGGCTATGCCTCCCTCGCGGCACGGTTCGCCGCGAAGGAGGCCGTCGCCAAGGCACTCGGCGCACCCGGCGGACTCCACTGGACGGACGCAGAGGTGTACGTCGAGGACAGCGGGCAGCCGCGGCTGCGGGTGCGCGGGACTGTGGCGGCCCGAGCCGCCGAGCTCGGTGTGCGCTCTTGGCATGTGTCGCTCAGTCACGACGCGGGGGTGGCGTCGGCAGTGGTGATCGCGGAGGGTTGACCGTATGCGTACCGCTTACAGCGTCGAGACCGTACGGGCCGCCGAGGCCGAGCTGATGGCGCGCCTGCCGCAGGGCGCCCTCATGCAACGCGCGGCCGCCGGACTGGCCGCCGCCTGCGCCGATCTGCTGGGGCGGGTGTACGGAGCCAGAATCGTGCTGCTCGTCGGCAGCGGGGACAACGGCGGCGACGCGCTGTACGCGGGGGCGCGCCTTGCCCGGCGCGGGGCCGGCGTCTCGGCCGTGCTGCTCGGCTCGCGCGCCCACGAGGGCGGCCTCGCGGCGCTGCTCGCAGCTGGCGGACGGGTCGCGGAAGACCCCTTCGAGGTGCTGGCCTTCACCGATCTGGTGCTGGACGGCGTTACCGGGATCGGTGGCCACGGCGGGCTGCGCCCGGACGCGGTGCCGGTGGTCCGGGCCGCGCGCGGGTCCAACGCGGCGGTTGTCGCCGTCGATCTGCCGAGCGGCGTCGAGGCGGACAGCGGAGAGGTGCTCGGCGAGGCGCTGCACGCCGACGCGACGGTGACGTTCGGCACGTACAAGCCGGGGCTGCTGATCGATCCGGCACGGGAGTACGCCGGGACGGTACGGCTCGTCGGTATCGGTCTTGAGGACCATCTGCCGTCCGTGCCCGATGTCGAGGCGCTCCAACACGCGGATGTGGCACAGCTGTTGCCGGTGCCTGCCGCGGAAAGCGACAAATATCGGCGGGGTGTGGTCGGCCTCGTCGCCGGGTCGGCGCGCTACCCGGGCGCGGCCGTGCTCGCGGTCGCGGGCGGGCTGCGCGGCGGGGCGGGAGCCGTGCGGTACGTCGGGCCCGCGGCCGATGCCGTGATCGCCCGGTTCCCGGAGGCCCTGGTGCACGCCGGGCCGCCGTCGAAGGCGGGGCGGGTGCAGGCGTGGGTCGTCGGGCCGGGGCTCGGCGACGGGAGCGCCGCGGTGGACGCGGTACAGGACGTGCTGGACTCCGACGTTCCGGTGCTGGTCGACGCGGACGGGCTGCGGCTGCTGGGCGCCGCGACGGTACGGGGCAGGAGCGCGCCCACGCTGCTGACGCCGCACGCGGGCGAGGCGGCCGCGCTGCTGGGCGTACCGCGCGAGGAGGTCGAGTCCGCGCGGCTCGCCTCCGTACGGGAACTGGCCGCGCGCTACGGGGCGACGGTGCTGCTCAAGGGCTCGACCACCCTGGTCGCCGCCCCGGACGGCGGCCGGTCCCCGGTCCGGGTGAACCCGATGGGCACACCCTGGCTGGCGACGGCGGGCAGCGGCGACGTCCTCTCGGGCCTCGCGGGGTCGCTGCTGGCCGCGGGGCTCGACGCGCGGGACGCGGGGTCCGTGGCGGCGTATCTGCACGGCCTGGCGGCCCGGCACGCGGCGTCGGAGGGGACGCCGATCACGTCGTACGAGGTGGCGGAGGCGCTGCCGTACGCGTGGCGCGACGTACGAGCCTGAGCCCGGTTCGGGAACGGGCGGGGCGGGGAAGGGCCCGCCACCGGGCGGCACGCCGTGAGCAACCGCACAACTGTTGTACGAGCACTGTCGTACGGCTCTGAGACACTTGGGCGCGATGAGCCAGACACCACCCCTGAGAGCCCGTGCCGAGATCGACCTCGCGGCCCTGCGCGCCAACGTGCGCGCGCTTCGTGCCCGCGCGCCCCGTGCTGCCCTGATGGCCGTGGTGAAGTCGGACGCGTACGGACACGGGATGGTGCCCTGCGCGAAGGCAGCGCTCCAGGCGGGCGCCACGTGGCTCGGCACCGCCACGCCCCACGAGGCCCTCGCCCTGCGCGCGGCGGGCATCCAGGGGCGCGTCATGTGCTGGCTGTGGACCCCCGGTGGGCCCTGGCACGAGGCCATCGAGGCCGATCTCGACATGTCCGTGAGCGGCCTGTGGGCCCTTCGGGAGGTCACCGCCGCGGCCCGCGAGGTCGGGCGCCCGGCCAGGATCCAGCTCAAGGCCGACACCGGCCTCGGGCGCAACGGCTGCCAGCCCGCCGACTGGCCCGAGCTCGTGGCCGAAGCGCTCGCCGCCGAGGCCGAGGGCACGGTCAAGGTCACCGGCCTCTGGTCGCACTTTGCCTGCGCCGACGAGCCTGGGCACCCCTCGATCACCGCCCAGCTGGAGGTGTTCCGCGAGCTGGTGGCGTACGCCGAGAAGGAGGGCATCGAGCCCGAGGTCCGGCACATCGCCAACTCCCCGGCGACGCTGACCCTTCCGGAGACGCACTTCGATCTCGTCCGGACCGGCATCGCCATATACGGCGTCTCGCCCAGCCCCGAGCTGGGCACGCCCGCGGGCTTCGGGCTGCGGCCCGTGATGACGCTCGCCGCATCCGTGGCCCTGGTCAAGCAGGTCCCGGCGGGGCACGGCGTCAGCTATGGGCATCACTACGTCACCGCGGACGAGACCACGCTCGGCCTCGTCCCCATCGGCTACGCGGACGGTATTCCGCGACACGCCTCGGGCCGGGGACCCGTTCTGGTCGGCGGAAAGTGGCGCAGGGTCGCGGGCCGGGTCGCCATGGACCAGTTCGTCGTCGACCTCGGCCCGGACGGCGGGGCGGTCGCCGAGGGCGCGGAAGCGCTCCTGTTCGGCCCGGGCGACCGGGGCGAGCCGACCGCCGAGGACTGGGCCCAGGCGGCGGGCACCATCGCGTACGAGATCGTCACCCGCATCGGAACGAGGGTTCCGCGCGTCTACCTGAACGAGGACTCCGACGAGTAGGAGCGGCACGGTGAGCGAGACCAGCACGGGGGACGTCGTGGCGGCCGCAGTGACGGCCGCCACCACGGGCAACTGGCGCAAGGCGGGCATCGCCGGCGCCGCGATAGGTGTGATCGCCGCGGGCGCGGCCGCGGGCGTCGCGATCGAGCGCCTCACGGTCGGCCGCGGCATGCGCCAGAAGGCCAGGCTCGCGCTGGACGCCTCGGGGCCGTACGGCTCCCTGCGCGGCCTGCCGGGCAAGGCGGTCGCCGACGACAGCACGCAGCTGTACTACGAGGCGGACGAGGTCGACCCGGAGGCGGGCGCCCCCCGCCGCCGCAGGCTCTTCGGCCGCAAGGTGCCCGCACCGGTCACCGTCGTCTTCAGCCATGGCTACTGTCTGAGCCAGGACTCCTGGCACTTCCAGCGCGCCGCCCTGCGCGGCCTGGTGCGCACGGTGCACTGGGACCAGCGCAGCCACGGCCGCTCGGCAAGAGGCGCATCCCAGTCGGGCCCGGACGGCGTGCCGGTCTCCATCGACCAGCTGGGCCGTGACCTGAAGGCGGTCATCGACGCGGCGGCGCCCGACGGTCCGCTGGTGCTGGTCGGCCACTCCATGGGCGGCATGACGATCATGGCGCTCGCCGACCAGTTCCCCGAGCTCGTACGGGACAGGGTCGTCGGGGTCGCCTTCGTCGGCACCTCGTCCGGGCAGCTCGGCGAGGTCAACTACGGGCTGCCGGTCGCGGGCGTGAACGCCGTACGGCGGGTGCTGCCCGGCGTGCTCAAGGCGCTCGGCTCGCAGGCCGAACTGGTCGAACGGGGCCGCCGGGCCACCGCCGATCTCTTCGCGGGCCTCATCAAGCGGTATTCGTTCTCGTCCAAGGACGTGGACCCGGCGGTCGCGCGGTTCGCGGAACGGCTCATCGAGTCGACCCCGATCGATGTGGTCGCGGAGTTCTACCCGGCCTTCGTCGAGCACGACAAGGCCGCGGCGCTGGAGATCTTCCAGGAGGTCCCGGTACTCGTCCTGGCCGGTGACAAGGATCTGGTGACGCCGAGCTCGCACAGCGAGGCGATCGCGGACCTGCTGCCGGACTCGGAGCTGGTGATCGTGCCGGACGGCGGTCATCTGGTGATGCTGGAGCATCCGGAGGTCGTCACCGACCGGCTCGCGGACCTGCTGGCCCGGGTCGGCGCGGTCCCGGCACCGGCTAACGTTGGCCCGTATGGAAGCACCGCACAGCCCGGCGGCTGAGTCTGCCGCCCGTCTCCCCGTCGAGTCCCCCGAGCAGATGCAGGAGTTGGGGCGCAGCATCGCGAAACTGCTGCGCCCCGGTGACCTGGTGATGCTCACCGGCGAGCTCGGCGCGGGCAAGACGACGCTGACCCGGGGCCTCGGCGAAGGCCTCGGGGTCCGCGGCGCCGTCACATCCCCGACCTTCGTCATCGCCCGCGTCCACCCCTCGCTGACCGGCGGCCCGGCCCTGGTCCATGTGGACGCATACCGCCTGGGCGGCGGTCTCGACGAGATGGAGGACCTCGATCTCGATGTCTCGTTGCCCGAGTCGGTGGTGGTCGTGGAGTGGGGCGACGGCAAGGTCGAGGACCTCTCGGAGGACCGCCTGCATGTGCTGATCCACCGGGTCGTCGGTGATACGGAGGACGAGCGGCGCGAGGTCACCCTGACGGGCTTCGGCCCGCGCTGGGCCCCGGTCGATCTGGCGCTGCTGGCCAGCTGAGCGCCACGCCGGGGCACTGAGGGTTGGTCGTTCCGACAAGACGTCGGCAAAATGTTGCGCGGGCCGTGCCGGGCGTGGTCACATGGTAGTGAGAGCTGGTTAGGTCTACCTAACCACGCCTGCCCCCGGAGCCCCAGGAGGCATCCATGTCGGCATCCGAGCGCGAGTCCCAGCCGCGGCAGCAGCAGTCGGCGCCGTCGGCGCCCGTGTCACCGTCGGGCCTGTCGATGCGTGATCTGCTGGCGTCGTGTGCCGCGGCGAGCGCGGTCTCCACCCCGCCCCGCGACGAGCGCCTCGCCGGGGAGCGTGAACCGCGCCGCGACGCGGCGTAGTCCGTTCGGGTTAGGGACACCGGCTTACGGTTCGGCTCACCGGACGGGACGAGGACGAGGACTTACGGGACGACGACGACCTTCGAGCCGATCGTCGCGAACTTCCACATCGCGTCGCCGTCCGCCCGCTTCATCCGTACGCCGCCGGTCTTCATCTCCGGGTCGGGGCTGGCCATCGACCCGTTCACCGCGGCGCTGAAACCGATCGCCACATCGTCGACGCTCGCGAACCGCACCACATGCTCGATCCGCACCCCGTCCGAGCCGGGTACGGTCCCGGAGCGCGAGGTGACGGTGTACGCACCGGGCGCCGGACCGACCGTAGACGGCATGACCTCGAACGTCCGCTCCGGCTTGCCGTTCTGGCCCACGAGCCATACGCGCCGCTCGCCGAGCCCGTACACCACGCGCACGCCCTTGCCCGATCTCGCGGGCAGCGCCAGCGGGTTCTTGGGCTTCTGGCCGGGGCCGCCCGAAGCCTGCGACGAGGGGACCGTACTGTGGCTCGCCGGCCTGCCGAGCTGATCGGGGGCGCTCGCCGACGCCTGGTAGGCGAGGAATGCGACGACGGCGAGAGCCGCCGCCGTGAGCCCGGCCACGAGACCCGAGCTGCTCCGTGCCACCGTGCCCACCTTTCTGATGTACGTATCCGTGGTGACGGTAGCAGCAGCCGCATGCTCCTACGGGGCACCGTGCCCCGGCCGCCGGAGCCGTAGGCTGTTTGCGTGCTCCTGCTTGCCGTTGATACCGCTACGCCCGCCGTCACCGCCGCTCTCCACGACGGCACCTCCGTCGTCGCCGAGTCCTCTCGCGTCGACGCGAGACGCCACGGGGAGCTGCTGCTGCCCGCCGTCGACCGCGTCCTCGCCGAGGCCGGGGTGAAACTCGACGCCGTCACCGCCGTGGTGGCCGGGGTCGGCCCCGGTCCGTACACCGGACTGCGGGTCGGTCTGGTGACGGCCACGACCTTCGGCTCGGCGCTGGGGGTGCCGGTGTACGGGCTGTGCACGCTGGACGGGCTCGCGTACGCCTCCGGTCTGGAGGAGCCGTTCGTGGTGGCGACGGACGCGCGCCGCAAAGAGGTGTACTGGGCGCGGTACGAGTCCGCGCGCGGCCGCGTTGGCGAGCCGTCCGTCGACCGGCCCGCCGACATCGCCGAGCAGGTCGCGGGCCTGCCCGCCGTCGGCGCCGGTGCGCTCATCTACCCGGAGACCTTCCCGGACGCCCGGGAGCCGGAGCATGTCTCGGCTGGGGCGCTGGCCTCGCTGGCCGCCGAGAAGCTGGCCGCCGGTGAAGAGTTCCTGCCGCCGCTGCCGCTGTATCTGCGCAGGCCCGACGCCCAGGTGCCGAAGAACTACAAGGTGGTCACACCCCAGTGACCGTCACCGTCACCGCTGTGCTGCGTGAGATGCGCTGGTGGGACCTGGAGCCGGTGCTCGCGCTGGAGCATGTGCTCTTCCCGGAGGACGCCTGGTCGGCCGGGATGTTCTGGTCCGAGCTCGCCCATGCGCGTGGCCCGCAGGCCACCCGCCGCTATGTGGTGGCCGAGGCGGAGGGGAAGATCGTCGGTTACGCGGGCCTCGCTGCGGCGGGCGGCCTCGGTGACGTACAGACCATTGCCGTCGCCCGCGACCAGTGGGGCACCGGGCTCGGGGCCCGGCTCCTGACCGATCTCCTGCAGCACGCCACCGCCTTCGAGTGCGACGAGGTGCTCCTCGAAGTGCGCGTGGACAACACCAGGGCCCAGAAGCTGTACGAACGCTTCGGCTTCGAGCCCATCGGATTCCGCCGCGGCTACTACCAGCCGGGCAATGTCGACGCCCTCGTCATGCGGCTCCACGTACAAGGAACAGAGACTTAACAGATGGCTGACGAACCGCTCGTACTGGGCATCGAGACCTCCTGCGACGAGACCGGCGTCGGCATCGTCCGCGGCACGACCCTGCTCGCGGACGCCGTCGCCTCCAGCGTGGACACGCACGCCCGCTTCGGCGGCGTGGTGCCCGAGATCGCTTCGCGCGCGCATCTGGAGGCGATGGTGCCGACCATCGAGCGCGCCCTGAAGGAGGCCGGCGTCTCGGCGCGCGACCTCGACGGCATCGCGGTGACGGCAGGGCCGGGGCTCGCGGGTGCGCTGCTGGTCGGCGTATCGGCGGCGAAGGCGTACGCGTACGCGCTGAACAAGCCGCTCTACGGCGTGAACCACCTGGCCTCGCACATCTGCGTCGACCAGCTGGAGCACGGGCCGCTGCCCGAGCCGACGATGGCGCTGCTGGTGAGCGGTGGCCATTCGTCCCTGCTGCTCGCGCCCGACATCACGTCGGACGTACGGCCGCTCGGCGCGACGATCGACGACGCCGCGGGCGAGGCCTTCGACAAGATCGCGCGGGTGCTCGACCTCGGCTTCCCCGGCGGACCTGTGATCGACCGTCTCGCGAAGGAGGGCGACCCGGCGGCGATCGCGTTCCCGCGCGGACTCACCGGCTCGCGCGACGCGGCGTACAACTTCTCCTTCTCGGGACTCAAGACCTCCGTCGCCCGCTGGATCGAGGCCAAGCGGGCCGCGGGCGAGGAGGTGCCCGTACGCGATGTGGCGGCGTCCTTCCAGGAGGCGGTCGTCGACGTGCTGACCCGCAAGGCCGTACGCGCCTGTCAGGACGAGGGCGTGGACCACCTGATGATCGGCGGGGGAGTGGCCGCGAACTCGCGGCTGCGGGCGCTCGCCGAGGAGCGGTGCGGGCGGGCCGGGATCCGGCTGCGGGTGCCGCGGCCGAAGCTGTGCACGGACAACGGCGCGATGGTCGCGGCGCTGGGCGCGGAGATGGTGGCGCGGGGCAGGCCGGCCTCGGATCTGGAACTGTCGGCGGACTCCTCGCTGCCGGTGACGGACCCGCACGTGCCCGGTCACAGCCACGACCATGTGCACGAGGTCAGCAAGGAGAACCTGTACAAGTGACCGTCGCCCTGATGTGGGAGGCCCGGGCCGTCCAGGGCCGGGGTGGTGAACTGCTGGAGTGGGCGCGGGCGCAGGAGCTGGCACGCGAGCCGCTGCGCCGGGAGACGTTCCGGGCCCCGGGGGACCGGGTGCTGGTGATCACCTGGTGGGACGCGGACGACGTGGCCGCGGAACTGCCGGAACTGCCGGAGCCCGCGCCGGACTTGATCACGAGGGCGGTCCACCGCTGGCGCTTCGAATCGGTGGAGACTCAGCCGTAGCGCTGCGCTGCCGGGCCCGTACCGGACCGTAGCGGTGGCCGCCCGGAAAGTTTCTCGGAAGAATTCCCGGGAGGCTGTCGATCCGGCCGTCTCCCTTTCGACATAGGGGTGAGAGGCGGGGAAGAGCCCGGCCTTCCGACCCGAGGAGTCACCATGCCGCGCTACCTGACGATGGTCCGTATCGACGAGCAGAACGCCCCGGCGGAGGGCCCCAGCCCCGAGCTCATGCAGCGCATGGGCGCGCTGATCGAGGAGATGACCAAGGCCGGAGTCCTGCTGGACACGGCCGGGCTCACCCCGACCTCCGAGGGCACCCGGGTGACCTGGTCCGACGGGAAGCTGACCGTCACCGACGGGCCCTTCACCGAGAGCAAGGAAGTCGTCGGCGGCTACGCCATCCTCCAGGCCAAGGACAAGGCCGAGGTCCTCGAGTGGACCAAGCGCTTCCTGCAGGTTCACGAGGAGCACTGGACCGTCACCTCCGAGGTTCGCGAGATCGCCGAGGGCTGAGGGTGTCCGGCGGATCATGCCGGGCTGCCTGATCCGCCGGACACCTGTCGAGCGGCCCGTCGCTGCTTGCCCGCCATCCCCGCGGCTGCTCTGATGGGTGGCCGTGACGGCAGCAAGCGCGGTTGAGGCGGTATTCAGGATCGAGTCGGCGCGGATCATCGCCGGTGTCACCCGCATCGTGCGGGACGTGGGCATCGCCGAGGAGCTCGCGCAGGACGCTCTGGTCGCCGCGCTGGAGCAGTGGCCGGAGTCGGGTGTCCCGGAGAAGCCGGGAGCCTGGCTCATGGCCACGGCCAAACACCGGGCGATCGATCTTGTACGCCGTAAGGAGACGTACGCCCGCAAGCTGGCCGAGGTCGGGCGGGACCTGGAGGACGTACAGCCGCCGCCCGAGCCGTCCGACGCCGACGACATCGACGACGACCTGCTGCGGCTGATGTTCACCGCCTGCCATCCGGTGCTCAGCACCGAGGCACGGATCGCGCTCACGCTGCGGCTGCTGGGCGGTCTGACGACCGAGGAGATCGCCAGGGCCTTCCTGGCCGCGGAGCCGACGGTGGCCCAGCGCATCGTCCGCGCCAAGCGCACCCTCGCCAAGGCGGGCGTCCCCTTCGAGGTGCCGTACGGCCCCGAGCGTGCCGCACGCCTGTCGTCGGTGCTCGAAGTCATCTACCTCGTCTTCAACGAGGGCTACGCCGCGACCGCCGGCGACGACTGGGTGCGCCCCGCGCTGTGCGAGGACGCGCTGCGGCTCGGCCGGGTGCTGGCGGGCCTGATGCCGAAGGAGCCCGAAGTCCACGGTCTGGTCGCGCTGTTGGAGATCCAGGCCTCGCGCACGGCGGCCAGGACCACTCCCGACGGCGCGCCGGTGCTGCTCGCCGACCAGAACCCGACGCGCTGGAACCAGATGCTGATCCGGCGCGGCTTCGCGGCGCTCGGACGCGCGAACGCGACGAGCGGGGGCGGCGCCCCCGGCCCGTACGCCCTCCAGGCGGCGATCGCCGCCTGCCACGCCCAGGCCGTGCGCTACGAAGAGACGGACTGGTCGGCCATCGCCACCCTGTACGGCCGTCTCGCGGTGCTCACACCGTCCCCGGTCGTCGACCTGAACCGCGCGGTCGCGATCTCGATGGCGGAAGGACCGGAGGCGGGCCTGGCCCTGGTGGATGCACTGGCGGCGGAACCGGCGCTGAAGGAGTACCACCTGCTGCCGAGCGTGCGCGGCGATCTGCTGGCGCGGCTGGGGCGCGGGGCGGAGGCGCGGGCGGAGTTCGAGCGTGCGGCGTCGCTGACGCGCAACGAGCGGGAGAGGGAACTACTGCTGAAGCGGGCTCAGGAGTCGGGCCGATCCGGCCGATCCGGCTGACCCCTGGTGATCATCGCTCCGATACGGTCGGGGAGTTGACGCCCCTGCACCGTGAAGGACCCGCATGCCCAGCCCCACGCTCCCGCCGCCTCCGCCGCCCGAACCGATACGGGCCTGGCCCGACCGTGAGTCGCTGCTCGCCGACCGGGCCAGGGCGATGGACGAGTTGAGCCGCCTGAGCATGGGGGCGTCGCGACTGGTGCTGCTGTGGCTGACGGCGGCGGGCTTCGCGGTGGGATGGGGTCTGGTCGGCGGGGCGTTGAAGATCTTCGAAGAACAACCCGACGTAGTGAGCGCCATGTTCGGAGTGATTCTTGCGTGCATGGGTGCCGGGTTCCTGCTGCCGACCGGGATCGTGGTCGGCCTGGGTATGCGCCGCGACAAGACCGTACGCGCACGGCTCCTCCAGTGGTCGTCCCTCGACAGCGACCCGAGAACCGACGCCCGCTTCCGCGCGCCGGGCCTGAGCCTGTGCTGGTTCGTACCGTCGTTCCTGCTGTGCGCACTGGGCCTGTGGCTGTCCATCGTGACCCCGGCGGACGCGCAGCCCGGCCGTGAGACCTACACCCAGGTCGCGGTGATGATGGGGCTGGGCCTGATCCTGTGGCTGACGGGCCTGCTCGGCATCACGAAGGCGGTGAGCCACTACCGGTGGGCGGTGCGGCTGTTGCCGTCATCCGCGGCGTAGTCGACCTGCCGGCAGTCGCGCCCGCGAGGCTGCAGCCCCTTACGCAGGCCGCCCCACCAGCATCGTCGGTGCCCCCGCCACCCTCGTCAGGAACACCGTCGCCGCATTCGGCCCCTGCGGCTTCACCTTGCGCCGCAGCTCCTCCGGTTCCACCGCCGAGCCGCGCTTCTTCACCGTCAGTACGCCGACTTCGCGTTCTCGCAGCAGTGCCTTCAACTTCTTCAGATTGAAGGGGAGTTCATCGGTGATCTCGTACGCGGTCGCGTACGGCGTCGGGCGGAGCTCGTCCGCCGTGATGTACGCGATCGTCTCGTCGATCAGTCCGCCGTTCAGCTGCTGGGCGGCCTCGGCGACCAGATGCGCGCGGATGACGGCGCCGTCCGGCTCGTACAGATAGCGGCCGACCTTCCTGACCTCCGGGTCCGGCAGGCCGCGGCCGGTGAGGGAGTGCGGGCCCGGCAGGAGGGTCGCGCCGATCGTGGACGGGCGTGTGCCGAACCAGAGCACCGCTTCCTTCACGTCGCCGCCGTCCGAGACCCACTCCGCCTCGGCGTCCTCGGGGATCGCCTCGTGCGGGATGCCGGGGGCGATCTTGAGCGCTGAGTGCGGGCGGGTGCGGGCCGCGCCGATCGCCCAGGACAGGGGCGGGGAGTACGCCTCGGGGTCGAAGATGCGGCCGCGCCCGCCCCGTCGGGCCGGGTCCACGAACACGGCGTCGTACCCGGTCGTGTCGATCTCCGTGACGTCCGCGCACCGGACTTCGATCAGCTCGGACAGCCCCAGCGCCGCGGCGTTCGCCCGTACGACCTCTGCCGTCAGCGGGTCCCGGTCCACCGCCAGCACCGAGATGCCCTCCCTGGCGAGCGCGATCGCGTCGCCGCCGATGCCGCTGCACAGGTCCGCCACGCTGCTCACGCCAAGAGCGGCGAAGCGCCCGGCGCGGTACGTGGCGACGGAGCGGCGGGTCGCCTGCTCGACGCCGTGCGGTGTGAAGAACATCCGCCGTGCGTCCTCGGGCCCGAATTTCGCGACTGCCCGCTGTCGCAGCCGGGCCTGTCCGAGGGCCGCCGAGACCAGTTCCGCCGGGTGCTCGCGGCGCAGTCGGGTGGCCGTGGCCAGCTCCTTCGCCGGGTCGTAGGCAACCAGGGAGTCGAGCAGCGTCCGCCCCTCCTCGGTGAGCAGTGCGGCGAAGGAGGCGAGGGGATCGAGGTCGTTCACCCGGCCCATTGTGGGCCAGGTGGGGGATGGTTCGCCCGCGGTGGCGGTGTCGGCCGGGCGGTACGGATTCGTGCTGACAAGATCCAGCGCCATGCAGCTAGTGCGACAAAACGAGAATAGACACGCAAAGCGGGGCCGGATGGTCCTGGCTGTGCTCCTGGTCGCCGCCATCGGCTCCGGCTGTGC
Organism: Streptomyces sp. NPDC005408; assembly: GCF_040606445.1. NCBI lineage: Bacteria > Bacillati > Actinomycetota > Actinomycetes > Kitasatosporales > Streptomycetaceae > Streptomyces > Streptomyces sp. NPDC005408. The sequence continues at coordinate 174,852 of NZ_JBEXEX010000004.1, read as the reverse complement.
GGCCGAATCCTCGGACGCCCCCGGCGGCTCGAGGCCCGCCCCCGGCCAACAGGCGAAGCAGCAGGCCGGCCCGGCCGGCGCGCTCTCCGCGTATGTGCAGAAGGTCAAGCGCGCCCAGGCCGCACGGGCCGTCGCCGCCAAGAAGTGGGGCCTGGCCAAGACCCCGCTCGCAGCCCCTCAGCCGCCCGCCGTCAAGCCGAAGATCACCACCCGCAAGGGCTTCGAGGTCGACGGCGGCGAGTCCTTGCCACCGGTCTTCACGACCGTGCCGGTGAAAGAGAAGATTGTCTTCCTGACGATCGATGACGGCGCGCAGAAGGACCCCGCCCTTCTGCGCATGATGAGCGATCTTCGGATCCCGTACAGCGCCTTCCTCAGCGACTACCTGATCAGCGACAACTACGGCTACTTCAAGCAGATGCAGGACCTCGGCGTCTCGCTGCACAACCACACCCTCAACCACCGCTACATGCCGGGTCTTTCGTACGCCCAGCAGAAGCACGAGATCTGCGACCAGCAGACCAAGCTGGAGAAGCGGTTCGGAAAGAGGCCCCGGCTCTTCCGCCCGCCGTACGGCAACTACAACGGGGACACGCTTCGCATCGCCCGGTCGTGCGGAATCAAGGCCGTGCCCCTGTGGGCCGCCGAGGCGTTTCCCGATCACATGGAGTGGCGGGAGTGGGACCGGGATCTGCACCCCGGCGACATCATCCTCACCCACTTCCGTGGCCGCGAGGACTGGAAGGGCACCATGCCCGACATGATCCGGCGGGTGATGAAGACGGTCACCGACAAGGGCTACGCCGTGGCAAAGCTGGAGGACTACGTATGAGGCAGGCGCACCGGCTGCTGGCCGGACTGCTGGCGGCCGGTGCGCTTCTCGCCGCGGGGTGCGCCCAGTCGGTCGACCCGATCGAGCGCCTCGGGCGCAAGGCCGCCCGGCAGGTCACCCCCGGCGCGGGTGCGCCAGGATCCGCGGTGCACAAGCGGTGGGGGCTGGCCGGGCCGCTCGCCCACGCGCCCGAGCCGCCCGCTCACCGGCTCTCGGCGGCGTATGTCGTGGACCGCGTGCCCACCCGCGACAAGGTCGTGTTCCTCGCCTTCGACGAGGGCGCGGCGCGCGATCCGCGGTTTGTGAGGATGACCGGCGAACTGAAGCTGTCCGTCAGCCTGTTCCGCGCGGAAGGGCGGCCCAATTTGCCCACGCTCTCGTACGAGAGACAGCACGCCGAGATCTGCGGGCAGCGCCTGAGCCGCCTGTTCCACCCGCCGCACGGCGCGTACAACGCGGACACGCTGCGGGCGGCGGCCGACTGCGGGATCCGCGCGGTGGTGCTCGGCCGGGAGTTCCGCGACTACGCGCAGGGCGAACGGCTGCGGCCCGGCGACATCGTCCGCGCGGACGCGAGCGCGACGGCGCCGCTGCTGCGCCGTATCCAGGAGCAGGGGTACGCGGTGGGGCGCCTGGAGGACTACGTCTGAGCTCGCGCTGCCTGCCAGGCGTGGGGTCGGACATACGGTCGTACGGAACCCTCGCGGTCGGGAGGACGTTGCCGTACCGGGATCAAGGCAGTTGTCCGTACCGAGACCGAACCGCCGCGCGCCGGTGAATTGGCACTCCGCTTGACCGAGTGCTAATCGCAGTCATAGTCTCGGGTCTGGCACTCCCCACTGGAGAGTGCCAACACAGCGACGGGCAGGTCCGGCACCCGCGACGACGGATCCACCTGGTCGCCACCCCAGACAGTTAACCCCGTGAGATCTCCGAAGGGGGAGGTCGGATCGTGACGACCGCCAGCTCCAAGGTTGCCATCAAGCCGCTCGAGGACCGCATTGTGGTCCAGCCGCTCGACGCCGAGCAGACCACGGCCTCTGGCCTGGTCATCCCGGACACCGCGAAGGAGAAGCCCCAGGAGGGCGTCGTCCTTGCCGTGGGCCCGGGCCGCTTCGAGAACGGCGAGCGTCTTCCGCTCGACGTCAAGACCGGCGACGTCGTGCTGTACAGCAAGTACGGCGGCACCGAGGTGAAGTACAACGGCGAGGAGTACCTCGTCCTCTCGGCTCGCGACGTGCTCGCGATCGTCGAGAAGTAATTCACCCACGTTTTTGATCTGCGCCCCTGGCCCCCGCACTGATGTAGCCGGGTGGTCAGGGGCGCAGTTCGTTTGAGAGGACAGAGAAGCTCCCATGGCGAAGATCCTGAAGTTCGACGAGGACGCCCGTCGCGCCCTCGAGCGCGGCGTCAACAAGCTTGCCGACACGGTCAAGGTGACGATCGGCCCCCGCGGCCGCAACGTCGTCATCGACAAGAAGTTCGGCGCCCCCACCATCACCAACGACGGTGTCACCATCGCCCGCGAGGTCGAGCTCGACGACCCGTACGAGAACCTGGGCGCCCAGCTGGTGAAGGAGGTGGCGACCAAGACCAACGACATCGCTGGTGACGGCACCACCACCGCCACCGTGCTGGCCCAGGCGCTGGTCCGCGAGGGCCTGCGCAACGTCGCCGCCGGTGCCTCCCCCGCCGCCCTGAAGAAGGGCATCGACGCCGCGGTCAAGGCCGTCTCCGACGAGCTGCTCGCGACCGCCCGCCCGATCGAGGACAAGGCCGACATCGCCGCTGTCGCCGCGCTCTCCGCGCAGGACCAGCAGGTCGGCCAGCTCATCGCCGAGGCGATGGACAAGGTCGGCAAGGACGGTGTCATCACCGTCGAGGAGTCCAACGCCTTCGGCCTGGAGCTCGACTTCACCGAGGGCATGGCCTTCGACAAGGGCTACCTGTCCCCCTACATGGTGAGCGACCAGGAGCGTATGGAGGCCGTCCTCGACGACCCGTACATCCTGATCAACCAGGGCAAGATCTCCTCGATCCAGGACCTGCTGCCCCTCCTCGAGAAGGTCATCCAAGCCGGTGGCTCCAAGCCGCTCCTGATCATCGCCGAGGACGTCGAGGGCGAGGCCCTCTCCACCCTGGTCGTGAACAAGATCCGTGGCACCTTCAACGCCGTGGCCGTCAAGGCCCCCGGCTTCGGTGACCGCCGCAAGGCGATGCTTCAGGACATGGCCACCCTCACCGGTGCCACCGTCATCGCCGAGGAGGTCGGCCTCAAGCTCGACCAGGCCGGTCTTGACGTGCTGGGCAGCGCCCGCCGCGTGACCGTCTCCAAGGACGACACCACCATCGTCGAGGGTGGCGGCAAGCACGAGGACGTCGTCGGCCGTATCAACCAGATCAAGGCCGAGATCGAGTCCACGGACTCCGACTGGGACCGCGAGAAGCTCCAGGAGCGCCTCGCGAAGCTGGCCGGCGGCGTGTGCGTGATCAAGGTCGGCGCCGCCACCGAGGTGGAGCTGAAGGAGAAGAAGCACCGTCTCGAGGACGCCATCTCCGCGACCCGCGCCGCGGTCGAGGAGGGCATCGTCTCCGGTGGTGGCTCCGCGCTCGTCCACGCCTCCAAGGTGCTCGAGGGCGGCCTGGGCAAGGACGGCGACGAGGCCACCGGTGTCGCGGTCGTCCGCCGCGCCGTCGTCGAGCCGCTGCGCTGGATCGCCGAGAACGCCGGCCTTGAGGGCTACGTCATCACCGCCAAGGTGGCGGAGCTCGAGGCGGGCCAGGGCTTCAACGCCGCGACCGGCGAGTACGGCGACCTGGTGAAGGCCGGCGTCATCGACCCGGTCAAGGTCACGCGCTCCGCGCTGGAGAACGCCGCGTCCATCGCCTCGCTGCTGCTCACGACCGAGACCCTGGTCGTCGAGAAGCCGGCCGAGGAGGAGGCCGACGCGGGTCACGGCCACGGCCACAGCCACTGACCTCTGAAGTCTGACGTCTGATTCGTACGACGTGTGAAGGCCCCCGTTTCCCGCCACTGGCGGGAAGCAGGGGCCTTTCCGTTTGGGCCGGGTGGTCCTCAGCCGACGGCGCCGAGCTGGCGCATCAGGCCCATAAGGTCCTCGTGCCACCAGCCTTCCTGGATCTTGTCGTTCTTGAACCGGAAGATCGTGGTGCCGGTCATCGTGCACTGCCTGCCCGTGGGCGCGATGCCCATGAACTCGCCCTTGTGGGTGCCGGTCCAGGTCCACAGGGTCACGACGTCGTCGCCCTCGCAGATCTGCCGGTCGAGGTCGAAGGTGAAGTCGAAGGCGGCCCGCCAGCCGGTGACATCGCGGCGGATGCCGTCGGACCCGACCACGGTCTCCTCTTCCTTGGCGATGTCGTGGTCGGCGTAGTCGGCCGCGAACAGCTCGTCGATGGCGTCGAGGTTGCCCCCGACGGCGACCTCGTGGAAGAACCGGCGGGAAGTTGCCTGGTTCAACTGCTCGTCGCGGACCACATCGAGGTCGGTGAAGGTGGGCATGCCGTCGCAGAGCGCCACCATCTCCTGGAAGATCCGGTCGGTCTCCGGAAGCTTGGAGTTCGCCATCGCTTCTTCGTACGAAGGAAATTCGACGATCTCGACGAGGTGGGACCCATCGGTGCGGTCCTTGCCGATGAGGCTGTGGGTGGCAGTCCGCCTGCCCTTGGTCTGTTCGACCCACTTGTCCATGAGCCGGTCCATCTCGTCGAACCGCTCGGTCTTACAGTCGATTATTTGTACGAATTTCATGGCGTCTCCCGATTCCACGGCCTAGGTGGGGATACGTCCAGTTTAGTGAGATTTGAGAAATATGCGGGCTCAGGCGGAGTGATTCAGGGCTGCCGAATGCACGGGGTCCGCGAAAGGCAGTCCGGCCGCGAACCTCTCCAGTTCGTCGAGGGACAGATCCGTGAGGCGATGCAGTTCATTGCCCAGTGAGCCTGCGATGTGCGGGGTCAGCAGGACGTTCGGCAGGGTGTACAACGGCGAGTCGGCGGGCGGGACTTCGGGGTCGGTGACGTCAAGTACGGCATGAAGTCGGCCCGATACGAGCTCCGCCAGCAGCGCCGTCTCGTCGATCAGGGAGCCGCGCGCGGTGTTGATCACGGTCGTCCCGTCCGGCATCAGCGCGAGCCGGCGCGCGTCGAGCATATGGCGGGTGGCCGGGAGCTGCGGGGCATGGACCGTGACGATGCCGCTGCGGCCGCAGAGCTCGTCGAGCTCGGCGGGAACGACGCCCAGTCCAGCCGCCTCTGCGGCGCTGACATACGGGTCGTAGAGCAGGACGTCCACGTCGAAGGGACGCAGCAGCTCGATGACGCGACGGCCGATCCGGGATGCTCCGACAATACCGACGGTGCGGCGGTAGTTGCCCGCGCCGGCGAGTTCACGCCGCCAGTCGTAGTCGGTGCGCAGCTTCTCGTAGCGCTGTGCCGAGCGCAGGACATGTTTGCCCGCGAAGAGGATCGCGGCGAGCGTGTACTCGGCCACGGGCAGGGCGTTGGCGGCTGCGGCCGAGGTCACCGCGATGCCCCGCTCCCAGCAGGCGTCGGTGATGTGGTGCTTGACGGAGCCGGCGGCGTGCACGACCGCGCGCAGGCGGGGTGCCCTGTCGAGGATTTCGGCGGTGAGCGGGGTGGCGCCCCAGCAGGTGAACAGGACGTCGGCCTCGGCAAGGGCGGCGGCTACGGCGGGCGTGGCGGCGGCCAGGTCGTGGGCGATCAGACGCGGATCGGTGCGGGCGAGCGTGGCGAGGCGGTCGCGGTGGCGGTCGGCGAACAGGCGCTCGGCGATGCCGGGGCCCATGGCGAGCAGGACGGCAGGGCGATTGTCAGTGGCGTGGTGCATGGTGGAACTCGAGCTCCTCGTATGTCGCTTGAGGTCACTGGGCGCGCGGCCGGCGGAGGTCACTTGACGCTGCCGGCGGTCAGGCCTGCCTTCCAGTGCCGTTGCAGGGAGACGAAGGCGACGATCAGGGGGATGACGGCGAGAAGGGAGCCGGTGACGACGAGCGGATAGAAGTCGGGCTCGGCGTGGGTGTTGCTGTTCCACGCGTACAGACCGAGGCTCAGCGGGAAGAGCTTCTGGTCCGAGAGCATCACGAGAGGGAGAAAGAAATTGTTCCAGATTGTCGTGAACTGGAAGAGGAAAACGGTGACAAAACCCGGCATGACCATGCGCAGTCCGATGGACCAGAAAGTGCGCAGCTCGCCGGCCCCGTCGATGCGGGCCGCCTCCAGCGCCTCGTTCGGTATATAGCCCGCGCTGAAGACGCGCGCGAGATAGACGCCGAAGGGGTTGACGAGTACGGGGATGAAGACGGCCCAGTAGGTGTTGGCGATGCCGGTCTTGCTGGCGAGCAGATACATGGGAAGCGCGAGCGCGGTGGTCGGCACCAGCACCCCCACCAGGACCAGGCCGAAGAGCTTCTCCTTGCCCCGGAATTCGTACTTGTCGAAGGCGTAGCCCGCGGCGACGCTGATCAGCGCGCAGACGAGCGCGCCGCAGCCCGCGTAGAGAAGGCTGTTGAGGTACCAGCGGAAGTAGATCCCGTCGCTGTACGAGGTGAGCCGGGAGAGCCGCCGTAGTAGCTCGCGTCGAAGGCCTTCTTGGCGGCCGGGCGCAGTTCGTAGGTGGCCGGGAAGGCGCTTGAGGTACCGGAGGCGATGCGCGCCGTGATGCCGTCCTCGGTGGTGGCCATCCAGGTGGCGAACTCCACCGCGGCCTCGGTCTTCTTGCTGCCCTTGGTCACGGCGTAGGTCGAGCCGCCGAGCATGCCGCTGGCGGGCTTACCGTCCCAGGACGGCATCGGGCGACGGCCCACTTGCCGCTCTGCTCGGGCAGGGTGCCCTTGAGGACGCCCGCGCCCCAGGAGGCGCCGAGGTAGCCGATGGTGCCGCCGCTCTTGAGGGAGTTGGTCCACTCGGGCGTGAAGGAGGGTGCGTTGCGGATCAGATCGTCGTCGAGCAGGCCCTGCCAGTAGCCGGCGACCTTGTTGGTGGCGGCGTCGGCGGTGCTGACCTTCCACGTCTCGTCCTCGGCCTTGAACCACTGGGCGCCGGCCTGCCAGGCCATCGCCTCGAACGAGGTCGGGTCGTCGGGGAAGAAGGTGGCGATACGGGCCTTGGCATCGGCCTTCTTGACCTTGGCGGCGGCCGCGCGGAACTCGTCCCAGGTCTTCGGCACGGTGACGCCGTACTTGGTGAAGAGGTCCTTGCGGTAGTAGAAGGCCTGGGGAGCGGCGTCGAAGGGGAGCGCCCAGTTCTTGCCGCCGAGGGTGGTCAGCTCCACCGCCTGCGGCAGCATCTTGCTCTTGATGTCGTCGGTGACGTACTTGCTGATGTCCTGGAGCGAGCCCGAGCTGACGAATTCGGGGAGCGAGGGGTACTCGATGGAGACCAGGTCGGGGGCGTTGCCCGCCTTCACGGCGTTGGAGATCTTGGCGTAGCCGCCGGCGTTGCCGGAGGGGATCTCCTCGAACTTCACCCGGATGTTCTTGTGCGACGCGTTGAAGGCGTCCACGACTTCCTTGGAACCCTTGGTCCATCCCCAGAAGGTGATGGTCACGGGCTTGCCGTCGGCCCCGGAGGCCGCGGAGTCGTCGCCGCTGCCGCCACAGGCCGTGAGTACGGCGAGGGCGGCGGCGCCGACTATGGCAGGGGACTTCCTGGTCCAGCTGGTCCAACTACGGCTCACGGCACAGCTCCTGAGAACGCGGCGACATTGACGTTGGCCGCGATCCTTGGGCCAGTTCTGACCGAAGTCAAGAGCGAAAGATTGATTGATCGAAAAAAGACCAGGCAATGTTCATTCTCGGGCCCCAGTGGCGGTGGTCATCGCTCGACGGCACCGCAGGACGCGCGCACCCGCAGCCTCGGCAGCAGCGAAAGATGCCGCCGCGGCTCGTCCGCATCCTTCGCACCGGTCAGCCGCTCCACCAGCAACCGTGCCGCCTGGCTGCCCACCTCGTGCTTGGGCGGGGCGACCGCGGTCAGCGGGGTGTCGGCGAGCGCGGCCACCTCGTCGTCGTACGCGATCAGGGCCAGGTCCTGGGGCACCCGCACACCCAGTTCGGCCAGGCGCTGGACCATCTGGATCGCGTCCACGTCGTTGTGCACCAGGGCCGCGGTCGCCTTCCCCGAGGCCACCGCGGAGTGCAGCGCCCGCACCGCGGCCTCGAACTCCTCGGGCTGCTGGTCGGCCGGCACCGAGTCGATGACCTCGCGGGGTGCTCGCAGCCCCAGCGCGCCCAGCGCCTCCGTGTACCCGGAGCGCACCGCTAGCGCGGTCGGGCTGTCGGCGCGCGCCACCAGCACCGGCGCCCCGTGCCCGAGGTTCACCAGATGCCGTACGGCGAGCACCACCCCGTGCCGGTGGTCGGACGCCACCCGGTCCAGGCCGTCCAGGGCGCTGCCGGGGACCGCGCGGCGCTCCAGCAGCACGGCGGGCACGGGCAGTTCGGTGATCCACTCGCCGTGTTCGGCCGCGTCCCCCGGCCCGCGCCAGCCGGGCGCGATCAGCAGCCCCTCGGCTCCGGCCGTGAGCAGCCCTTCGGTCCGGGCGCGGTCGTCCTCGGGGCGGTAGTCCGAGATCCGCAGGATCAGCCGGGCCCCGGCGAGGGCCGCGGCTTCGTGCGCCCCGCGGATCACCTCGGCGAAGTAGTACGTCGCGGAGGGCGCGAGCAGTCCCAGTACGGGGCCGCCGCCCGCCGGGCTCCCGGCCGTGGCCGGGCCCCCGGCCGTACGCCGCTCGGGCCAGGAGACCGAACCGTGCACCCGGTCCAGCCGCCCCTGCCCGGCCAGCGCCTCCACGTCCCGGCGCACCGTGACGGGGGAGACCCCGAGCTGGGACGCGAGGTCCGAGACGCGCGCGCTGCCGCGCTCCCGCACCAGCTCAAGCAGTCTCTCGTGACGTTCAGCAGCACTCTCGCGCACGGCGGCAGTCCCCCTCGCAGTGTGGTGGCTCGGCTGGCACAGATCCTAGTGCAGTTTGATCGAACGACGGGAGTTTCGATCATTCGCTCTAGATCCGTTGACGTTCGATCGGTGCCAGTCCATGATTCCGGCGATGCCGTCGTCCGCCTCCTGGGGAGCATCATGCCGAGGCCGCCCGAGAACCGTGAACTGAGCCCGTACACGGGCTGGACACGGGCCCACTGGGAGGTGTCAGCCGATGAACTCCTGCTGGCCGTGCGGCCGTACGCGTCGCGCCGCCACGGCCTGATCAACCTCCCGGGCCCGAGACCCAGTTCATCGGGACCTCGCTCCGACGGCCTTGAGGGCTATGCCCGTACGTTCCTCCTCGCCGCCTTCCGTATCGCGGGCGCGCACGGGCACGACCCCCACGGCCATCTCGACCGGTACGCCGAAGGTCTGGCCGCAGGCACCGAAAATCCCGTCCCCACCGGCCAGTTGAGCGGCTCCGACCCCGACGCCTGGCCACTCATGGCGGACGTACGCCAGGCGATCGTCGAATCCGCCTCCATCGCCCTGAGTCTTCGGCTCACCCGCCCCTGGCTCTGGGACACCCTCGACGACCGCACCCGCCAACAGGCCGTCGACTGGCTGCTTCCCGCCCTCGGCCCCTCACCCGTCGACAACAACTGGTGGCTCTTCGGCCTCACGGTCGCCGGCTTTCTCCAGGACGCCGGGATCGAGACCGACCGCGCCCGGCGCACGATCGACCGCTCCCTCGCCCGGATCGAGGAGTGGTATCTCGGGGACGGCTGGTACAGCGACGGACCCAATCGCGCATTCGATCACTACAACGCGTGGGCCCTGCACTTCTATCCCGTACTGCACGCCCATCTCGCGGGCGACGCTGCCCTCCTCGCCACCCACGGCGCCCGGCTGCGCGAGCAACTCGACGCCGCCACCCGCCTCTTCGACACCGACGGCGCGCCCATGCCGTACGGCCGCTCCCTCACCTACCGGTTCGCCGCGGCCGCGGCCCCCTGGCTCGGCGCGCTGACCGGGCACACCCCGCTCAGCCCCGGCGCCACCCGCCGGCTGGCGTCCGGCACCCTGCGCCACTTCCTCGACCGGGGCGCGACCGGCGAGCGCGGCCTGCTCAGTCTCGGCTGGCACGGCCCGTACGAACCGGTCCTGCAGACCTACTCCGGTCCCGCCTCCCCGTACTGGGCCTCCAAAGGCTTCCTCGGGCTGCTGCTTCCGCCCGGCCACCCGGCCTGGACCGACCGTGAGGAACCCCTGCCCGCCGAGAGGCAGGACGCGGTCACCACCCTCAGCCCGCCGAACATGCTCATTCAGTCCACCGCGGCCGACGGTGTCGTCCGCCTCCACAACCACGGCAGCAACCACCTCGGCTACGACGAAGACCCCGCCGGATACTCCCGCTTCGCGTACTCCACCCGCACCGGGCCCACCACCCGGCACGACCTGACCGACAACCACTTCGCGCTGCTCATCTACGGCCGCCCCACCGCGCGCGGCCCGGCGGAACCGCTCGGATCCGGCCCCGGCTGGGCCACCTCCGCCCACATCCCGCACCCCGGCGTCCGGGTCGTCTCCTCCACACTCGCCCACGGCCGCGTCGAAGTCCGCGCCCATCTGGTGACCGGAGCACTCGAAGGCACACCCGTACGCCAGACAGGCTGGGCCACCGGCGAGGACGGCCCCACCGCCCAACTCCACCCGGTCCTGGGCTACTCGGCCGACAGCACCTACGAAACAGGCTCCACGCCCCTCGCCCCGCGCACCCGTACCGCGGCCCTCGAAGGCCGTATCACCGGCGAGAGCGCACACGGCTCACTCTTCGTCGCGCTCGCATCGCTCACGGCCGAACCGGACCCCGCCCCCGTCCACTCCCTGGCCGAGGTCGAGGTCACGTACGAGGGAGACGCAGCTCCCGGGACCGACGCAGCTCCAGGGGCCGTCCTCCGCATCCGCTGGCCGGACGGCAGCCGCAACACCCTTGCCGTGGGCCCTACTGCGGACCGTACTTCCGGCCTGTCCTGGACGTGACCCCGCCGAGCAGCCCGCGCGGCGCCAGCTTCACCACACCCATCAGCGCCTTGTAGCGCGGGTCCGGAATCGACACCGCCTTCCCGCGCGCCAGATCCGCCAGCGCGGCCGACACCAGCTTGTCCGCGTCGAGCCACATCCAGCCGGGGATGTTGTCCGTGCCCATCCCGGCCCGCTGGTGGAACTCGGTGCGCACGAAACCGGGGCACAGCGCCATCAGCCGCACCCCCGACCCCGCCAGATCCCGCGCGGCGCCCTGCGTGAACTGCACGACCCACGCCTTCGAGGCGCCGTACGTACCGCGTGGCACGAAAGCAGCCACCGACGCCACATTCACCACGCCGCCCCGCCCGCGCTCGCGCATCGACTCGGCAGCCGCCGACGTGAGCCGCAGCACCGCCTCGCAGTGCACCTTCAGCATCGTCAACTCATCGGCCATGGACACTTCCAGAAAGCGTCCCTTGTTCCCGAACCCGGCGTTGTTGACCAGCAGATCCACCGGATTCTTGCGGTCGGCCAGCCGCTTCTCGACCGCTCCGATCCCCGCGTCCTGGGACAGGTCGGCGCTCAGCACCTCCGCCTCGATGCCGTGCCGGTCGTGCAGCTCCGTGGCCTGCTCCTGCAGCCGCTTGGTGTCGCGGGCCACCAGCACCAGGTTGTGTCCCTCGGCCGCGAGCCGCCGCGCGAACGCGGCGCCGATCCCCGCGGTCGCTCCCGTAATCAGTGCAGTCGTCATAGGCGGCACGTTAGTGCCCCCTGTGTGAGCGCGGCGTACGCGGCCGCCGCGGCCGCCGCGCCCCCGGGATGTCCGCTACGCGCTCTGCTTCGCGACGTACTCCCGTGCCGCCTTGAGCAGTTCCGGGTGGAGCGTGTCGCCCGCCGCGAGCACCCTGGGCAGCAGCGTCCGCTCGGTGGTCTCGGCCCGGAACACCATGTCGACCGTCACCTCGTGATCCGGCCGGTGCACGATCTCGATCGGGTCGCCCGCGCGGATCTCGCCCGGCTCGATGACCCGCAGATACGCGCCGGGCGCGCCCTGGCGCGTGAAGCGCTTGACCCAGCCGCTCTCACCCAGCCAGCTCGCGAACGTACGACACGGAATGCGGCCGCTCGTCACTTCGAGCACCAGCTCGCCGCCTATCCGCCAGCGCTCGCCGATCTTCGCCCCGTTCACATCGAGCCCGCTCGTGGTGAGGTTCTCCCCGAAGGCGCCGTTGCCTATGGGCCGCCCCAACTCCCGCTCCCAGAAGTCGAGATCCTCGCGTGCGAAGGCGTACACAGCCTGGTCGGTACCGCCGTGGTGGCGTAGATCGCAGACCGCGTCCCCCGCGACACCGCTGGCCCCCTCGCCCTTGGGGCCGGGGTCCGTCACCCGAACGGCCCCTTCCGCCGGCTGTTTGTCGATGCCGGTGGCGCCGCCCTTTGTGTCGGTGTACTCGACGATCTTCGGCCGGCCCACATTCACGGTCAGAAGCTTCATGGACAACACGCTAGCCCCCGCTCTCAAAGTGGCCAACCAGATTTTGGGCTCCCCTCCAAGCTTCCCTTATGCTCGGGGGGTGATCGAAGCACGTCATCTGAGAGTTCTGCGCGCCGTGGCCGCCACCGGATCGTTTTCCGCGGCCGCGCGCCGGCTGGGCTGCACCCAGCCGGCCGTCAGCCAGCAGATGAAGGCGCTCGAAAACTCGGCGGGCACCCCGCTGCTGGTCCGTACGGGCCGTGAGATGCGCCTGACCCAGGCGGGTGAAGTGCTCGTACGCCACGCATCCGGCATCCTCGCCGGGCTGACCGCCGCCGAGGAGGAGATCGCAGCCATCGCGGGCCTGCGGGCGGGCCGGGTCCGGCTGGTGTCCTTCCCCAGCGGCAGTTCCACGCTCGTACCGGCCGCGCTCGCCGCCCTGCGCGCGGCCCACCCGGGCACCCGGGTCTCGCTCGTCGAGGCGGAGCCGCCGCGTTCGGTGGAGATGCTGCGCGAGGGCGACTGCGATGTGGCGCTCGCCTTCCGCTACGGGGGTACGACCGCGGAATGGGACGACCTGGTCGTCCGCCCCCTGCTCACCGACCGCCTGGTCGGCCTTGTCCCGGAGGGGCACCGGCTCGCGGGCGCCGATGCCGTCACCATCGCCGATCTCGCCGACGAGCCCTGGATCGCGGGCTGCCCGCGCTGCCGCCGCCAGCTCGTCGAGGTCTGCGAGGAGGCCGGATTCACCCCCCGGATCGACTTCGCCACCGACGACTATCCGGCGGTGATCGGCCTGGTCGGCGCGGGTCTTGGCGTGGCGGTGCTGCCCGAGCTGGCGATGGAGTCCGTACGGCCCAAGGGCGCGCGCACCGTGACCGTGGAGCCCTCCGTGCACCGCGAGATCGTCGCCCTCACGCTGCCGGACCTGGCTCAGGTGCCCGCGGTCGCCGCCACCCTCGATCAGCTGGCCCTGGCCGCACCCCGCTGAGCCGACCACCCCCGTCCGGCAGCCCGGCGGGGGTGATGCGGATCCCTTGCAGGAACGTTTCTTCGAAATCTTGCCAAGCGTGGGTGTCAGCTACGCGTTGTGCCGCCCACGCTGGTCGCCGGGATCAGCCGATGTCGCGCACGCCCCATCAGCTCCTCCCGTTCGTCCTCAGTCAATCCACCCCACACGCCGTACGGCTCCCGCACCGCCAGCGCGTGCGCCGCGCACTCCGCTCGTACCGGGCACCTCATGCAGACCTCTTTCGCCGAGTTCTCGCGCGCACTCCGTGCGGCCCCCCGCTCTCCCTCGGGGTGGAAGAAGAGCGAACTGTCCACCCCACGGCAGGCTGCGAGGAGCTGCCAGTCCCACAAATCGGCGTTGGGTCCGGGAAGGCGGGAGAAATCTGCCATAGCGCATGTCCCCTTGAAACCGTGCTGCGTGGATACAGGTCAGGTCGTGCACGAGCGGGATCCGAGCAGGGTCAGGGGCCGGATCGGAGCCGCATGCGGCATCCGTTCGTGCATCCCGACCGTACATCTCCTGTGTAAGTAGATGTAAATATGACTCATTGCGAATCTAGCTACAGACACTGCAAAAAGGGAAGAAAAGCAGCTAAATGGGGCATAGCTTCCGGGTGAAGGACTCCACCACCTGCAGTGCTCTCCTCTGCGCACGGCCCCTCACATAGAGTGCTGAAGGCGGAAGTCCGACCCGTAACTCTTTCGAGTGACCGTCGTTGAGAGTGCGGAGGCGGTTGAAGGAACAAGCGCTCGGGCACATGTCCGAGAGCGTTCAACCGCACAGGTGACGAAACGTACCCAGCCTGGAGGCTCAAGGTGACGCGCATCAGCTGCGGAGGGCGGCCATGACATCCGTCCTCGTCTGCGACGACTCCCCGCTTGCCCGAGAGGCGCTCCGCCGGGCGGTTGCGACCGTGCCCGGCGTCGAGCGCGTGACGACCGCGGCCAACGGCGAGGAAGTCCTCCGCCGCTGGGGCGCCGACCGCTCGGACCTGATTCTGATGGACGTACGCATGCCCGGTCTCGGCGGTGTCGAGACCGTGCGCCGGCTGCTGTCCGCGGACCCGGGCGCCCGGATCATCATGCTCACCGTCGCCGAGGACCTGGACGGTGTCGCGCTCGCGGTCGCCGCCGGTGCCCGCGGCTATCTGCACAAGGACGCATCGCGCGCCGAACTGCGCGCGACGGTCACCCAGGCGCTCGCCGACCCGACCTGGCGGCTCGCGCCGCGGCGGCTGCGTTCGGCCGAGATGGGCGCCGCGCCCACCCTCACCGCGCGTGAGATCCAGGTCCTCGAAGGCATGAGCCACGGCCGGTCGAACGCCGAGATCGGCCGGGAGCTCTTCCTCTCCGAGGACACCGTGAAGACCCACGCCAGGCGGCTTTTCAAGAAGCTGGGCGCCTCGGACCGGGCGCACGCCGTCGCGCTCGGATTCCGCTGGGGCCTGGTCCGCTAAGCGGTGCCGGGGAAGTGCAGGTGGGACAAGGAGCGGGTCGAGGGCCGAGTCTGGCAAGGCAGAGGAAGGAGCCCACGCGGAGCGTCGGCGACTGACGACAACGCAGCCAGGCGACAGCCGTCGGCCCGCGACGCCGCCCGCACTTCCCCGGCACCGCTCAGGTCCGGACGAGTGGGTCGCCGCGGGGGCACGACAGACCCCGCCCGCCGGCGGGCGGGCGGGGCGGCGGATGACCGCGGGCATCCGTTTCCCTCGCGATGCCGCATCCTTGAGGGGTGGAGTTCCTCGGGGACGAGTCGGTCGAGCGTGATGGGAGGGCGCAGGAGATGAGTTCCGGCGCACCTGCTCATAACGCTTCGGTGCACAACATTGGACGCAGTGCCACGGATGCTCAGCAGCCAAGGCACCATGGACCGATGCGCGACGACGAGACCACGGTGATCGGTGCACTCGTTCACCGTGCCGTCGAAGGCGACGAGCAGGCTACGCACGATCTCCTCGCGTGCGTCCATCCGCTCGCGCTTCGGTACTGCCGCACCCGGCTCAGCCGGCTGCCCGGCGACGCGCGTCACTTCGTGGAGGACCTCGCCCAAGAGGTCTGTGTCGCGGTGCTCATGGCACTGCCGCGCTACAAGGACACCGGAAGACCTTTCGAGGCCTTCGTCTTCGCCATCGCGTCGCACAAGGTCGCCGATCTGCAGCGGGCCGCCATGCGGCACCCGGGATCGACGGCTGTGCCGTCCGACGAGATGCCGGAGCGGCCCGACGACTCCCTCGGTCCCGAGGAGCGCGCGCTGCTCAGCGACGACGCCGAATGGGCGAAGAGGCTTCTCGCCAACCTCCCGGAGAACCAGCGCGAGCTTCTGGTGCTGCGGGTCGCAGTGGGGCTGACCGCCGAGGAGACCGGGCAGATGCTGGGGATGTCTCCGGGCGCGGTACGGGTCGCGCAGCACCGCGCTCTCAGCCGGCTGCGGGCACTCGCCGAGCAGTGAACCGGGCAGCCTTCGCCTACGTATGGTCATACGTAGGAATGCACAAAGCTGCTTACTGATCTTGATCGTGGAATGAGACGGTCGCTACGCCCGTTAGCATGGACATCCGCACCGATCAAGGCCATTTGGGGAAGGTGTCATGACCAACGTCGACGGAGTGCCCGAGAAATTCGCGACACTCGGGCTGACCTACGACGATGTGCTGCTGTTGCCGGGTGCGTCGGAAGTACTTCCGAACGCGGTCGACACCTCGTCCCGCGTTTCCAGGAACGTCCGGGTGAACATCCCGCTGCTCTCGGCGGCGATGGACAAGGTCACCGAGTCCCGGATGGCGATCGCCATGGCGCGCCAGGGCGGCGTGGGCGTGCTGCACCGCAATCTGTCCATCGAGGACCAGGTGAACCAGGTCGACCTGGTCAAGCGTTCCGAGTCCGGCATGGTCACCGATCCGATCACGGTGCACCCCGATGCCACGCTCGCCGAGGCCGACGCCCTGTGCGCCAAGTTCCGTATCAGCGGCGTGCCGGTCACGGACGCCGCGGGCAAGCTGCTCGGCATCGTCACCAACCGCGACATGGCTTTCGAGACGGTCCGTACGCGGCAGGTGCGCGAGGTCATGACCCCGATGCCGCTGGTCACCGGCAAGGTCGGCATCTCCGGCGTGGACGCCATGGAGCTGCTGCGCCGCCACAAGATCGAGAAGCTTCCGCTGGTCGACGACGCGGGCATCCTCAAGGGCCTCATCACGGTCAAGGACTTCGTCAAGGCCGAGCAGTACCCCAACGCGGCCAAGGACTCCGAGGGCCGTCTGCTCGTCGGTGCGGCGGTCGGTGCCAGCCCCGAGGCCCTGGAGCGGGCCCAGGCGCTGGCGGCGGCGGGCGTCGACTTCCTCATCGTCGACACCTCGCACGGGCACAACAGCAACGCCCTCAACTGGATGGCGAAGATCAAGTCGAGCGTGGGCGTCGACGTCATCGGCGGCAACGTGGCGACCCGTGACGGTGCTCAGGCCCTGATCGACGCCGGTGTGGACGGCGTCAAGGTCGGAGTCGGCCCCGGCTCCATCTGTACCACCCGCGTGGTCGCCGGCATCGGTGTCCCGCAGGTCACGGCGATCTACGAGGCGGCGCTGGCCGCGCGGGCTGCGGGCGTGCCGGTCATCGGTGACGGCGGCCTGCAGTACTCCGGCGACATCGGCAAGGCACTCGCCGCGGGCGCCGACACGGTCATGCTTGGCAGTCTCCTCGCGGGCTGCGAGGAGTCCCCGGGCGAGCTGCTCTTCATCAACGGCAAGCAGTTCAAGTCCTACCGCGGCATGGGCTCGCTCGGCGCCATGCAGTCGCGCGGCCAGGGCCGCTCGTACTCCAAGGACCGTTACTTCCAGGCCGAGGTGGCCTCCGACGACAAGCTCGTCCCCGAGGGCATCGAGGGCCAGGTACCCTACCGCGGCCCGCTCGCGGCCGTGCTCCACCAGCTGGTCGGCGGTCTGCGCCAGACCATGGGCTACGTCGGGGCGGCCGCCATCGACGAGATGGAGAGCAAGGGCCGCTTCGTGCGCATCACGTCGGCGGGGCTCAAGGAGAGCCATCCGCACGACATCCAGATGACGGTCGAGGCGCCGAACTACAGCCGTAAGTAGTCCACGTACTGAGAGGGGCGGTCCCGGGGATTCCCGGGGCCGCCCCTGACGTATGTGTCGGGGATACTGGTAGGCGCAGACGTAGAGGGAAAGGCCACACATCGTGACTGAGATCGAGATCGGGCGCGGCAAGCGCGGCCGCCGGGCGTACGCGTTCGATGACATCGCCGTCGTACCGAGCCGGCGTACGCGGGACCCGAAGGAGGTCTCGATTGCCTGGCAGATCGACGCCTACCGCTTCGAGCTGCCCTTCCTGGCCGCTCCGATGGACTCGGTGGTCTCCCCGCAGACCGCGATCCGCATCGGCGAGCTGGGGGGTCTGGGCGTACTGAACCTCGAAGGCCTGTGGACCCGGTACGAGGACCCGCAGCCGCTGCTCGACGAGATCGCCGAGCTGGACGAGGCCGCCGCGACCCGTCGTCTGCAGGAGATCTACGCAGCCCCGATCAAGGAGGAGCTGATCGGGCAGCGGATCAAGGAGGTGCGCGACTCGGGTGTGGTGACCGCAGCCGCGCTCTCACCGCAGCGCACCGCGCAGTTCTCCAAGGCCGTCGTCGACGCCGGTGTGGACATCTTCGTCATCCGCGGTACGACGGTCTCCGCCGAGCATGTCTCGGGTGCGGCCGAGCCGCTGAACCTCAAGCAGTTCATCTATGAGCTCGATGTGCCGGTCATCGTGGGCGGCTGCGCCACCTACACGGCCGCGCTGCATCTGATGCGTACGGGCGCCGCGGGCGTGCTGGTCGGCTTCGGCGGCGGCGCCGCGCACACCACGCGCAACGTCCTGGGCATCCAGGTCCCGATGGCGACGGCGGTGGCCGACGTGGCCGCGGCCCGCCGGGACTACATGGACGAGTCCGGCGGCCGGTATGTGCACGTCATCGCGGACGGCGGCGTGGGCTGGTCGGGTGACCTGCCGAAGGCGATCGCGTGCGGCGCGGACGCGGTGATGATCGGCTCCCCGCTCGCGCGTGCGACGGACGCACCGGGTCGCGGCCACCACTGGGGCATGGAGGCGGTCCACGAGGACGTGCCGCGCGGCAAGCTGGTGGACCTGGGCATCGTGGGCACGACCGAGGAGGTCCTCACCGGTCCCTCGCACAGCCCTGACGGGTCGATGAACTTCTTCGGCGCGCTGCGCCGGGCGATGGCGACGACGGGCTACAGCGAGCTCAAGGAGTTCCAGCGCGTCGAGGTGACGGTGGCGGACTCGCAGCACCGCCGCTGACTGCACGCTGACTCCAGCGCGTACGAAAGGGCCCCGCACCGGGTGGTGCGGGGCCCCTTTCCGTATGCCCGGATCAGGCGTTGGGCTTCAGCCGTTGGCCTTCTTGGCGCCACCGAAAGCGGCGACGGCGCCGATGACCAGGAAGACGTACGTCATGCCGTCCGCCGACTTGCTCCACGCCTCGGTCAGCACACTGAACTTGTCCAGGAAGATGTCCAGGAAGGCGAGCTCCGTTTCCTTGGCGACGATGACCGCGATGGCGATCAACTGGCCCAGGTACACGGCGGGGAGCGCGAGCAGCGCGCTGACGACGGGCAGCGCGGGGTTGCGGCCGCCCACCTTGGCGGCGGCGAAGCCGATGAGGAAGCCGACGCCGATGGCCGCGTAGCCGATCTCGCGCTCGATGGCACCGCCGAGGGCGCCGTACGCGCCGGCACCGATCAGCGCGGCGACGAGGGCGACGACGATGCCGAGGCCGACGTTGTCACGGACGGGCGCCGCGGGAGCCGGGGTGTACGGGGCGTCGCCGCCGGCGAACGGGTTGTCGGACTGCGGTGGAACGGGCTGGCTCATGTGGAATTTTCCCCCAGGGACGAATGCATCGCACGAGCGTGCGAGCGGAGATCCCGGAGACTAGCAGTCCGGTACGACAGTTCGGCACTGCGTTATCGAGCTGTTGGAATGCGGCTGTTGGAGGCTCGCATTGGGCTCGGAGTGGGGCTCAGAGGCGGTGTGCGGCCCCGGCCGGGGTGGCTCCCCTTGTGTCCAGGAGGAGTTGTGCCTTGACCGCCAAGCCCTGCAGGTCATACGTGCGGTGGTGCTGGAGCAGCACCGTCAGATCCGCGTTGGCTGCGGCCTCGTAGAGGGAGTCCGCGCGCGGGACCGGCAGTTGGCCCACGCGCCAGTCGGAGACGTACGGGTCGTGGTAACTGACAGCCGCGCCCAGGTCCATGAGACGGCGCGCGATTTCGGTGGCCGGGGAGGTCTCCAGGTCGGGGAGGTCCGGCTTGTAGGTGATGCCGAGGAGCAGCACGCGCGCGCCGCGGGCCGATTTGCCGTGTTCGTTGAGGAGTGTGGCGCAGCGCTGGATGACGTACTGCGGCATCCGGGTGTTGATCTCCTGGGCGAGGCCGACCATCCGCAGGGGGTGACCGCTGCCGCGGCCGGGGTGGGGGATCAGGCCCGGGTCCATCGGGACGCCGTGGCCTCCGACGCCGGGGCCCGGGCGGAAGGCCTGGAAGCCGAAGGGCTTGGTCTCGGCGCAGCGGATGACGTCCCAGAGGTCGACGCCGAGGTCGTGGCAGAGCACCGCCATCTCGTTGACCAGGGCGATGTTGACGTGGCGGAAGTTTGTTTCGAGGACCTTGACGGTCTCGGCCTCGCGCGGTCCGCGCGCGCGGACCACCTTGTCGGTGAGGCGGCCGTAGAAGGCGGCGGCCGATTCGGTACAGGCGGGGGTGAGGCCGCCGATGACCTTGGGGGTGTTGGCGTAGCCGTGGGTGCGGCTGCCGGGGTCGACGCGGCTGGGGGAGTACGCGAGATGGAAGTCGCGGCCGGCGCGCAGCCCGGAGCCTTCTTCGAGGATCGGGCGCAGGAAGGTCTCCGTGGCGCCGGGCTGGACAGCCGATTCGAGAAGCACGGTGGTGTGGGGGCGAAGCCTCGCGGCGAGTGTCCGGGCGGCCTCGGCGAGGGCCGTGAGATCGAGCGTCCCGTCGGCGCCGAGGGGGGTGGGTGCGCAGATGACGGCGGTGCGTACGCGTCCGAGCTCGGCCGGGTCCGTGACGGTCCGGAAGCCGCGGGCGAGCATGCGGCGGATGTCGGCCGGGGTGACTCCCGCCGCCGGTTCTGCCAGATGGCGGGGATCGGTGTCGTAGCCGATGGTCTCGATGCCGGCGGCTACGGACGCCTGGGCGAGGGGCAGGCCGAGATGACCGAGTCCGATGACGGCGAGATCTGCGGGCATGGCGTTGGCCGTCCTTCCCTATAAGCCGCGGGGACAGTGAGCGCAAGCCCTGTGGGCAGAACGAGCACGCGCAATGTCAGACTAGGCGTAAATATGACCGATATGCCGCATTGCAAGCTTGTGGCTGTCCGAGTGTTATCCACAGGCGGTGGCTGAAGTCGGCGAGTGCGGACAGAATCGACGTTGTGAGCCCGACCGCAGGGACCGTACGGGGGCGACGGGAGGCAGCAGTGAGGACAGCGACACTGGGACCGGAGGAGCGCGCCGAGGCGCTCGCCGGGATGGCCGAGCGTGAACTGGACGTGCTGGTGGTCGGCGCGGGCGTGGTCGGAGCAGGGACCGCGCTCGACGCTGCGACGAGAGGGCTCTTCACAGGTCTGGTCGAGGCGCGTGACTGGGCGTCGGGCACATCGAGCAGGTCGAGCAAGCTGATCCACGGCGGGCTGCGCTATCTGGAGATGCTGGACTTCGCACTCGTCCGGGAGGCGCTGAAGGAGCGCGGGCTGCTGCTGGAGCGGCTGGCGCCGCATCTGGTGAAGCCGGTGCCGTTCCTGTATCCGCTGCAGCGCAAGGGCTGGGAGCGGCTCTATGCCGGATCGGGCGTCGCGCTGTACGACGCGATGTCTGTGTCGTCAGGGCACGGACGCGGACTGCCCGTCCACCGGCATCTGTCGCGGCGGCAGGCGCTGCGGGTCGCGCCCTGCCTGAAGAAGGACGCCCTGGTGGGGGCGTTGCAGTACTACGACGCCCAGATGGACGACGCCCGCTATGTGGCGACGCTGGTGCGGACGGCCGCGAGCTATGGCGCGCATGTCGCGAGCCGGGCCCGCGTGATCGGCTTTCTGCGGGAGGGCGAGCGGGTCGTCGGCGCGCGCGTGCAGGACGTCGAGTCCGGCGGGGAGTACGAAGTCCGCGCCAAGCAGGTGGTGAACGCGACCGGGGTGTGGACGGACGACACCCAGGCGCTGATCGGGGAGCGCGGGCAGTTCCATGTGCGCGCCTCCAAGGGCATTCATCTGGTGGTGCCCAAGGACCGGATCCACTCGACCACCGGGCTGATCCTGCGCACCGAGAAGTCCGTACTGTTCGTCATCCCCTGGGGACGGCACTGGATCGTGGGAACGACGGACACCGACTGGGACCTGGACAAGGCCCATCCGGCGGCGTCCAGCGCGGACATCGACTATCTGCTCGAGCACGTCAACTCCGTGCTGGCAGTGCCCCTGACACGTGACGACGTCCAGGGTGTGTACGCGGGGCTGCGGCCGCTGCTCGCCGGGGAGTCGGACGCGACCAGCAAGCTGTCGCGCGAGCACACGGTGGCGCATCCGGTGCCGGGACTGGTTGTCGTGGCGGGCGGCAAGTACACGACGTACCGGGTGATGGCGAAGGACGCGGTGGACGAGGCGGTGCACGCGCTCGACCAGCGAGTTGCCGCGTGCGTCACGGAGAACGTGCCGCTGGTGGGGGCCGAGGGCTATGGCGCGCTGTGGAACGCACGGGCGAGGATCGCGGCGCGGACAGGGCTTCATGTGGTGCGCGTGGAGCATCTGTTGAACCGGTACGGCTCGATGATCGAGGAGCTTCTGACGCTGATCGCCGACGACCCGAAGCTCGGTGAGCCGCTGGGAAGCGCGGAGGACTATCTGCGGGCCGAGGTCGTCTATGCCGCATCGCACGAGGGGGCGCGGCATCTCGACGACGTACTGACACGGCGGACCAGGATCTCGATCGAGACTTTCGACAGGGGGACGCGCAGTGCTCGCGAGTGCGCGGAGCTGATGGCGCCGGTGCTCGGCTGGGACAAGGAGCACATCGAGAAGGAGGTCGAGCACTACGAGAAGCGGGTGGAGGCGGAGCGTGAGTCGCAGCGGCAGCCGGACGACCTGACGGCGGACGCTGCGCGGCTGGGGGCGCCGGACATCGTGCCGATCTGATCCTGTCGTTTCGGCCCCGGCCCGGTGGAAATCGGCCATGTGGAGAGCCGGTTCGGGGTGACGAGTGAGGTGGAGGGGTGTACTCCGCTTGGTCGGGCAGCGCCCCGACCAGCGGAGCGGTGACCTTCACTGCGAGTAGTGGCATGGTGGGTGGACCCATGCTTCTCACCCGTCCAGGCGGACGGCGGACCCGGGAGAAACGCCGGTCCCGGAGTGAGGGACAATGGGGGCTCTGCCAGGGCGGGTTACCCGCATCGCGCGGGAAGCGGCAGGCGCGGGCGAAGATCAGGGATCGCAGAGGGGACGCATGTCGGAGGCGGAGCAGTCGCGGGAGCCCCAGCGGGACACGGCCGATGAGCCCCAGCGGGACGCCGGGCAGGATTCCGGGACGGAACTCAAGACGGAGTCCCAGGACGCCGAGAAGAAGCTCGACACGGGGTCGGTGCCCGAGTCTGAGCCGAAGCTCGAGTCGGAGTCGGAGTCGGAGCCTGCGAGGCCGGCGAAGCCTGAGTCGGAGTCCGGCGCCGGGTCCGGGTCCGGGGTGGCGACGGAGCCTGGGAAGGTTTCCGGGCAGGGTTCTGAGCAGGGCTCAGGGCAGGGGTCCGCATCGGGCTCGGGGCAGAGCGCCGCGAAGGACTCGGGCCGCGAAGCCGGGGACGCCACGTCCCGGCCCGCCGCGTCGAAGTCCCCGGCCGCCGAATCCGGCGCGCCGGCGTCCGCGGCGGCCACGCCCGAGGCCCCCAAGGCCGGGCAGGGCGGCGCCAAGGCCGGTGCCGGTGGGCGGGGTTCCGGTCGGGAGACCCAGGGGCGGTTGCTTGCCGGGCGGTATCGGCTCGGGGGCGTGCTCGGGCGTGGCGGCATGGGCACCGTGTGGCGGGCCGTCGACGAGACCCTCGGCCGTACCGTCGCCGTGAAGGAACTGCGCTTCCCCAACAGCATCGACGACGAGGAGAAGCGCCGCCTCATCACGCGCACGCTGCGCGAGGCCAAGGCGATCGCCCGTATCCGCAACAACAGTGCCGTCACGGTCTACGACGTGGTCGACGAGGACGACCGCCCGTGGATCGTCATGGAGCTCGTCGAGGGCAAGTCCCTGGCCGAAGCCGTACGCGAGGACGGCATCCTGACGCCGCGGCGGGCCGCCGAGGTCGGGCTCGCGATCCTCGACGTACTGCGCTCCGCGCACCGCGAGGGCATCCTGCACCGCGATGTGAAGCCGTCCAATGTCCTCATCGCCGAGGACGGGCGCGTCGTGCTCACCGACTTCGGTATCGCGCAGGTCGAGGGTGACCCGTCGATCACCTCGACCGGCATGCTCGTCGGCGCGCCCTCCTACATC
Source organism: Streptomyces sp. NPDC005408 (assembly GCF_040606445.1). Lineage (NCBI taxonomy): Bacteria > Bacillati > Actinomycetota > Actinomycetes > Kitasatosporales > Streptomycetaceae > Streptomyces > Streptomyces sp. NPDC005408. The sequence goes on along the minus strand of NZ_JBEXEX010000004.1, from coordinate 150,990 downwards.
TCGCCGGAGCGCGCCCGCGGTCACAAGCCCGGGCCGGCGGCCGACCTGTGGTCGCTGGGTGGGTTGTTGTACGCGAGCGTCGAGGGCTGCCCGCCGTACGACAAGGGCTCCGCGATCGCGACGCTGACCGCCGTGATGACCGAGCCGCTGGACCCGCCGAAGAACGCGGGACCGCTGCAAGAGGTCATCTACGGCCTGCTCGCCAAGGACCCCGACCAGCGGCTCGACGACGCGGGCGCGCGGGCGTTGCTCACCCGGGTGCTGCACGCGCCCGAGGCGCCGGAGCGGCCCGCCGAGCCCGAGCCGTCGCCGGAGGCCACCCGCGTCGTCGCACTGCCGCCGGTTCCCCCGGCGCCGCCGGCCACGCCGAAGGACCCGGCCGCCGACCGGGTCCGCGGTGCGCTGCGCTCCGTACGGAACGCCGCCGCGGCCGCGAAGCCGGAACCGAAGCCGAAGCCCGCCCCGCAGACGCCCGCCGCGCGGCCCGCGCCGGTGCGGGCGCCGCTCACCGATGTGGTGCCCCGCCGCACCCTGATGATCATCGCGGCAGTCGTCGCGCTCGCCGTGCTGACGACCGTGCTCTATCTGACGCTGGGCGGCGACGACAAGGGCGGCAAGAACAAGTCCGGGAACGACAAGACCACTTCGGCCGGGGCGACCGGCGGCAAGGACACGGGTGCCGCCGGCAACACGGACGGGGACAAGGGCAAGGACACCGCCAAGGACGACCCCAAGGACGGCACCGGGACGACTGACGGTCAGAGCGGGCAGCCGTCCGGCGGGCCCAAGGGCGACGGCCCTGCGGGCAAGGACGGAATCCCGGCCGGGTATGTCATGGTCTCGAACGACCAGTTCCACTTCATCATGGCGATGCCCAAGGGCTTCACGATGACCGATATAGCGGGCCAGAACTCCGGCGGGATATTCAACCGGAAGAGCGGTGCCTTCCCGCGCGTTCAGGTCGACTTCAACGGCAGTCCCAAGGACGATGCCGCCGCTGCCTGGAATGCGGCGCGGGCAGCGACCGCCGCCAGCAGCAATGGCTATAAGCACCTGGGCATCGGGCCGGTCCAGTACAACGGCTATCCGACCGTCGCCGACTGGCAGTTCGAGCGCAATCAGGGCGGCCAGCGGGTACGAGTCCTCAACAGGGGCTTCAAGGTGGATGCCGAGCACGGCTACTCGATCATGATCACGTGCAAGGCGAGCGAGTGGCACAGCGCGCAGTGCGAGACGTTGCGCAAGACGGCGTTCGCCACATTCAAGCCCAAGGACTGAGCCAGGACACGTATCGTGAGAGCTCGCGGACGGTACGCAGCCGCAAGGGGTCGTAAGAGGCCGTCAAACGACCGGAATTGACGGTTTGGTGCGACCCTTGGGGCCGTCCGGGGGACAGCGCGCGCGTGGGGAGGCGACGTGGACGACTATGCGGGAAGGGTGCTCGCCGACCGCTACCGCCTGCCGCTGCCGCCCTCCGACGAGTACGAACTGGTCGAGACCCGCGCGTTCGACACGTACAGCGGGCAGGAAGTCCTGGTGCGGCAGGTGCCGTTGCCGGAGGTCATCGACGCCGAGGTCGTCGACACGGACGGCTTGGCCGGCGCGGTGCAGCGCAGGGCTCAGGGGCGTACGACACGGCGGCCCACGGACCCGGCCGTGCGGCGGGCGGTCGAGGCCGCGCAGGCAGCCGCGCAGATACCCGACCATCCGCGCCTGGACCAGGTCTTCGACGTCTTCGCCGAGGGCGGTTCGCTCTGGATAGTGAGCGAACGGGTCGCGGCGCGGCCACTCGCCGCGCTTCTCGCCGAGAAGCCGCTCAGTCCGTACCGGGCGGCCGAGGTCGCCTCCGACGTACTGACCGCGCTGCGGGTGCTGCATGCGCACGGCTGGACCCACCGCAACATCACCTCCCGTACGGTCCTCGTCTGCGACGACGGGCGCGTGGTCCTGACCGGACTGGCGTCGGGAGCGGCGGAGGAGGCGCTGTGCGGGTACGCCCCGGTGCCGGGTCCTCCGGACGAGTTGACGGGGGTCACGGGGCCGCAGGAGCAGTCGGAACTGTCGGAGCTGCCGGAGCCGTCGGGGGAACCGCCGCCCCTGGAGGCGGAGACGTACGCGGACCCGGAGTACGAGGACGGGGACGACGACCGGGACGAGGACCGGGACGGAGACGGCGACGACGGTCCGTACGGGGCTTCGCCCGGCGCTCAGACCCCCCTGCCGGGGCCCGGGACCGGTGTGCCGGACCTCCGTTCTGCCAGGGCGGGTGCGATCGCGGCGTACCGCGCGGGTGCGCGGGCCGCGGCGCGCGTCAGCGAGGACCAGCGCGAGGGCGACCGTCCGGTCCAGGCGGGCTTCGACCCGGACTGGTGGGCCAGGCGTCCGGGCGAGCCGGGCCCGGTCCTCGAGATCGACGACGACGAGATCGACGACGAGGAGGACGGCGGCTGGTCCGGCCCCGGCCACGCCCGGCTGGCCGGTACGTGGCACGACGGCCCCTTCCCGGCCCAGGACGGCCCGCGCCCCCTCCCGGCGGGCGGCAGCCACGGCACCGGCAGCCACAGCACCGGCAGTCCCGCACCGCGCGCCCACAACGACCCGTACGGCACCCGCCCCGCGCTCCCCAGTCCCCGTACCAGCAACGTGCCCGCACCCTCCGGTCACGGCGGGACCGCCCGCGAGGCGCTGCGCGCCGACGCCCAGCGACAGCCGGTCGTCGCCGAGGTCCAGGCGGCCACGGGGCGGTGGGACGAGATCGTCGCGAGCGGCAGCACCCCCGCCTACCGTGGCCCCGCCACACCGCTCGCCGCCGAGCGCGCCCGGCAGGCACGGATCGCAGTCGTCGGCGCCGTCACCGAGCGATGGGCCCCCGAGCAGGCCGGACCGGTCCATGAGAACTGGCAGTTGGCGGCCCCCGTCGGCCCGGCCACCGACCTCTGGGCGCTCGGCGCCCTGCTCTACCGCGCCGTCCAGGGCCACGCCCCGTACCCCGAGGAGAGTGCGGTCGAGCTGGTCCAGCTCGTCTGCACCGAGCCGCCCGCGTTCGCCGAGGAGTGCGGGCCGCTGCGCCCGGTCGTGGAGTCGCTGCTGCGCCAGGACCCCCTGGAGCGCCCGGACTTCGAGGAGCTGCGCGGCTGGTTGCGTTCGCTCGTACGGTCCGCGCCCGAGCCCGAGGCCGGGATGGACGTCGTGCCGGTCCCCTCGGCCGCGGTCGACGGCTCCCGGCTGCCTGTCGTACGGCGCAGGGGCGAGCTCGTACGCAAACGGCGCGGCTCGGCCGAGATGGTGCACGGCCGCCACCGCCACAAGAAGTCCAAGCGTGAGCGGCGCGGCCCACGGTCGCTGGGCCGCACCCTCCTGCTGCTGGTTCTGCTTCTTCTGGTCGCGGCTGTCGCGTACGCCGTGATGTTCATGCCGAAGGCCGACTCGCAGCAGCAGGACCGTTCTCAGGGCAGGAACGGCGGGCGTCCGCCGGCCGCAAGTCCGAGCCCGGACAACACCGCCCCCGACAGCAAGCCGTCGACTCCCGCCACCAGCCCCGGCGCCCAGCAGCCCCAGACCTCCGCACCCGCCGGGAACCTCCCGACCGGATACGTGCTGCGCAAGGACCCCGAAGGCTTCCAGACAGCCGTTCAGAAGTCCTGGCAGCGCCGCCCCATCAACGACGTCGGCCAAGTCCGTTACACCGACGGAGACTTCATTCTCATCGTCGTCCCCGGCCGTGACACCGTGAAGGCGAACGGCGACGATCCGCTGACGTATCAGCGCGACAAGGAGCGCGAGCTCCAGCCGTGGCGGGACTCGTCCTGGGCCGGGGCGTCCGGGCTGCGCCGTATCGACGTCGGACAGCGGGCCATGGCCGAAGGGCAGTTCACCTGGCAGGACAGCAACGGACGTGAGGTGTACGTACGCAATCTCGCCCTGATCGTCGACGGCGGCTACCACGTCATCCAGGTGATCGGTCCTGACGACCAGCGCGACAGGGTGAACGAGGTCTACCAGGAGGCCACGAAGGCGTATCGGACCACGCGCTAGCATCACGGCCCAGCATCACGGCGAGGTCACTTGAGGCATCCGGGCTTCCGCGCCCGTACTTCCCCTCCGTAACCTGTCATCCCAAGGAACTGGGCGGGGGACGTGGAACACAGTCAAAGCACGGGCGCGGGTCTGCTGCTCGCCGGACGCTACCGGCTGAGCGAGACCATCGGCAGCGGCGGCATGGGCAAGGTGTGGCGCGCGCACGACGAGGTGCTGCACCGGGTCGTCGCGGTCAAGGAGCTGACCGCCGGACGGTATGTATCCGAGGCGGACCGGATCGTTCTGCATGCCCGGACCCAGAAGGAGGCCCGGGCCGCGGCCCGGATCAGCCACCCGGGTGTGGTCACCGTGCACGACGTCCTCGAACACGACGCCCGCCCCTGGATCGTCATGCAGTACGTCGACGGGCCGTCGCTCGCCGACGCCGCCAAGGAGTCCGGGCGCATCCCGGCCGCCGAGGCCGCCCGCATCGGGCTGCACGTGCTGCGCGCGCTGGGCGCCGCGCACGCCGCCGGAGTGCTTCACCGGGACGTCAAGCCCGCCAACGTCCTGCTCAACCGCGACGGCCGGGCGCTGATCACCGACTTCGGGATCGCCGCGATCGAGGGCGACTCGACGATCACCCGGACCGGGGAAATCGTGGGTTCCATCGACTACTTGGCCCCCGAGCGGGTACGTGGCGCGGACCCGGGACCCGCGTCCGACCTCTGGTCGCTCGGCGCGACGCTGTACACGGCGGTGGAGGGCGAGTCGCCGTTCCGGCGCTCGTCGCCGCTGGCCAGCATGCAGGCCGTGGTGGGCGAGGAGCCGCGTCATCCCGATCACGCGGGCCCGCTGGCACCCGTCATCATGGCGCTGCTGCGCAAGGACCCCGCCGCCCGCCCGTCGGCAGCCGAGGCCGAGCAGTTGCTGGTGGACGCGATGGGCGAACGCCGGGCGGCCCCGCGGGCTGCGCAGGTTCCGCCACAGCGGACCACACAGCGGCACACCCGCCCCGCGACCACGCAGCTTCCGGTGCCGACGCCCGCCGCTCCGATGCCCGTACCCGGTCCCGACTCCGGTGTGACGGCTCACGCGGCGCGGACCCGGCGCGGCGGCAGGCTGCGCAGGGCCGCGATCGTCGTCGTACTTGCGGCCGTTGTGGGAGTCGGTGCGGGATTTGCCGCCATGAAGTACGCGGGCGGCGACAACGATGGCGGGCGGCGTACGGGCACCCAGGCGACGACCAAGCCGGGCACTTCGACTGTGCCGCCCGGCTGGCACCGCGTGAACGAGCCGGAAGGCTTCAGCCTGCTCGTACCGGACGGCTGGACGCGCCAGATGGACGGCGACCAGATCGACTACACGCCCGACAATGGCGAGCACCGCATCCGGATCAGCAGTAACGCTTCGCCGGACTTCGAGAATCCGTATATGCACATGCTGGACATGGAGAAGGGACTCGAGAAGCGGCTTCCGAAGTACAAGAGGCTGAAGCTGGGCCAGAACACCTACCGTGACCAGGTGAACTCCGCCCGCTGGGAGTTCACCTGGACCGAGAAGAAGACCTTCGCCGGTCCCCGCCGTGCCATCGACCAGATGTACGTCGAGGATGACGGCACGGAGTACGCGCTCTACATGTCGGGCCCGGCCAAGGACTGGGCGACGACGCGTCAGCAGTTCGACACCATGCTCCAGGGCTGGCGTCCTCCGGCATGATGGACGCAGGCTGATCGAGGGGGAGTTGCGTGTCCGAGGAAACGCGGCTGATCGCGGGCCGCTACCGGCTTCTGGACCGGCTGGGACGCGGGGGCATGGGCACAGTATGGCGTGCGGACGACGAGCTGCTCGGCCGCAGTGTCGCCGTCAAGGAGCTCCATCCGGAGGATGCGAGGGGTGGCCGTTCGGCGTCCCCGTACACCTCCGCGGCCGCGCCGCTGCGCGAGGCCCGGGCCGTCGCCCGGGTCAAGCATCCGCATGTGATCGTCGTCCATGACGTGGTCGTAGATGACGGACTTCCGTACATCGTCATGGAACTGGTCGACGGCGGCTCGCTCGCCGAGCGGATGTCGCGCCGCGGTCCCGTCGATGTGGCGGAGGCGGCTCGGATCGGGCTCGCGCTGCTCGGCGCACTGCGGGCCGCGCACGATCTGGGGGTGCTGCACCGCGACCTGAAGCCCGCCAACGTACTGCTCGAGGAGTCCACCGGGCGGGTCGTGCTGACCGACTTCGGTATCGCGCAGCTCGCCGGGTCCACGACGATCACCGAGTCGGGGTCGTTCGTCGGATCGCCCGAATACACCGCGCCGGAGCGGATGCAGGGCGAAACAGCCGGGCCCGAGTCCGATCTGTGGTCGCTGGGGGTGCTGCTGTGTGCGGTGCTGAGCGGCGAATCGCCGTTCCGCCGCGACTCGCTGGGCGGCATTCTGCACGCCGTCGTCGAGGACGAGATCCGTCCGCCCGCGCAGGCGGCGCCGCTGCTGCCCGTCGTGCTGGGGCTCCTCGAGCGGGACCCGGAGCGGCGGCTCGGCGCGACGGAGGCGGAGCAGCTGCTGCGTTCGTACGTCACGACGGGGGCCGTACCGGTTTCCGCCGGGCGTGACATCCCCAGCCGCCGGGACACCCGCCAGGACAGCACGGCGACGCCGCGTGAGCCCGCGCCGCGGCAGCCCGTGACCGCTCCGGCCGCCCCGGAGCCCGCGCGTGCCGGACGCCGGCGTGCGCCGCTGCTCGTCGCGGCGGCGCTGGTCGCCGCGATCGCCGGGGCGGGAGGAGCGGCCGCCGTCCTGCTCCAGGACGACGGCGGGGGCGGAACGGGGGCAGCTCCGGGCCCGACTGCCATGAGCAGCGCGCCTCCGGTGCGTACCGCACAGACGCCCGCCGCGAACGCCAGGCCGAACCCCACCGTGACCGTCACCACCTCGGCCTTGCCGCCCCCCGCCAAGAAGCCCGTGGCACCCGAGGGGTATCTCTCGGTCTCCGATCCGGACGGGTTCGCGCTCGTCGTCCCCGAGGGCTTCTCCCGCTCCCAGGACGACAAGCGGGTCTACTACATGGCGCCGGACCAGGGCATCAGGATCGGCATCCGGGTGCAGAGCCCGGCCTCCGACGGGCCGCTCGGATCGATGCGCCGCTCGGACGCCGACGCGCCGAACACCAACCCCGGCTACCGCGACGGCAAAGTCACACCGACCACGCACAACGGACTGTCCGCCGCACTCTGGGAGTTCACCTGGAACGGCTTCTCCAAGGCGGAGGGGGACCGGCACACGTTCGACATCTGCTGGGACGAGAACGGGAAGATGTACGACGTGTGGGTCTCGGCCCCCGTCGGCAGGACGGACGAGGCGCGGCGGCACTTCGACACCGCGCTGGACTCCTTCACACCTGCGGGCTGACGTCCACACCCGCGGGCCGACGTCCACAGGCCGACGTCACGGGTCTGCATCCGGTCACCTGCTCCTGTGGCATCCACCACCTCAGTTGGACAGGATGTGAGCATGACCAACGATGGGGGACGGGCCGGCGAGCCCACCAGTTACGGGCTTCGGCCGCCGAACGCCGCACATGTGCCCACCCAGACAACCGAGTTGCCGTCCACCGTCCCCGATGCCGGCCCTGATACGGGCCCGGACACGGGCCGGGTGATCGGCGGCCGCTACCGGCTGGTGAGCCGCCTCGGGCACGGCGGCATGGGCACGGTCTGGCGGGCCCGCGACGAGGTCGTGGACCGTGAGGTCGCGGTCAAGGAGCCGCGCATACCGGACCACTTGGGCGAATCCGAACGGGGCAAGGTCTATCTGCGCATGCAGCGCGAGGCGCGCGCCGCGTCCCGTATCGACCACCCTTCCGTCGTCACCATGCACGATGTGGTGATCGAGGACGCCAAGCCGTGGATCGTGATGGAGCTCGTACACGGCCAGTCGCTCGCCGACCGGCTCCAGGACGGCACGCTCGACGTCCGCGAGGCGGCCAGGATCGGCCTCGCCGTACTCGGCGCGCTCACGGCGGCGCACGAAGCCGGGGTGCTGCACCGTGACGTCAAACCGGACAACGTCCTGCTGGGGCGCGGCGAACGGGTCGTGCTGACCGACTTCGGCATCGCGCAGGTCGAGGGCGAACAGGGGCTGACCGAGACCGGCGCCTTCGTCGGATCGCCCGAATTCATCGCACCGGAGCGCGTGTTGGGGCAGCGGCCGGGTCCCGAGTCGGATCTTTGGTCGCTGGGCGTGGTGCTCTACGCGGCGGTCGAGGGCATGTCGCCGTACCGTCGCTCCAACAGCCCCGCGACCCTGCAGGCCGTACTCTCCGCCGAACCGCAGATGCCTGCGCGCGGGTCGGGGGCCTTCGGCACGCTGGTCATGCAACTGCTGCGCAAGGACCCGGCGATGCGGCCGGACGCGGCCGAGATCCGGCAGACGCTGGAGTCGGTGGCGCGGCCGCCGCAGGTCCCGCTCGATGCGACGAAGCTCTTCGCGAGCGGCGGCCAGGGGGCGGCGGGCGGCAGCCGGTGGGTCCCGCCGGTGCTCCAGGGCAACCGCAAGGCGCAGTTCGGGCTCGGCGGCGGGCTGCTTGCGGTGGCCGTCGCGGTCGTTCTGTTCCTGGTCGACCCGTTCGGGGGCGACGGGATCCCGGCGGGCTGGGAGGTGCGCCCGGACCGTGAGGTGGTGTCGGCGAGCATGGCCGTGCCCGCGGAGTACGAACGGGTCGAGGGCGACGGCGGCAACTCGGTGACGTACTCCGATCCGAGCGGTGTCTTCCAGGTCTTCCTGGAGCGGATCGACACCAAGGCCGTGGAGGGTGAGCTCAAGCCGGATGCGGACGTATGGCGGACGTACTACGAGAAGGGCGGCAAGGACGCCGTCGAGATCAAGGACCAGGAGGTGACGTCCTCGTCCACGACCCAGCAGGGCAAGAAGGCGTTCGACACGCTCGTCGACTACGTGCCGTACGGCGTGAGCGACGACAATCCGGTCCGCTACCGCTGGCACGAACGCGTCGTCGCCACGGGCAAGTCCGGCAGCGAGGTCTACTGGCGGCTGCGGGTCTCCGGACCGGCCGAGGGCTGGGCTTCCAAGGAGGGCGGCACGCTCTTCGACGAGGTCGTCAAGCATCTGAGGATCCAGGATCTGTAAGTGCGTGTACGAGAGCGGCTGAAGCCTGGAAAAGCCGGGACGCGGCCCTGATCAGGACTTATCTGCCAGTGATCGCTGGCGCGATGGTGAGGGCCTGGTGAAAAGCCGTTACCGACGGGTACCCAAAGTTCCGGATGCGGCATACTCTCGCCCCCATGACGGACTCGCAGGCCCCCGCAGCCGCCCCCGGCACCAACCCGACAGCAGCCGCCCCGGCCGGTGCGCGCACCGCGGCCGACGTGGTCACTCCCGAGGTGGTCGCCCAGCTCACCCGTGGAGTGATCGGCTCCGGCCGTACCGCGAACCACACCCCCTTCACCGGGGAGAAGCTGGCGGATCTGCCCGAGTCCACCCCGGAGGACGTGGCCGAGGCCTTCGAGCGTGCCCGTGCCGCCCAGCCCGCGTGGGCCGCCATCCCCGCCCGGGCCCGCGCCGCCGTCCTGCTCCGCTTCCACGACCTCGTACTCGAGCGCCAGGCCGAGGTGCTCGACCTCATCCAGCTGGAGACGGGCAAGGCCCGTCTCCACGCCCACGAAGAGGTCCAGGCCGTTGCCGTCGCCGCCCGCCACTACGGCCGCAAGGCGCCCGCCTATCTCAAGCCCAAGCGGCACACGGGCGTTGTCCCCGTCCTCACCAAGACCACCGAACTGCGCCAGCCGCGCGGCGTCATCGGCCAGATCGCCCCCTGGAACTACCCGTTCGAGCTCTCCGTCGGCGATGCGCTGCCCGCTTTCGTCTCCGGCAACGCCGTCGTGATGAAGCCCGACACCGAGACCGCGCTCACCGCGCTGTGGGCCCGCGACCTGCTGATCGAGGCCGGTCTGCCCGACGGCGTCTTCCAGATCGTCCTCGGCGAGGGCCCGGTCGTCGGCCCGGAAGTCGTCAAGCACGCGGACTACGTCTCCTTCACCGGCTCCACCCGCACCGGCCGCGAGGTCGCCCAGGGCGCGGCCGCCCGCCTGGTCGGCGTCTCCCTCGAACTCGGCGGCAAGAACGCCATGCTGGTGCTGCACGACGCCGACATCGAGAAGGCCGCGGCCGGAGCGATCCGTGCCTGCTTCTCCTCCGCGGGCCAGCTGTGCATCTCGATTGAGCGCCTGTACGTCCACGAGTCGATCGCCGACGCGTTCGTCGAGCGGTTCGCCGCCCGTACGAAGGCGATGCGCCTCGGCAACTCCCTCGCGTACGGCGCAGACATGGGCTCCCTCGTCGGAGAGCGCCAGCTGGAGACCGTCACCCGCCATGTCGAGGAGGCCGTCGCCAAGGGCGCCACGCTCGTCGCGGGCGGCGTCGCGCGCCCCGACATCGGCCCGCTGTTCTACGAGCCGACCATCCTGGACGGCGTCGAGGCCCCGATGGCCGTATGCACCGAAGAGACCTTCGGCCCTGTCGTCTCCATCTACCGCTTCAAGGACGAGGACGAGGTCGTCAAGCAGGCCAACGCCACTCCGTACGGCCTGAATTCGAGCGTCTGGACGCGCGACGGCCGCCGCGGCCACGCCGTCGCCGCGAAGCTGCGCACCGGCACGGTCAACATCAACGAGGGGTACGCCCCCGCGTACGGCAGCGTGCAGTCCCCGATGGGCGGCATGAAGGACTCCGGCCTCAGCCGGCGCCACGGCTCGGAAGGCATCCTCAAGTACACCGAGGCACAGACCGTGGCCCAGCAGCGGCTGATGCCGCTGGCGCCGTCCTTCGGTATGGACGACGAGAAGTACGCCGCGTTCATGAGCCGCAGCCTGAAGGCGATGAAGGCCCTGCGCCTGCGCTGATACAGCCCCTTTCGCACCGAGGAGAGCCATGCCCGAGGTACCCCCTGCCCAGAAACAGGACGAATCCGGCGCCCTGGCCGCCCACGACGACTCCGCGTACGACTACGACGTCCTCGTCGTCGGCTCGGGCTTCGGCGGCTCGGTCTCCGCGCTGCGGCTGACCGAGAAGGGCTACCGGGTCGGCGTCCTGGAGGCGGGCCGCCGCTTCACCCGCGAGACGCTGCCCAAGAACTCCTGGGACCTGCGCAACTATCTGTGGGCCCCGGCGCTCGGCCTCTTCGGCATCCAGCGCATCCATCTGCTGGGCAATGTGATGGTGCTGGCGGGCGCGGGGGTGGGCGGCGGCTCGCTCAACTACGCCAACACGCTGTACGTGCCGCCCGCGCCCTTCTTCGAGGACCCGCAGTGGAAGGACATCACGGACTGGCAGGAGGAGCTCGCTCCGTACTACGACCAGGCCAGGCGGATGCTGGGCGTGCGGCTCAATCCGACGATGACGCCCTCGGACGTCCATCTGAAGGCCACCGCACAGGCGATGGGCGTCGGCGACAGCTTCCACATGGCCCCGGTCGGCGTCTTCTTCGGCGACGGCGAGGACGCCGACGGCACGTCGAAGGCCAAGCCGGGGGCGGAGGTCGACGACCCGTACTTCGGCGGAGTGGGACCCTCCCGCAAGGCGTGCACCGAGTGCGGCGAGTGCATGACGGGCTGCCGCCACGGCGCGAAGAACACCCTCAACGAGAACTACCTCTACCTGGCGGAGAAGGCGGGCGCGGTCGTCCACCCCATGACCTCGGTCGTCACGGTCACCGAGGACTCGCGGGGCGGCTTCGCGGTCAACACCCTGCCAAGCGACAACAAGCGCAAGGGCAAGGGGCGTACGTTCACGGCGCGACGGGTCGTCATCGCCGCCGGTACGTACGGCACCCAGACCCTCCTGCACCGGATGAAGGACAGCGGGCTGCTGCCGAGGGTCTCCGCCCGGCTGGGCGAGCTGACCCGTACCAACTCCGAGGCGCTGGTGGGCGCGATGACCGACAACCGCCGCTACCGCAAGCGGCACGGCGCCGAGAAGGTCGACTTCACCCGCGGAGTCGCGATCACCTCCTCGATCCACCCGGACGAGAACACCCATATCGAGCCGGTCCGCTACGGCAGGGGCTCGAACGCGATGGGCGGCCTGACGATCCTCCAGGTCCCCTACAACACCCGGGCGCGCGTGGCGGGCTGGTTCGGCAGCATGGCCAGGCACCCCTGGCTCGCGCTCCGTTCCCTCTCCAGCCGCCGCTGGTCGGAGCGGACCATCATCGGCCTTGTCATGCAGTCGCTGGACAACTCCCTGACGACGTACCGCAAGCCGAAGGGAGTCGGCAAGGGTCTGCTCACCGCCCGCCAGGGCCACGGCGCACCCAACCCCAACCAGATCCCGGAGGCCACCCGGGCCGCCTCGCTCCTCGCCGAGGAGATCAACGGCTTCGCGGGCTCCAACATCGGCGAACTGATGGGCACCCCGCTGACGGCCCACTTCCTCGGCGGCTGCCCGATCGGCGCCTCCGCCGACGAGGGCGTCATCGACCCCTACCACCGGTTGTGGGGCCACCCGGGCATCTCGGTCGTCGACGGCGCGGCGGTCTCGGCGAACCTGGGCGTGAACCCGTCGCTGACGATCACGGCACAGGCGGAGCGGGCGATGTCGCTCTGGCCCAACAAGGGCGAGGAGGACGCACGCCCGCAGCAGGGCGCGACATACGAACGCCTCCCGGCGGTGGCCCCGAAGTCCCCGGCGGTCCCGGACTCGGCGTTCGGCGCGCTGAGGCTGCCGTTCCTGGGGATCCCGGCGGTCCCGCCGAAGGCGTGACCCGTCCCGGACATACGAAGGCCGCTGCACCCCCCTCCGAGTGCAGCGGCCTTCTGGCTTTACGGCCGGGTGTTACGCGGCGGCGTCACCGCTGCGGCGGCGCTTCATCGCGAAGACGACACCGGCACCGGCGACGATGGCGATGCCACCGGCGATACCGACGGTCGGCAGCATGGAGTTGGAGCCGGTCTCGGCGAGGTTGCCGGTGACCGGGAGTTCCTTGGCCCCACCCTGCGGCTTGACGTCGCTGTCCGGCTTCTGCCCGTTCGGCTTCGAGTCGTCGACGTCACCGGGGTTGGTGCCGGCCTTGACGATCGCGAACGGGTAGATGTCGCCGTTGTCGTAGCACTTGAACGAGTCGTCCTCGGCACCGTTGTCGTAGGTGCCGGCGGCGATCGCGAGGCCATCGCCCGCGGGGGCGGCCTTGTCGATCTTGACGCGGAGGTCGATCGTGACCTTCTGGCCGGCGTCGAGCGGGAACTCGCCGAAGAAGATGCCGTTGTTGATCGGGGAACCGGCGAAGTCGTTGACCCACTTGCCGGACTCGGGGTCCTTGTACTCGAAGTGTGCGTACTTCTCGACGAGCTTGTCGTCGGGGTTCTCGAGACCGTCCGCGTACGTGGCGACGGTGTAGACGAGCAGGCTCTCGATATCGGTCTTGCCCGTGTTCTTCACGTTGTACGTGAAGTTCTTCCAGCCACTGCCCGCAACGATCTTGTTCGGGAAGCCACCGAGGGAGACCTTGATGGTGCCCTCTTCGCACTCGAAGTCGTCGTCCTCGCCCGGCTCGCTCGCCGTGGCACTCGGCGTCACCGCCGGCGTGGTGGCGGGCGTGCTCGGGGTCGTGGCCGGGGTGCTGCTCGGTGCATCGGCCGGCGTGCTCGGCGTCGTCGCCGGGGTGCTGCTCGGCGCGTCCGACGGGGTGCTGCTCACCGTCTCGGACGGGGTGGTGCTCGCCGTGTCGGTCGGCGTCGGCGACGGGTCCGCGAACGCGGCCGGAGCCGACAGGAACGCGGCGGGTGCTATGACAGCGGTCGCTGCAGCGACGGCCATAGCGCGGCGAAGCTTCATTAAGACCTCAGTGAAGTCCGGCGTACCGCTCGCGCGGCACGGAGTCTGAAGGGCCTTCCGAGGTGGGGGTGCACGGTTGAGGCCTTTGTTTCGCATGCTTGACCGGCCAATGGCTGAAAAGGTTGCCCTCGGACTCACAGAAAATTTATGTGGCCCCCGTCACATGCCCTGCGGCCGGGCACGGGCAAGGGCAAGGGCCCCGCGGACGCATGATCCGCGGGGCCCTTGTGGTCAGCACCGACGTCAGGGCAGCGCCGGTGCCGAGGCGCGGCGCCGGGGGGTAGCGCCGCGTGGGGGAGGGTCGCCGACCCGGCGCACTGAGGGCGCTCGGGTGGTATCGACCTTTGGCAGTTGTGTCGCGCAGAGGGGGACGCGCTTCTCTTGCATCGTGCTGGACGGGCTGCGGCGTGCGCAACCGTTTGGACCGGATGCGGTCGGCTCCGGGCGTCCCCGGAGCCGACCGCCCTTGGGGTGACCGGGCTGCTGTCCCCTGCCGACCGGTCACGCGCGCTGGGGCGAGGTCCCACGACGTACCTGCGGTACGTCACACGCCCCAGCGAAGCCACGCGTGGTTTCTTGCAAGGCCCGCCCCTGGCTGGCACGGACACCGGTACCAACGAAGGCCCGTCGGGTGCGGTCACGCGCCGTACGGGTGAGGATGCGCCCGAACTCAGTTACGGCTCCGCAGGGCTCGGCTCGGCCTCAGATGCGCCCCCGGCACAGCTCCAGGAGCGTCATCGCGAGCGCCGTTCCGGGCTTTCCGAGCGCGTCGCGGAAATGGCTGAGAACCTCCATTTCCCGCGACAGATTCACGCGACGGCCGCCGGAGGAGATACGGGCCTCCTGGATGACGGCCGAGACCGCCATGCGTTCTTGTACGAGGCCGATGATCCGGTCGTCGAGTGCGTCGATCCGCTCGCGGGCGCCGGTGATGAGATCCGCGGCCTCTTCGGTGCGGGCGCCGGTCTGCTCGGTGACGGTCATGGGTGGGGCTCCTTGTGTTCTGGGGCGGCGACCCCGGAGCGGCAAGGCCCGGAAATGACAGAACGCCCCGGGCCTTGTCGGCCCGGGGCGCCTGGGAAGTTGCTTGTCAGTGGCTCAAGCAGCACGACCATGGCAGCCGGACGGGCCGGTGCCATAGGTAAAGACGAAGGTCAGCTGCTTGTGCATGGGCACAGTATGGCCCGCCCGCCGACGGGGGCCAAAGCCCGGTTCGGATGGTGAGACGAAAAGCGCACCCGCGGCGCCGGTAGAATCGACAAAACCGACCCCCTCCCACCGCCGGAAGGCCGCCAGTGTCCTCAGCGTCCCCCGCTGCCGCGCCCGACGTCGTCCTCGTCGTCGACTTCGGCGCCCAGTACGCCCAGCTCATCGCCCGCCGCGTCCGCGAGGCCCGGGTCTACAGCGAGATCGTCCCGTCGACGATGCCCGTGGCCGAGATGCTGGCCAAGAACCCCAAGGCGATCATCCTCTCCGGCGGCCCGTCCTCCGTGTACGCGGAAGGCGCTCCCCGTCTCGACCGCGCGATCTTCGAGGCCGGGGTCCCCGTCTTCGGCATGTGTTACGGCTTCCAGCTGATGGCGACGACGCTGGGCGGGACCGTCGACAACACCGGCGCGCGTGAGTACGGCCGTACGCCGCTGCATGTCTCCAAGACCAGCTCGACCCTCTTCGAGGGCACCCCGGCCGAGCAGCCCGTGTGGATGTCCCACGGCGACGCCTGTTCTGCCGCCCCCGAGGGCTTCACGGTCACCGCGTCCACAGACGTCGTGCCGGTCGCGGCCTTCGAGAACGACGAGAAGAAGCTGTACGGAGTCCAGCACCACCCCGAGGTGATGCACTCGACGTACGGCCAGCAGGTTCTCGAGCACTTCCTCTACCGCGGCGCCGGTATCGAGCCGACCTGGACCACCGGCAATGTCATCGACGAGCAGGTCGCGGCCATCCGCGAGCAGGTCGGCACGAAGCGTGCGATCTGCGGGCTCTCGGGCGGTGTGGACTCCGCGGTCGCCGCGGCCCTCGTGCAGAAGGCCATCGGCTCCCAGCTCACCTGCGTGTACGTCGACCACGGTCTGATGCGCAAGGGCGAGACCGAGCAGGTCGAGAAGGACTTCGTCGCGGCCACCGGCGTCCAGCTGAAGGTCGTCGACGCGCAGGAGCGGTTCCTCGGCGCGCTGGCCGGGGTCTCCGACCCCGAGGAGAAGCGGAAGATCATCGGCCGCGAGTTCATCCGTGTCTTCGAGCAGGCCCAGGCCGAGATCATCGCCGAGGCCGAGCACGGCGAGGACGTCGCGTTCCTCGTGCAGGGCACGCTCTACCCGGACGTCGTCGAGTCCGGCGGCGGCACCGGCACCGCCAACATCAAGTCGCACCACAATGTCGGCGGCCTTCCCGAGGACCTCGAGTTCGAGCTCGTCGAGCCGCTGCGCCAGCTGTTCAAGGACGAGGTCCGGATGGTCGGCCAGGAGCTCGGCCTGCCCGACGAGATCGTCCAGCGCCAGCCCTTCCCGGGCCCGGGCCTCGGTATCCGTATCGTCGGCGAGGTCACGAAGGACCGCCTGGACCTGCTGCGCGAGGCGGACGCGATCGCCCGCGAGGAGCTGACCGCGGCCGGCCTCGACCGTGAGATCTGGCAGTGCCCGGTCGTGCTGCTCGCGGACGTGCGCAGCGTCGGCGTCCAGGGCGACGGTCGTACGTACGGGCACCCGATCGTGCTCCGGCCCGTCTCGTCCGAGGACGCGATGACGGCGGACTGGACGCGCATGCCGTACGACGTACTGGCGAAGATCTCGACCCGGATCACCAACGAGGTCGCCGACGTGAACCGCGTGGTGCTCGATGTGACGAGCAAGCCGCCGGGCACCATCGAGTGGGAGTAAGCCTTTCTGCAGGGTCAACGCCGACGCCGTCGCTCATTCGTTTGGGCGGCGGCGTTGTCGTATTGGCTGGGTACGCTGACCGTACGGCCCGGAATCCCGTCCATGGGAGGACTTATGACCGCTGAGATCGCGCACCCCTGGCCGGTGCCGCCGCAGGACGGTTACACCGTGGACGACCTGCTGACGCTGCCCGACCTCCCGCCGCACACCGAGCTGATCGACGGGAGCCTGGTCTTCGTGAGCCCGCAGCGCTACTTCCACAGTCTTGTGATCGACCTGCTGGTGAGCAGTTTGCGTCGCACCGCGCCGCCCGAGCTGAAGGTTGTGCGCGAGATGACGGTGGTGATGGACAAACGCAACGGCCCGGAGCCGGATGTCGCCGTCGTGCGTGCCGCGGCCGCAAGGAGCCGAACTCAGACCT
Source organism: Streptomyces sp. NPDC005408 (assembly GCF_040606445.1). Taxonomy (NCBI): domain Bacteria; kingdom Bacillati; phylum Actinomycetota; class Actinomycetes; order Kitasatosporales; family Streptomycetaceae; genus Streptomyces; species Streptomyces sp. NPDC005408. The sequence goes on along the minus strand of NZ_JBEXEX010000004.1, from coordinate 133,837 downwards.
ATTTCGAGGTCAGGGACGTGTTGCTCGCCGTCGAGGTGGTCTTTCCGGAGTCCGAGGCCCGTGACCAGGACACCAAGCCGCACAAGTACGCCAACGCGGGTATCCCGTACTTCTGGCGGGTCGAGATGGCCGGGGCGGACGAACACCCGGTCGTCCACGTCTTCGAAATCGACAAAGAGGCGCGGGCCTACCGTCCGAGCGGCGTGTTCCACGACCACCTCAAGCTTTCCGTCCCCTTCACCATCGACATCGACCTCTCCGAGATCGACAACCTGTAGGAGCTCTACAGCGGCTCCTCCAGCTCGAAGTCCTCGTAGTGGAAGCCGGGGGCGACGATGCAGGTCACCAGGACCGGCTCGTCGCCCGCGGGTTCCGCTGCCTGCCAGGTCCCGGCCGGGATCAGCAGCTGGGGCTGTTCGCCCGACTCGATCGCGGGGCCCAGGGTCAGGCTCTTCGTCTCGGACGGCTTCTCCTCCGTGCCGCCGAAGTGGAGCCGGAGCGGGCCGCCGCGGTGCCAGAGCCAGAGTTCGTCCGAGCGCACGCGGTGCCAGCGCGAGCTCTCGCCCGGGTGCAGCAGGAAGTAGATCCCGGTGGCGTACGCACGCGGGCCGGGGTAGCCGGGCGGCGTCGTCGAGCTGGTCGTCTTCCAGGTCTCCCTGAACCAGCCGCCCTCGACGTGCCGTTCGAGGCCGAGGAGCTGGACCAGCGGGGATGTCGTGTCGGTCATGGCCGCATTCTCGTGCAAGGTGCGTGAAGTCTTGCGTGAACTCTCTGGTCACTTGCGGTACCCGGAGGTAGCTTCCGGCCATGACTGAGACGCCCCCGCCCATCCCTGTCGAGCAGCTGCGATTCGCCATGCCGCCCGTGCACGAGTCCGTGGTGGACGAGCGGGCCTACCGCAAGGAGCGGCTCGCCGGGGCGCTGCGCCTCTTCGGGCGGTTCGGTTACGAGGAGGGGGTGTCCGGCCATATCACCGCGCGGGACCCGGAGTTCACCGACTGCTTCTGGGTGAACCCCTTCGGAGTGCCGTTCGCGCAGGTCACGGCCGGTGATCTGATCCTGGTGAACGGCGAGGGCCAGGTCGTCGTCGGGCGGTACCACGTCAATCAGGCCGCGTTCGCCGTGCACGCCCAGGTGCACCGCGCCCGGCCGGACATCGTCGCCGTCGCGCACACCCACTCCGTCCATGGCCGGGCGCTGTCCGCGCTCGGTGAGCTGATCGAGCCGGTCACGCAGGAGGCCTGCGCCTTCTACGAGGACCATGCGCTGGTCGACGCGTACACCGGAGTGATCGTGGACGAGGAGGAGGGCCGGCGGATCGCGGGCGCCCTCGGTGCGTACAAGGCGGTCGTTCTGCGCAATCACGGACTGCTGACCGTGGGCGACTCGGTCGACGCGGCGGCCTGGTGGTTCATCTCCATGGAGCGCTGCGCACAGGTGCAGTTGGCGGCCCGGGCGGCGGGCAAGCCCGTGCTGCTCGAGCACCGGGACGCGGTCGCCACACGCGAACAGCTCGGCAGCGATCTGGTCGCTTGGATCAACTACCAGCCCCTGTGGCGGCAGATCAGCCAGGAGGAACCCGGGCTGCTTCAGTAGCCCCCATCCCTGCTGTTCAGGGCCCGAAGTCAATCTCGGCGCGGCACATTCACCCCTCCTGGCCTCGGGCACCGAGGCGTGCGCCCCTTCCGTACGGCACAATTCCCAGGAATTACAGGGAAGTTCAGTCGGTGTGCGGGCGGGAAGGGCGGCGTCGGTCGTGGCGGTGCAGGAAGCGGGACAGTGCGACGAATGCACGCACGGGGCGCGCGACGGGCATCGGCGTGCCGTGGCGGCCTTCATCACCAAACGGGACGAGCTCGCCGCCGGGCAGGGGCTGCCGGTCGCCCTCTCGCATTCGCCGAGCGCCTCGCGCCAGTGGGTGTCGGACGAGCTGACCCAGTCGGCCCGCACGGTGGCCGACCGCAGCCGTGAGGCGGGCGAGGCCTGGCTCCAACTGGTGTGGCGCCGAACGCTGTTGATCGTCTGGATGAGCGTGGGGGCGCTGCTGCTCGGGCAGGCGGCGACCGCGATCGGCGCAGGCTGGACCGGCGCCCGTACGTCAGGGCTGATCGCCGCATTCGCGGTCGGCGGGCTGCTCACCGCGACCGCACGCCTGCACCGTTCGCGCGGCGGTCTGCTCGCGCCGCTGATCGGCGAGGACAACCGCCTCTCCACCTCCCGTGCCGTGGCCACCGCATGGGTGCTGCTCGTCGCCTTCGCGGTCCTGGTGCTCGCGCTCCAGCTTGGCTGGGCATCGTCCGCCGCCGACCGGGACGAGCTGATCGAAGGGCTCGGCCTGGCCCATGGCGCGGGGATGCTGTCCGCCCTCGCCCTGGTGTGCGTGATCGCCGTTGTCGTACGCAGCGTTGTGGCCGTACGCGTCACGGGCAGGCAGCTGCAGAAGATCCGGGCCGACCGCCCGCGGCTCGCGGACCTGCTCTGCGACGACGGCGGGCGCGGCAACTTCGCGGATGTGCAGTACGCGCTCGTGACCGCGGTCGCCGTGGTCTTCGCGTTGGTACGGCTGGCACGCCGGCCCGAGCAGCTGCCCGATCTGCCGTGGGGGCTTGCGCTCCTTGTCGCGGTCTCGGCGGCGACGTACTTCGCCGGGAAGTACGCGGAGGGCGGCCGGCCCGTGGTCCTGTCGGTCGTACGGGCCCGCGAGGCCGGGGATCTGGACGCCCCCATCCGTACCGGCGACGACATCGAGATCCGGGGCGCGGGCTTTGTGCCGCCCGGCGCGGGCGCGCCCGACCGGCTCGCCAGGCTGGTCGTGCGGATCGGCGCTGTGCATGTCCATGTCCCGCTGATCCCGGTCCCCGGCGGCTTCGCCAATCCGACGGACACGGTGCTCACGGTGCCGGTCCCGGCGGAGGTCGAGCCCGGGCAGGTGGACATCCAGGTGGTGACGGCGGCGGGCGTGGAGAGCAATCGCTGCCTGATCCAGGTGAAGGACTGACCCACCACTTCCGCTTGTCACAGAGTGAGCCGCACCACTGGTGAGCGGCTCGGCTTCGACGTACGTATGGTCAGTTGACGGGTCAACCCGAAGGCGGGACCAGTGATGACACACACATATAGGACGACGGCCAATTACGGGACGGTCGACGGCAGGCGCGGCGGGTGGAGGGAGAGGGCGAGTCATTACGCCCTCGTCCCGCTGCGGATCTTCCTCGGCGTGACTTTTATTTATGCGGGCATCGACAAACTCACGGACAGCCAGTTCATGGCGGCCAGTGGCTCGGGATCCATCGGTGATCTGATGCGCAGCGTGCGCGACACCTCCGCCGTGCCCGCGCTGGTCGATCTTGCGCTCAAGAGCCCCGAGGGCTTCGGCTATGCGATCGCCTTCGGTGAACTCGCCGTCGGTATCGGCACGCTCGTCGGGCTGCTGGGCCGGCTGGCCGCCCTCGGCGGGGCGCTCATCTCGCTGAGCCTGTGGCTGACCGTGAGCTGGCAGACCGAGCCGTACTACTACGGCAACGATCTCGCCTACCTCATGGCCTGGCTGCCGTTGGTGCTCGCCGGTACCTCGGTGTTCTCGCTCGATGCGCTTCTGGCCGATCGGCGGCGCCGGATCCCGTAGTGCGCCCAGGTCACCGCCCCGGCCAGGAACAGACCGCCGAACACGACCGGGAGGACCACGAACCAGGGTGTCTGCCACGAGCCGGCCGCATCGCCCGCGTACAGCAGCGCTGTGGCCAGCACGGCGAGACCCGCGACCACCTTGCCCGGCCGGAAACCATGCCGGAGTTCACGACGCGGCACGGGTCACCTCCACCTGTCCGATGCCCACTTCGAGGCTCAGCTCCAGGGTGCCCGACGGCTTCGCGCCGGCGGGCGCGGGCAGCGTCTGCTGCCGCTCCTTGCCGGCCGAGACGTCGATGTCGTTCGGCGCGTCGGAGGGGAGGCGGATGTCGCCGATGCCCGCCTCGGCCCGCACCTTCACCGGCGAGTCCTTCGGCACGATCACTTTGAGCCTGCCGGCCCCGACTTCCGCCTTCGTCGACACCGTCCCGCCCGCGGGGACGGTGAGAGAGGACAGGTCGAGGGTCGCGACGCCCGAGCCGAGTTCGTACCGCTCCTGGACGGCTGCGACGGAGGCGGGCTTCCAGTCCGTACGCACCCAGTGGGTACTGATGTCCTTCGGCAGCGCGGCCGCGCCCGCCAGCAGTGCCGCAGTGATCATCGTCATCATGATCGTGCCGAAGCCGGTACGGCCGAGCAGCGAGCTCACCAGCAGGCCGGTCCCGAACACCGCCAGCGCGCAGACCAGTCCGATCTGCAGGCTTGTGCCCAGCGGGTTGCTGTCCCAGCTGAGTCCGGTGCCGAGACCGCCCGCGATCAGCGCGTTGAGGAAGATGGTGCCGCCGATTCCGCGCGGGCCGCGCGACTGCGGGGGAGCCGATGACGTACGCCGCCGGGGCGGAACACCGGCCTCACTCTCCGCCTCCACGACGGCATCCACCGGACCCCACAGATAGCCGGAGGCCACCGGGCCCGTCGTGCCGTCCTTGATGATCGGGTCCCGCCACCACGAGGGACTGTCGGGCGCGGGCGGCGCCTTCGTCTCCGGCGGGGCCTCGGCCACCGCGTGCGCTGTCGCCGCGTCGAGGGGAGCGCCGTCGGGCGCGGCGACACGGCGGCGCTGCGACCACACGGCCGCGCCCCCGACCGCGAGCGAGAGCAGTGCCGCGAAGGCGAGCGTCCCGCCGTTGCTCAGCATCGACAGGAACAGTCCGCAGCCGATCAGCGCCAGGAGTACGGCGGTCAGCGAAGCGCCGTCGACCCGGCCCGACAGCAGCCTGCGGCCCTCGTTCTCCTCCTCGCCCTCGACGGGGATCAGCAGCCATGCGAAGCCGTAGAAGATCAGGCCGATACCGCCGGTCACCGCCAGCACGCCGATCACGATCCGGAAGATCACCGGGTCTATGTCGCAGTACCGCCCGAGCCCACCGCAGACACCGGCCACGACCTTCTGGCGGGGGGCGCGGCGCAGCGGCACCTCGGGGTGCGCATCGGGCGGCAGCTCCGGCTGCGCCTGAGGCGGGGTGGTCGGCTGTGTCATACGTCCATGGTGACGGGCTCCGCGCCGCGATGGCATCCAGGTCAACCCTGGCCGTTCCCTGATATCGGCCCACGGCTCGCAGCCTCGGATCAGGGTCGGTTTAAGGGACGACCCTGATTCCGCGGCTCGTCCTCGCGTGTGACGATCGGAGCATGCCAGTCGCCACGCCCCGACCCGCCGCACCCTCCCGCGCCCCCGTGCCGGAGGAGCCGCCGCTGCGCAAGCTGTACCGCAGCGCCGACGGCCGGATGCTCGGCGGTGTGGCACGGGGCCTCGCGGGCCATCTGGGACTGCCCGTCATCTGGGTACGGCTGGTCTTCCTCGGCCTGTTCATGGCCGACGGCCTCGGGGTGCTGCTCTACGCCGTCTTCTGGATCGTCGTGCCGCTCGGCGTCGGGGGCAGGACCGCCGAGCCGCGCTCCGTCTTCGAGACCACGTCCGACGGCCGGCGCCGGCTGCGCAAACCCGACAAGGGCCAGCTCTTCGCGATGGTCGCGCTGATGATCGGCGCGGCGATCTTCGTCGGCAACGTGAACATGGGCAGCAGCACCGGCCGCTATGTCTGGCCGATCCTGCTGATCGGTGCCGGTGTGGTGCTGGTGTGGCGCCAGGCGGACAACGCCCGCCGCGCCCGCTGGACCGAGGTCGGCCGCAGCCGCAGGCTGCTGCAGCTGGGCCGCGCGCTGGCGGGTGTGGCCCTGGTCGGCATGGGCCTGACCGTGTTCATCGTGGTGCGCGGTTCGGCCGCCCAGCTCGGCAACGTACTGACCGCGGCGATCGCCGTGATCGCCGGTGTCGCGCTGCTCGCCGGGCCCTGGCTGGTGCGGATGACCCAGGACCTCTCGGAGGAGCGGACGATGCGCATCCGCGCTCAGGAACGCGCCGAAGTCGCGGCCCACGTCCATGACTCCGTCCTGCACACCCTCACCCTGATCCAGCGCAACGCCGACGACGGAGGCGAAGTGCGCAGGCTCGCCCGCGCCCAGGAGCGCGAGCTGCGGAACTGGCTCTACAAGCCGGAGGGCACCGGCAAGGACGAGGACGAGGAACCGGACACGCTCGCCGACGCGGTGAAGAAGGCCGCTGCCGAGGTCGAGGACAAGCACGGCGTCCCGCTGGAGGTCGTCGTCGTCGGCGACTGCCCGCTGGACGAGAAACTGGTCTCACAGATGCAGGCCGCACGCGAGGCGATGGTCAATGCGGCCAAGTACGGTGGCGAGGGCGGGGCGGTGCAGGTCTACGCGGAGGTCGAGGGCCGTACGGTCTTCGTCTCCGTAAGGGACCGGGGGCCCGGATTCGATCCGGATTCCGTACCCCAGGACCGGATGGGCGTAAGAGAATCGATCATCGGCCGGATGCAGCGCAACGGCGGGACGGCACGGCTTCGCTCGGTGCCCGGCGGGGGCACCGAGGTCGAGCTGGAGATGGAGAGGGCGAGCGAATGACCGAGACCGAGGCTGCGGGAGAGACTGCGGAGCGGCGCGTACGGGTCGTGCTCGTCGACGACCACCGGATGTTCCGCACCGGAGTGCAGGCGGAAATCGGCCAGACCGAGAGCACCGGCGTCGAGGTGGTCGGCGAGGCCGCCGATGTCGACCAGGCGGTCACCGTGATCACGGCGACCCGGCCGGAGGTCGTCCTGCTGGACGTTCATCTGCCGGGCGGCGGTGGTGTGGAGGTGCTGCGGCGCTGCGCCTCGCTGATGGCGGCCGCGGAGGATCCCGTACGGTTCCTGGCGCTGTCCGTCTCGGACGCCGCCGAGGACGTCATCGGGGTCATCCGAGGCGGTGCCCGCGGCTATGTCACCAAGACGATCACCGGGAAGGACCTGGTCGACTCGATCTTCCGGGTGCAGGACGGGGACGCGGTGTTCTCGCCGCGGCTCGCGGGCTTCGTGCTCGACGCGTTCGCCTCGACGGACGCGCCGCCGGTGGACGAGGACCTCGATCGGCTCACTCAGCGGGAACGGGAGGTGCTGCGGCTGATCGCCCGGGGGTACGCGTACAAGGAAATCGCGAAGCAGCTGTTCATCTCCGTGAAGACGGTGGAGTCGCATGTGTCGGCGGTCCTGCGCAAGCTTCAGCTCTCGAACCGGCACGAATTGACCCGATGGGCGACGGCTCGTCGTCTCGTTTAGGCTCCGTTGTGAGGTAACTGGTACATAGCCGGGCAACCGACTGAGCCATGTTCACCTCTTGTTTTGCGTGATGAATTTGACGGGGAACACCTTCTTCGTGATCACGATCGTCCTGGTCGTGATCGCCGTACTCCTGCCGCTCCTGTTCTGGAGCCGGCTGCGCGGACCCGCCATGGTGCGGGGCGCCGGCCGGCTGGTCATGGTGCTCTTCGCGCAGGCGACGGCGGTTCTGATGGTGTTCGTGGCGGTCAACAACGCCAATGGCCTTTACGACAGCTGGGACGACCTGCTCGGCACGTCGAACCATGTGAACAACGCGGTCGACCTCGGGCCGAGCGGCACCGGCGGCCGGCAGATCTCCTCGCTGCCGACGATGCATCAGAAGTTCGACAAGGTCGATGACCCCTCGCTCGGCAGCGGGCTGCGCCGCACCTATCTCAAGGGCGGGATCTCGGGCGTTGAGGGCGAGGTCTACGTCTGGCTGCCGCCGCAGTACGACGAGCCCGCGTACCGCAACAAGCAGTTCCCGGTCGTTGAGCTGCTCGCCGGGTTCCCCGGCACCTCGAAGAGCTGGTTCCGGGCGATGCAGGTGCAGTCGAAGATCCAGCCGCTCATCGAGTCGGGCAGGGTCGCCCCCTTCATACTTGTCGCGCCCCGCACCATGCTGCTCGGCGCCTCCGACCCCGGGTACGCGAACATCCCGGGCACGGTCAACGCGGACAGCTGGCTGACCGTCGACGTACGCAAGATGATCAGCGACAACTTCCGGGTCTCCCTCAAGCCCGACAGCTGGGCCATCGCGGGCTACTCAGCAGGGGGGCACGGCGCGGCCAAGCTGGCCTTCCAGCACCCCGACCGCTATCGCGCGGCCATCAGCCTCTCCGGCTACAACGACCCGGCCGCGGAGAAGGACTCGATCACGGGCTCCGACCCGGAGCTGCGCCGTGAGAACAACGTCCTGCACATCCTGAAGTCGGCCAAGAAGCCGCCGCGGGTCTCGCTCTTCGCGACCGGGGAGGGCGCGGACGGATATCTGCCGGGTCTCGCGCTCCAGCGTGCGGCCAAGCCGCCGACGAAGATCGAGGTGCGCAAGACGACGGGCGGGCACCTGACCCACGTGTGGGGCAGGGAACTGCCGTACGCGTTCGAATGGCTGACGCGGCAGATGCATCTGCAGGGCATGACCCAGCACGAGGGACAGCGCGACGGCGAGGCCGTGGGACAGGCCCGGGGGCAGAGCGAGGACCGGAAGCTGGACGGCGAGGTCGCCGGCAGCCCCGTCGGCCTGCTGGAGTAGCACCGGGCCTGTGGCCGTGGCCTACCGGGGGGAGGCGTCCAGAATCATGTCGGCCTTGGCGCCGACCCGCCGGTAGCCGATCCCCGCGTAGATCCGCTCGATGTCCGCGTCACCGGGCTCCAGCCACACGACCTGGCAGCCGCGGTCGAAGGCCGTGGCAGTGAGATACGCGGAGAGGGCGGCGCCGATGCCGCGGCGGCGGTGCGACGCGGCGACCGCGAGACCGGCCAGCTCGCTCAGCCCGCCGACCGGAATGGAGCAGCCGCCCGCGGCGACCGTGGTCCCGTCCTTGTCGTCCGTGGCGAGGGCCGCGACCCCGCCGCCCTCGTGGGCCCCGCGGAGCCAGGCGATCTCGCCCTCGGTCGGCTCGCCCGTATCGCCGTAGGCGAGATGCTGCACGGCGGCCGCGGCCGTGAATCCGGTCAGGTCGGAGGGCTCGCCGACGGAGATTCCGGCCGGCGGTGCGGGCGTGACGAGGGAGCCGGGCGAACAGGCCAGGACCGGGGCGCGGTTGACCACCGTGAAGCCGGCGGCGAGCAGAGCGGGCTCGACCTCGGGCGCGCAGGACGGCAGGAACTCCAGGCGCGGCAACCGGTCCCGCTCGCGGAAGACGGCGACCAGCGCGTCGATCTCTTCGGTGGTCGGCTCTGCGCCGTGATCCGGTATGGCGTAATTCGCGGGCGGGATGGACCAGTTGGGGTTGTAGCGCACCGTGAAGGGGCCGACCCGTACATGATCGGGGGAGCGGAGCGTGAGGGTGCGTACGTAGTTCTGGATGTCGACGTCCACTTCGGGCTCCTGCCGCGACCGGGATCTTGGGACGCCGGGGATCCTACGCGGGACGGGCAGCCCCCGCGAAGGGCATTTCGTCGATCGGGGCGACGCGGACAGGGGCCCCTGGGCGGGGCGCGTGGATCATCTGCCCGCCGCCGATGTAGAGGCCGACATGGCTGACGCCGGAGTAGAAGAACACCAGGTCGCCGGGGGCGAGTTCGGAGCGGGAGACACGGCGGCCCGCGTTGATCTGGGTGTACGTGGTGCGCGGCAGCGAGACTCCGGCGGAGCGCCAGGCGGCCTGGGTGAGCCCGGAGCAGTCGAATGAGGTGGGCCCGGTCGCGCCCCAGACGTACGGCTTGCCGAGCGCCCCGTAGGCGTAGGCGACGGCCTGTGCGGCACGGGGGTTGGGGGCCTGGAGGGAGCCGCGGGGGGCAGCGGAACGGTCCGCGCGTGTGCCCGACGCCTCCCCGTAGGAAGTCCCCTGCGAGGTGTCGTAGGAGGCGCGCTGCTCGGCCGTGAGCTGATCCAGCAGGCGTTCGGCGGCCGAGAGCTTCTCCTGGACTGTCGCCTTGTTCCTGGCCAGCTCGGTCTGCCGGGCCTTGAGGGCGCCCATACGCTCGCCCGCCTCGGCCCTCAACCGGGCGATCTCCACCAGCTGCTGGTGCACCCCGGCGATGGCGTCGGCCTGCCGGGTGCCGACCCGCTCGGCGAGCGCTGCCCGCTCCAGATACTCGTCAGGGTCGGAGGTCAGCGCGAGCTGCAGCCCCGGGTCGATGCCGCCGGCGCGGTACTGGGCGGTGGCGATCGAACCGAGTGCGTTGCGCGAGGTGTTGAGCCGCTCGGTCCTGCGGGCGGCCTCGTCGCGCAGCTCGTCCAGCGACCTGCGGGCGCTCGTGGTCTGCTGCTTGGCGCCGTTGTACTTCTCGGTGGCGGCCTCGGCCTCCTCGTACAGCTTGTCGACCTTGGCCTTGATCTGTGCGGGGGTGAGGACGGGTTCGGCGTGCCCGGTGCCGTCGAATGCGGTGGCGGTCGCGGCGCCTGCGAGCGCGATGGTGGCGGCGGTCCGCGCCGCGGGCCCGGTGAGCGGATGCTGCTTCGGTTTCCGGTGCGCTGCCACGAGGGCGTCCACGTCCTTCCGTCTTTCCTGCGGTCCGAGGCCGGTCCGACGGCGGTCCGCACAGGGGGAGCGGTCCGCCGCCGGATCTCTCGGCGGTGGTGTCCGACGGCCGCCCGGGAGCCCGGCGGCGGTGGGGAGTCGGTCACCTGAGGGAGGACGGTAAACCTGGAGGTCACGGGAAAGAGGCGTAAGGACCGATAGTGCCCAAAAGTGGACAGTTGGGATCGGTTTCTGAGAGCAGACGTGATGGCATCGGCCCAACCGCGGTACCGCTGTGACCGATGCGGCGAATGAGGCACACCAGCCCAAAGGGCGGTGGTATGGGGAGGGTTAGGCTCCGCCTCATGGACGTACTCATCAATGTCTTCGTCGCCCTGCACATCATCGGCATCGCGTCGCTGCTCGGCGGCTTCCTGACCCAGATGAAGGCGATGAGCGCGGGAGCGGCGCGCTTCAGCCCGGCGATGCTGCACGGGGCGCTGACCATGCTGATCACGGGCGTGGTGCTGGTGGGCCTGAACCAGGCGGACGACCAGCCGGTCAACAACCTGAAGATCAGCATCAAGCTGGCGATCCTGGTGGTGATCCTGGGGGTGGTCTACGTCAAGCGTGACGAGGAGAAGGCCGAGAAGGCGCTGTTCGGGGCGGTGGGCGGACTGACCGTCGCGAACATCTTCATCGCGACGCTGTGGACGTAGTCTCTGCCGGGGGTCCGCTGTGGACGTGATGCCTCGGACATGAGAACGCCCGGGCGCGCTTCGGAGGCCCGGGCGTTCGGCTGTCGGCGGCGTTACGCGGGGCGCACGCTGCCGTAGATCGGCATGTAGTAGATCGACTCCTCGCGGACGTTCGCACCGGGCTTCGGCGCGTGGATCATCTTGCCGTCACCGATGTAGATGCCGACGTGGCTGATGTCGTCGTAGAAGAAGACCAGGTCACCCGGGAGCAGATCCTTGGTCTCGACCCGCGTGCCCACCTTCACCTGGTCCCAGGTGGTGCGCGGCAGGTCCACGCCGGCCGCCTTCCAGGCGGCCTGGGTCAGTCCCGAGCAGTCGTACGAACTCGGGCCGGTCGCTCCCCAGACGTACGGCTTGCCCGTCTGGGCGCGGGCGAAGGCGAGGACCTTGTCGGCCTTGGCCGCGTAGGTGCCGTCGGCCGTGCCGGTGCCGGTGCCCGTACCGGTTCCGGTTCCCGTGCCCTTGTCGGCCTCCTGCTGCCGGCGCGCCGCCTCCGCCTTGGCGCGGGCCTCCGCCTCCGCCTTGGCCTTCGCCTCGGCCTTGCGGCGGGCCTCTTCCTGCTTCTGGCGCTCGATCGCGGCGAGCCGCGCCTTCTCCTCGGCGGTCAGCTTCGACAGCAGCGAGCGCGCCTCGGCGAGCTTCGTCTGGACCACCTGCTTGCTGGTGCGCAGGGCCTTCTGCGAGAGCGTGAGCGAATCGAGCTTCTCCGTCGCCTGCGCGCGCTGCTTGGCGGCCGCGGCCCGCTGGGTCTCGTAGTCGTCGATCACGGTGCGCTGACGGTCGGTCATCCGGTCCATCAGCTGCGTCTGGTCGAAGTACGCCTGGGGGCTGTCCGCGAAGATCAGCGCGGCGGTCGGGGTGACCGCGCCCGTTCGGTACTGCGCGGCCGCGTAGTTGCCGAGCGCCCTGCGGGACTCGTTCAGCTTCTCCGTGCGCTTGGCGGCGTCGTCGAGGAGCTCGTCGACCTCACGACGCTTCTCGTCGGTGGACTCCTTGACCTTGTTGTACTTCTCGGTCGCGGTGCCGGCCTGCCGGTAGAGGTCGTCGACCTTCTTCTGCACCTCTTCGATGGAGGGCTTCGGTTCGGTGGGCGCGGCGTTGGCGCTCTGCGTCGACAGCAGGGTGACGCCGGCGATGGCCGCCGTCGTGAGCCCGACGGCGGGCGAGGTCTTCGCGGTACGGCTGCGTTCTTTGCGATGCGAGGCCAAGGCCGGCATCTCCTTCTTCCGTGGACCGCCTACCGGGTTAGCTGTCGGGTTCGGGCGGAACGGAAGATCGCCCTACGGACCGAATGGAGCACGGTCCGATTCACCCCGGTTGTGCATAGTGGGTCCCCGGTTCCGAACTTCCTTGCGGAAAGCCCGAATTCGGCGCGAGCTGCCCGATGTGGCGTGGATCGCCAGGGGGGTACGGGCCGCCTGATCGAGCACGCTAGCCAACTCGTGTGGCTGCTGTGAAGGTTGATGTTCGAAATGCCCGATACATTTTCGTGACCTTACTCATCGACGGATCTGTGTGTTCCGGATGATGACCCGACGACATGGCCCGATCACGCAGGGTTGCCAGGAGGTGCTGCCAGGTTACGGAGGGTGGTGGCCGAATGCGGCGGCAAGCTGTCAGTGCGGCGGCCTAGACTCGTAGAGCGATGAGCAGCCTCTTTGACGACAGCTTCCTGGCGGACCTCCAGCCCAGCTCGGAGCACCCTCCGCCACCGCCCGAGGACTCGGCCCAGGAGGAGATCCCGGACGATCTCTTCCAGGGCGCGTTCGACGTGCCTCCGGCCCGCGATCCGTACCACCGCGACGGCGCGCCGCGCACGGTCGTGGACCCCGCCGCCCTGCTGGAAGGGCTGAACGATGAGCAGCGCGCGGCCGTCGTGCACACCGGCTCGCCGCTGCTCATCGTCGCCGGGGCCGGGTCCGGCAAGACCCGGGTGCTGACGCACCGGATCGCGCATCTGCTGGGGTCCCGCAGCGTCCACCCCGGCCAGATACTGGCGATCACGTTCACCAACAAGGCCGCCGGCGAGATGAAGGAGCGCGTCGAGCAGCTCGTCGGGCCGCGCGCCAACGCCATGTGGGTGTCCACCTTCCACAGCGCGTGCGTGCGCATCCTGCGCCGCGAGTCCAAGAGGCTCGGCTTCACCTCGTCGTTCTCGATCTACGACGCGGCGGACTCGAAGCGGCTGATGGCGCTGGTCTGCCGGGATCTCGATCTCGACCCCAAGAAGTTCCCGCCGAAGTCCTTCAGCGCGAAGATCTCGAATCTGAAGAACGAGCTGATCGACGAGGAGACCTTCGCCGACCAGGCCGCCGACGGCTTCGAGAAGACGCTCGCCGAGGCGTACCGCATGTACCAGGCCAGGCTTCGCGAGGCCAATGCCCTGGACTTCGACGACATCATCATGACGACGGTGCATCTGCTCCAGGCGTTCCCGGACGTCGCCGAGCACTACCAGCGCCGCTTCCGCCACGTCCTGGTGGACGAGTACCAGGACACCAACCACGCTCAGTACACACTCGTACGCGAGCTGGTGGGTACGGGGTACGAGGACCTGCCGCCGGCCGAGCTCTGCGTCGTCGGCGACGCCGACCAGTCGATCTACGCCTTCCGCGGCGCGACCATCCGCAACATCCTCCAGTTCGAGGAGGACTACCCGGACGCGACGACGATCCTGCTCGAGCAGAACTACCGCTCGACGCAGACGATCCTCTCCGCAGCCAACGCGGTCATCGAGCGGAACGAAAGCCGCCGACCCAAGAACCTGTGGACCAACGCGGGCGCGGGCGCGCAGATCACCGGCTATGTCGCCGACACCGAGCACGACGAGGCGCAGTTCGTCGCCGACGAGATCGACCGGCTGACGGACGCGGGCGACGCGAAGGCGGGCGACGTCGCCATCTTCTACCGTACGAACGCCCAGTCCCGTGTCTTCGAAGAGATCTTCATCCGCGTCGGACTGCCGTACAAGGTCGTCGGCGGAGTGCGCTTCTACGAGCGCAAGGAGGTCCGCGATGTGCTGGCGTATCTGCGGGTGCTCGCCAATCCGGAAGACAATGTGCCGCTGCGCCGGATCCTGAACGTCCCCAAGCGCGGCATCGGTGATCGCGCCGAGGCGATGATCGACGCGCTCGCGCTGCGCGAGAAGATCACCTTCCCGCAGGCGCTGCGGCGCGTCGACGAGGCGTACGGCATGGCGGCCCGCTCCGCCAACGCCGTCAGGCGCTTCAACGTGCTGATGGAGGAGCTGCGTACGGTCGTCGACTCGGGTGCAGGCCCGGCGGTGGTTCTGGAGGCCGTCCTGGAGCGCACCGGCTATCTCGCCGAGCTGCAGGCATCGACCGACCCGCAGGACGAGACACGTATCGAGAACCTCCAGGAACTGGCCGCCGTGGCGCTGGAGTTCGAGCAGGACCGCGCCGAGGAGGAGGGCGCGGGCACGCTCGCCGAGTTCCTGGAGAAGGTGGCGCTCGTCGCCGACTCCGACCAGATCCCCGACGAGGACGAGGACGGCTCCGGCGTCATCACCCTGATGACACTGCACACCGCGAAGGGCCTTGAGTTCCCTGTGGTGTTCCTGACGGGCATGGAGGACGGCGTCTTCCCGCACATGCGCGCCCTCGGCCAGGCGAAGGAGCTGGAGGAGGAGCGGCGGCTCGCGTATGTCGGCATCACGCGCGCCCGCGAGCGCCTCTATCTGACCCGGTCGTCGATGCGCAGCGCCTGGGGCCAGCCCTCTTACAACCCGCCCTCGCGCTTCCTGGAGGAGATCCCGGGCCAGCACCTGGAGTGGAAGCGGACGGGCCCGATGGCCGCGCCCGCGGGCCCGACCTCCGGCATCGCGTCGTCGCTCTCGTCCTCGCGCTCCCGCTCGGGCGGCGGAGCATCGGGCTTCGCCACACGGCGTACGAGCGACAAGCCGGTGATCTCGCTGTCGGTGGGTGACCGGGTCACGCACGACCAGTTCGGCCTGGGGACCGTGGTGGAGGTGACGGGGTCGGGCTCGGACGGGCAGGCGACGATCGACTTCGGGGACACCAAGCCGAAGCGCCTGCTGCTGCGTTACGCGCCGGTCGAGAAGCTGTAGTTCCGGAGTTCCGGGGGCTCAGGTCGGGTCGAGGCCGTGGCTGCGAAGCCACGGCAGCGGGTCTATGGCCGAGCCGCCGCCGGGCCGGACCTCGAAGTGGAGGTGCGGTCCGGTGGAGTTGCCGGAGTTGCCGGAGTACGCGATGACGTCACCGGCCTTGATCGAGCCGGAGCGGATCTTGGTGCTGCTGAGGTGGCAGTACCAGGTCTCGGTGCCGTCGGGCGAGGTCACGATGGCCATGTTGCCGTAGGCGCTGTTCCACTGCGTGCGGACGGTGCCGTCGGTCGCGGCCATCACCTCGGTGCCGTACGACACCGGGAAGTCGATGCCGGTGTGCACGGACATCCAGTTGACGCCTGCCTGGCCGTAATAGGCGCTCAGGCCCTGCTGCTTCACGGGCAGTACGAACTTGGGGCGCATTGCCTCGCGGCGCTTGGCCTCTTCCTCGCGCTTCTGCTTCTCCGCCTCCTGGCGCGCCTTCAGATCGAGGCGCTCCTGGGTACGGGAGGCGCGGTCACCGAAGTCGCGGGCGTCTGCGCTGAGAGCGGCGAGCTGCGTGTCCATCTTGTTGTTCGCCGCGACGGGCTTGACCGAGGAGGGATCGGCGGCCGCGACGTTCTTGGAGCCGTCCTTGGTGTCGCCGGTACCCAGATTGCCGACGGAGGCGGCGGCGATGCCCGCGACGCCCATCACGCAGGCCGACGGCACCGCAACGGTGAGGAGGGCTGAGCGTTTGGCGGGGGTGCGGCGACGGCCGCGGGATCCGCCGGAACGGCGGACGGGGCGCGGGGTGACGGCCGCGGAGAGAGGTTCCGGTTCCGACGTGAACTCCGAGTCGAACTCGGACGCGGCGCCCGGTTCGTCGTCGGCTTCGGACTCGATCTCGGCTTCCGCTTCGAAGTGGGCCTCGGGCTCGGGCTCGGCCGTGAACTGGGCCGCTTCGAACTCCGTTGCCTCGAACTCCGGCTGGAACTCGGTCGTGAGGTCGGGCTGGAACTCGGCCTGGAAGTCCGGCTGAAACTCGCTGGTGATGCCGTCGTACGTGACGTCGCCGTGGAACTCGGTCTGGAGGAACTCGTGCTGCGGCGTGAACTGGTGCGGTACGAGGGCTTCCGCGCCGGTGTTCCAGGCGGTTGCGTCATACGTCCCGGTGTCGAAGGCGGGCGCCGCCCACTGTCCGGTCGTGTCGTACGCGAATGTCGCCGCGGCCGTTTCGTACTGACCTGTCTGAGTCGTCTGGTTCCAGGCGCCGGCGTCCCACTGTCCCGTCGTGTCGTACTGGACGGCGGAGGTGTCGTACTGGCCAGCGCCGCCCGCCGCGCCTGTGGCGTCGTACTGCGGGAATTGCTGCGTGTACTGCGGCTGTTGTGCCTGCTGCGCACCGTAGACGTCGTAACCGCCGGTCTGGTGCGACCCGGTGTCCCACTGGGTGGTGTCGTACTGGCCGCTGTGGCCCGCTTCGTAACTCCCGGGGAGCGCACCGAAGAGCGGGTCGGTGTCGAAGCTGCCAGTGGAGTACCCGTCGTATCCGACGTACCCGGCGTGGGCGTGCTGGTCGTTCACCAACTTCTCTCTCGCCTCGGCAGCAGGACCTGGGTTCCGGGGCCGCCACGGGGGAGTGGGGGTCCCAGAGGGAAAGCAGTGGCGCGACTGTACCCGGCGGTATGCGACGGCGACAATCTTCGGCAGGTTTTAGGCAATCAGGAAACGGGCATTCGGCCGTCTTTCGGCGGACTGTGGGCACAGCTTTGGCCCTACGTTCGAAAAGCGTTCGACGATTCGTTGCCCCGCAGCACGTCGATTCAGGCGACGAAGACCGCACCCGCGGCGCCTGCCGCCGAGTCGCTCGACTCGAGTGCCTCCCGGATGCCGGCCGCGACGGCGGGGTGGACGGGCAGGGCGAGATGACCGATTCCGCTGACCTGCACGTTCTGCGCGATGAGGTCGGGGTGGTCGATACAGGCCGTCTCGACCGGGACCATGATCTGGTCGAGATCGCTCCAGAAGCTCACGAACCGGGTGCGGCACCCGGGGGCGGGCGTGGTCAGCTCCTCGATCACGGCGGAGCCGGGACGCATCTGGCGCACGATGGGGTGCGCGCTGGCGAGCGGGGCGACGGCTGTGCCCGAATGCGGGGTTCCCAGCGTCACAAGGGTGCGTACGCGCTGGTCGCCGCCGAGGCGCTGCACGTAATAGCGGGCGATCAGGCCGCCCAGGCTGTGTCCGACGATGTCGACCTCGGGCCGGCCGGTGCGTGCGCAGATCTGCTCGACATGGCGGCCGAGCAGCTCGGCGGCGGTGCGGATGTCGCAGGTCAGAGGCGAGTAATTGAGGCACTCGACCTGCTGTCGGCCGTGCCGGGCCAGCGTGCGGCGCAGCAGGACGAAGACGGAGCGGTTGTCCACGAAGCCGTGGAGGAGAACGACGGGCGGGTGGACCGGGCCTCCCGCCAGGAGCAGCACGGCGTCGGAAGGGTGGGGCTCCGGGCCCGGTGGCGGGGTGGGGGCGGGGCGCTCCGGGGTGAGGCCGGTGGGATAGAGGAGCAGATGCCCGGCGAGGATCGCCAGCTCAAGCGCGGTGGCGCGGAGCAGCGCTGCGGATATTCGCAGCTGTCGGACGGGGCGCAGACACAGCGGAATGAAGGAGAGAACCTTCATGGCCGACCTCCCGTGCGGCACACCGGAGGACGGCTCCGTCCCCCGTGTGCCCTCATGGGAGCTGCGGCAGGAAGTGTGCGGCTCTCTGGCCCGTGCCGGGCCAGAACCGACGGTGTCGTACCGCCGTGCCGCGCGGCTGACGGCACGGGGGTACGACCCTGTAGTGGCTCCCGTAGCGACCGTGCCTGCGCGGGCGGCTTGTGTTCCGCCTGATGCGGGTACGACGCATAGCGAACTTGTCCCACGTGTGATTTCCCCCTCGCTATCCACCGTGAAACGGCCGGGTGCGGGATGCTGGGAGATAACGTTCGTTCACTTCCCCGGGCCATGGTCGGCGCGGGACCCGTGCCCATGCGGCGCAGTCGGTATGTGGAGGCAGTGATGGGTGTGACTGGTCCGATCCGTGTGGTGGTGGCCAAGCCGGGTCTCGACGGCCACGACCGGGGGGCCAAGGTGATCGCGCGGGCGCTGCGCGACGCCGGTATGGAGGTCATCTACACCGGCCTCCACCAGACCCCGGAGCAGATCGTGGACACGGCGATCCAAGAGGACGCGGACGCGATCGGCCTCTCCATCCTGTCCGGCGCGCACAACACGCTCTTCGCGAAGGTGATCGCGCTCCTGAAGGAGCGCGAGGCGGAGGACATCAAGGTCTTCGGCGGCGGCATCATCCCGGAGGCCGACATCGCGCCGCTGAAGGAGCTGGGCGTGGCGGAGATCTTCACGCCGGGCGCGACGACGGCGTCGATCGTCGACTGGGTCAACGCGAATGTGCGGCAGCCTGCGGAGGCATAACGCTTCGCGGTGAGGTCCGCCGGGCGCGGGGGGCTCGGGGGCGGGGGTCCAGGTCGGAGCCCCGGTCACGGGGCACCCCCCAGTTCCACCCGCATCGCCGCCCGCAGCCGCAACGTCGACACCAGCCGCTGGAACGCCTCCGACCAGTACCCGCCCGCCCCCGGCGACGCCCCCTCCGTCTCGTCGGGCGTCGCCGTCAGCAACTCCAGGCGGCTCGCCTCCGCCGGATCCAGGCAGCGTTCCGCCAGGCCCATCACCCCGCTGAAGCTCCAGGGGTAGCTCCCCGCGTCCCGCGCGATGTCCAGTGCGTCGACCACCGACCGGCCCAGCGGCTCCGCCCATGGCACCGCGCAGACGCCGAGGAGCTGGAAGGCCTCCGACAGGCCGTGCGCCGCGATGAACTCGGCCACCCAGGACGCCCGCTCCTCCGCCGGAAGCGTCGCCAGCAGCTTCGCCCGCTCGGCGAGTGACGATGTGCCGGGACCGGTCTCCGGCGGGGAGGCCGGTGCGCCGAGCAGGGCGCGTGACCACTCCGCGTCGCGCTGCCGCACCGCCGCCCGGCACCACGCCGCGTGCAGTTCCTGCCCCCAGTCCTCGGCGACGGGCAGGGCGACGATCTCCTCGGCCGTACGCCCCCCGAGCCGCCCCGGCCAGGTGGACAGCGGGGCCGCCTCCACCAACTGGCCCAGCCACCACGACCGTTCACCCCGGCCGGACGGCGCATTCGGCACCACACCGTCGCGCTGCATGTCCGCATCGCATTCGTGCGGCGCCTCCACCGCTATCGATGCGCGGCTCGCGTCACCGCTGCGGTCCAAGCCGACACAGGACGCCGCCCGCGCCGCCATCCGTCCGGCGAGCGCGGAGTGCGGCAGAGCGGACAGCAGCTCGGCCGCCGTGGCGCGGACATTGCGGCTGCGGTCCGACAGAGCCTGTTCCAGGAACGGCTCGTCCGCGTCGGAAAGCCTCGTACGCAGCGAGTCGAGGAACATCAGCCGGTCCTCGGCCCGCTCCGTCCCCCACGTCGCGGCCAGCAGCGCCAGCGCGGCCCCCGCGTCATGCACCCGTACCGCGGCCAGCAGCGCAACACGCTCGGCGAACAGCCCCTCGTCCCACAGTCGTTGAACCGCCTCGGCGTCCGTCACGTCCGGCAGCACGGCGCCGCCGGACGCACCCCGCAGCGCGAACTTCCACTCCGGGTTGAGGCGGGCCAGCCACAGCCCGCGCGTCCCGGCGAACGCGAGCGCCTGCGGCCGCAGATCCGTACGCGCCCGGGCCGCGTCGAGCAGCGCGGGCAGCAGGGACGACGGCGCCTGGTAGCCGTGCTCGTTGGCCCCGGCGAGCCACTGCGGGAGCAGCTCGGTCAGATCGGGCGCCGTACCTCGCCGCCCGCCCGCGTGTGAGGGGACGGACCGGTCGGCCAGCAGCTGGGCGAGCCGGCGCCGCGCGGCCACGGGCAGTTGCGGCCGTGCGTCGTGCGGTGCGGGCTCGGGACGGGCGGCCGCGGGTGCGGGCAGCAGTCCCGCCCTGCGCCGTACGGTGTGGAGCGCCGCGGCGTCGAGCAGTGCGGCCGGGGCGTCCTTGCCCGGGGTCAGGACCGCGTCCGGCGGTGTGCGGCGGTCGGTGCCGAGCAGGGCCGCGGTGACGACTTCTTCCCAGGCCGATGTGCTGGTGGCAGTCATGGGTCCTCCGTACGTTCAGATCAGCGGGACCGTCTCGGACCCGTCCACGGACCAGGCGGCGAGCGGCGAGAAGCCCTGGTGGCCGCACTCTCCGAAGAGGGTCACCGGGCCGCCGCCGGAGAGCGCCACGAGCTTCCACAGCCCGGTGCGGGCGAGCGCCGCGGGTGCGACGGGCAGCGCGGACTCGCCGTCGGCGTCGGCCAGTTGCCACCCGTCGCCCGACGGGACCGGTATGACGCCGCTCAGCGTCACCGGCCAGGAATCCAGCCACGGGTCGTCCCGCAGCGCCTTGCCGTACGCATCCAGAGCCGACGCCACCGACCCGCCCGGCGGCGGCGAGACGATCGGCACGGGTGCGCCGAACGGCTCGCCCAGCTCCGCCCGCAGCTGTCCCGCGCCCGCGTACCCGGT
Organism: Streptomyces sp. NPDC005408; assembly: GCF_040606445.1. NCBI lineage: Bacteria > Bacillati > Actinomycetota > Actinomycetes > Kitasatosporales > Streptomycetaceae > Streptomyces > Streptomyces sp. NPDC005408. The sequence goes on along the minus strand of NZ_JBEXEX010000004.1, from coordinate 113,033 downwards.
GAGCTCGGCGTCGACCATCAGCCCCACAGGAAGGGCCTGCTGCGGGGACCGGCCCGCCGCGCCGAAGGAGAGCAGCAGTGCCGTGCGCCCGGACTCACGCCCGTACAGCCATATCCGGCGCGTGGTGATCTTGCCGTCCGAGGAGTCGTACTGGGCCAGGATCAGCCAGTCGTCCCGTACCGGCGGGCCCTCGGCGGGCGAGGTGAGCCCGACCCGGGTGCGGACCGTCGCGGCCAGCGGCTGCGGCAGCCGCTCGATCCCCAGCCAGGCCGTGTCCAGCAGGTGGATCAGCGCGCACTCCTCCAGCAACCGCACCGGCCAGCCGGGCCCGGAGCCCGGTATCGCACCCAACTCCCGTACCCGGCCTGCCAGTCCGGGCGCCTGCGCGTCGACCATGCGGGCAGCCGTCTCCTCCCACAGCCCGTACCCCGCCTGCTCGGCCGCCGCCAGGCCGCCGCGCAGCAGATCGGCCAGCCGCTGCTCAAGCTCGGTCGCCCCCGCGGTGATCCGCCCCGCCCGGCGCTCGGCCCTGCGCCTGGCCGCCTCGGGATCGGCGGTCTTTGCCGCCTGCCCCGCGCCCTCTCCGCTCTGTTCCTTGTCCGTGGCGCGCTGCTTGCGCCCTTCCAGCCACTCCTCCGCCCAGTCCGGTGTGCTGGAGACCTGGACTGCGGCTTCGTCCGCCGCCCAGAGCAGCAGCAGTCCCAGCGCGTGCTTGCACGGGAACTTCCGGCTCGGGCAACTGCACTTGTACGCCGGGCCCGTGGTGTCGATGACGGTCTGGTACGGCTTGCTGCCGCTGCCCTTGCACAGGCCCCACACGGCCCCCGAGCCGCTGCTGCCCGCGCCGGACCACGGCCCGGCCGCGCCGAGTTTGTTTCCCGCTTTGCGTGATGCGTCGTCAGGAGCCAGTGCCAGCACCTGTTCCGACGTCCAGCGCACCCCCACCTGATTCATGGCGACGACGCTACGGGCCGGCACTGACAATGGGCCCTGACCTGCAACGACGGTCGATTGTCAGTGGCATGGTGCACCGTGGAATCCACATCGGGTCGAAGGATCTGGAACCGATCTGGAGGGGGATCCATGACCGTGTCCGAAACCGGGGCGACAACCGTGACGACGACCGGGGCGACGACTGGGACGACGACCGGCCAAGGCGCCGGCGCCGAGGCCCTGCGGCCGCATGCCGAGGACGCTTTCGCCGCGGAGCTCAAGGCGCTCGCCGCCGCCGACGACCGGCCGCGCCCGGTCAATTGGCGGCTGTCGCCGTGGGCCGTGTCCACGTATCTGCTCGGTGGCGCGCTCCCCGACGGGACGGTGATCACACCCAAGTACGTGGGGCCGCGCCGGATCGTCGAGGTCGCCGTCACCACACTCGCCACCGACCGGGCGCTGCTGCTCCTCGGCGTGCCCGGCACCGCCAAGACCTGGGTCTCCGAGCATCTGGCCGCGGCCGTCAGCGGCGACTCGACGCTGCTCGTGCAGGGCACGGCGGGCACCCCCGAAGAGGCGATCCGCTACGGCTGGAACTACGCCCAGTTGCTGGCCCACGGCCCCAGCCGTGACGCGCTCGTCCCCAGTCCCGTCATGCGTGCCATGGCGGAGGGCATGACGGCGCGGATCGAGGAGCTGACCCGTATCCCCGCCGACGTACAGGACACGCTGATCACGATCCTGTCCGAGAAGACCCTGCCGATCCCGGAGTTGGGGCAGGAAGTACAGGCCGTGCGCGGGTTCAACCTCATCGCCACCGCCAACGACCGCGACCGCGGGGTCAACGACCTCTCCAGCGCGCTGCGCCGCCGCTTCAACACCGTGGTGCTTCCGCTGCCCGCGACGTCCGAGGCCGAGGTCGACATCGTGTCGCGGCGCGTCGACCAGATCGGGCGCTCGCTCGATCTGCCGGCCGTGCCCGAAGGCCTTGAGGAGATCCGCCGGGTGGTCACCGTCTTCCGGGAGCTGCGGGACGGGGTCTCGGCGGACGGCCGCACCAAGCTCAAGTCGCCCTCGGGCACGCTCTCCACGGCCGAGGCGATCTCCGTCGTCACGGGCGGGCTCGCGCTCGCGGCGCACTTCGGCGACGGGATACTGCAGCCCGGCGATGTGGCGGCCGGGATCCTCGGCGCGGTCGTCCGTGACCCGGCGGCGGACCGTGTCATCTGGCAGGAGTATCTGGAGACGGTGGTCCGCGAGCGGGACGGCTGGAAGGACTTCTACCGCGCCTGCCGTGAGGTGAGCGCATGACCGGCCCTCTGCTGCTCGGCGTCCGGCACCACGGTCCGGGCTCGGCTCGTGCGGTGCGGGCCGCGCTGGATGCGGCCGTGCCCCCGGCGGTGCTGATCGAGGGACCGCCCGAGGGCGACGCGCTGCTAGCGCTGGCGGCGGACGAGCAGATGCGCCCGCCGGTGGCGTTGCTTGCCCATGCCGTGGACGACCCGGGACGTGCGGCGTTCTGGCCGCTGGCCGAGTTCTCGCCGGAATGGGTGGCGATCCGCTGGGCGCTGGAGCGGGAGGTGCCGGTGCGGTTCATCGACCTCCCTGCGGCGCATTCGCTGGCGATGGCGGCGGCCGGCGACCCCGAATGGGATGCCGTGCCCGACGGGCATCCGCGCGTGGCCGCGCCCGACGGGGAGGCCGTCGATCCCGAATGGGATGCCGCGCCCGATGCGGGCGTACGGATCGATCCCATCGCCGTCCTCGCCGAGACCGCCGGGTACGACGACCCGGAGCGGTGGTGGGAGGACGTCATCGAGCACCGCGGGGCCGGGTCCAGAGCCGGGCCGGGGGTGAAGGAAGGCGACCCCCGCGCACCGTTCGCGGCGCTCGGCGAGGCCATGACCGCGCTGCGCGAGATGTACGGCCACGGCGGGCACGACCGTGACCTCGCCCGCGAGGCCCATATGCGGATCCAACTGCGCGCCGCGCGCAAGGAGTTCGGAGACGGCGTCGCCGTCGTCTGCGGAGCCTGGCACGTGCCCGCGCTCGGCGAGAAGACCACCCTCGCTGCCGACAAGGCACTCCTCAAGGGGCTGCCCAGGGTCAGGACCGAAATGACCTGGGTGCCGTGGACGCACCGCAGGCTCGCCCGGCACAGCGGCTACGGCGCGGGGATCGACTCACCCGGCTGGTACGGACATCTCTTCGGCGCGCCCGACCGGCCCGTCGAGCGCTGGATGACCAAGGTCGCCAGGCTGCTGCGGGACGAGGACCGGATGGTGTCCTCGGCCCATGTCATCGAGGCCGTACGCCTCGCCGACACCCTTGCCGCGATGCGCGGCCGGCCGCTGGCCGGACTGGCCGAGACGACCGATGCCGTGCGGGCGGTGATGTGCGACGGCTCCGACGTGCCGCTCGACCTCATCAGGGACCGGCTGATCGTCGGGGACGTCCTCGGCGAGGTGCCGGACGCAGCCCCGGCCGTGCCGCTGCAGCGTGACCTGAGCCGCCTCCAGCGCAGCCTCCGGCTCAAACCGGAGGCGCTGGAGCGCGAGTTGGATCTCGATCTGCGCAAGGAGACCGACGCGGCGAAGAGCCGGCTGCTGCACCGGCTGAAGCTGCTCGGCGTCGGCTGGGGCGAGCCCGTCACGGGCCGGGGGAGTACGGGCACCTTCCGGGAGAGCTGGCGGCTGCGCTGGGAGCCGGAGCTCTTCGTCAAGGTCGCCGAGGCCGGAGTGTGGGGGACCACCGTGCTCTCGGCGGCCACCGCGAAGGCGGCGAACCAGGCGGTCTCGGCGACCGCCCTCGCCGAGGTCACCGAGCTCGCCGAGCGCTGCCTGCTGGCCGAACTGCCCGGCGCACTCCCCGTGGTGATGAGGGCGCTGGCCGACCGCGCCGCGCTCGACGCGGACGTCGGTCATCTCGCCCAGGCCCTCCCCGCCCTGGCCCGCTCCCTGCGGTACGGAGACGTCCGGTCCACCGACACGGCCGCACTCGGCGAGGTCGCGGCCGGACTCGCCGAGCGCATCTGTGTCGGACTGCCGCCCGCGTGCACGGGGCTCGACGTGGACGGCGCCGCCGAGATGCGCGGACACCTGGACGGGGTGCACACCGCGCTCGGGCTGCTGCCCGGAGCCCGGGAGCTGAGCGAACGCTGGGGCTCCGTACTGCACCGGCTCGCGGGGCGGGACACGGTGCCGGGGGTCATACGGGGCCGGGCCGCCCGGCTGCTGCTGGACGACGGCCGACTCCAGGAGGACGAGGCCGCGCGGCTCATGAGCCTCGCGCTCTCGCCCGGAACGGCGCCCACCGAAGCGGCCGCCTGGATCGAGGGCTTCGTCGGCGGCGCGTCGGGCGGCGGGATGCTCCTGGTTCACGACGACCGCCTGCTCGGGCTCGTCGACGCCTGGCTGACGGGAGTTCCGGCCGACAAGTTCACGGACGTGCTGCCGCTGCTGCGCCGCACGTTCTCCGCGTACGAATCAGGTGTACGCCGCACGCTGGGTGAGCTGGTCCGGCGCGGGCCGTCGGCGGCCGACGGTCCGATGCGCGACGAGTCCACGGTGCCCGGCTTCGGCGCGGGCCTCGACGAAGAGCGGGCCGATGCGGTGCTGCCACTGCTGCGACTGCTGCTGGGCACCGGCACCCAGGACAACGACGACAACGACCTTGTGGGGGTGGGCCGATGAGCCACGACGACGAGCGGCTGAGGCGGTGGCGGCTGGTGCTGGGGGGTGAGTCCGCCGACGGCACCGGATGCGCCCTCGCCGGTACGGACGCGGCGATCGACGGTGCCCTCTCAGCTCTCTACGGCAACAGCGGTGGCAGGAATGACGGCCGCGGCGGCAACCGTTCGGCCGGACTCGGGGCGTCCGCGCCCTCGGTCGCGCGCTGGCTCGGCGACATCCGTACGTACTTCCCCAGCTCCGTCGTCCAGGTCATGCAGCGCGACGCGATCGACCGGCTCGGTCTGTCCACGCTGCTTCTCGAGCCGGAGATGCTGGAGGCCGTGGAGGCGGACGTCCATCTCGTCGGCACCCTGCTCTCCCTCAACAAGGCGATGCCCGAGACGACCAAGGAGACAGCCAGGGCCGTCGTGCGGAAGGTCGTCGACGACCTGGAGAAGCGCCTCGCCACCCGTACCCGCTCCACGCTCACCGGGGCGCTCGACCGCTCGGCGAAGATCAACCGCCCGCGCCACCGGGACATCGACTGGGACCGCACGATCCGGGCCAACCTCAAGAATTATTTGCCGATTCCTGAAAAAGAAGGCGCCTACACCGTCGTGCCCGAGCGGCTCATCGGATACGGCCGGGCGTCGCAGTCCGTGAAGAAGGACGTCGTCCTCTGCATCGACCAGTCGGGCTCGATGGCCGCCTCCGTCGTCTACGCGTCCGTCTTCGGCGCGGTCCTGGCGTCCATGCGTTCCATCGCCACCCGCCTTGTCGTTTTCGACACCGCGGTCGTCGATCTCACCGACCAGCTCGACGACCCGGTCGACGTGCTCTTCGGCACCCAGCTCGGCGGCGGCACCGACATCAACCGGGCGCTCGCGTACTGCCAGTCGCAGATAACGCGCCCCGCCGACACCGTCGTCGTACTGATCAGCGACCTCTACGAGGGCGGCATACGGGACGAGATGCTGAAGCGGGTAGCGGCGATGAAGGCGTCGGGCGTGCAGTTCGTCGCGCTGCTGGCGCTCTCCGACGAGGGGACGCCCGCGTACGACCGCGAGCACGCGGCGGCCCTCGCGGCGCTGGGCGCACCGGCGTTCGCGTGTACGCCGGATCTCTTCCCGGATGTGATGGCGGCGGCGATCGAGAAGCGGCCGCTTCCGATACCGGACAAGTAACCCATCAGTAACACGGGACTTGCGCAGCCCCGGGAGTTTCGTGCGAGCATCGTCCCGATCCCCACGGAAGGTCCGCTTCCGCCGACAGGGAAGGCTCCCTCACCGTGACTGCCGCAGCTGCTCGTTCTGCTGCCGTCCTGCGCGTACTGCGCCGGGTGGCGGGCGGACGGCGTGCGCTGCGCGTGATGCTGTTCCTGGGGTGCCTGCTGACGGTCGGTCTTCTCTACGGCGGCAAGGCGCACGCGGCCGAGTTGCCCGAGGCGGCACCGGCCACCGAGGCGTCCGCCTCCCAGGTGCCGGCCGACGCCACGGGGAGCGTCGCACCCCCGGCCCGGCCGTCCCCGGCGCGGGAACTGCGGCGCGTGGCGCAGTCCGTCGAGCCGGTGCGCGAGGTCGCGCAGCCGGTCGCGGACACAGTGCGCCACGTCGTAAGGCCCGCGGTCCAGCAGCGCACCGGGATTCTGACCGGGCTTCCCACTGGGTCCCTGCCCGAGCCCCCTCCCGTACCGCTGACGCCTGCCGGCATCGGCGCGGACCAGGTGCGTACGACGCAGCCATTCGTCGGCGTGCCGCCCGTCGTCGAGGCGGGCGGGTCGTCCGGCGCGACCGCCAGCACCCCGGGGCAGCACAGCAGTTACAGCGGCGGCCTCGACCGGCCAAGGGCCGAAGTCCGGCCCGGGCATCCCGTACCGGCACCGGCACCCGCCCGCGTACCGGGCGAGCCGTACGACTCCACTCCCGGTGTGCTGCAGCAGTCCGCCGAGACGCATACGCCGCGCATGGGCGACCAGCATGCGGCGACGAGTGCGGGCGGCAGGCCGTTCGCGCTCGTACCCGGCGCGGACCGGTCGGCATTGGACGCGCCGACCCGCGAACGACCCCGCGACATCCTCGAATTCCCCGGCTAGGGCAGTCCTTTCCCCCGCTCAAGACCTGCCGCGCGGGGGCGGGACAGGTCTGCCCGCCAACCGGATAGTTCCGGACAGCCGAATTCGAAGGATTTGACGTAAGCATGCACAAGAACATTCGCCGTTCCATTGCCGTCGCCGCCACGGCAACCGGCATGTGGGCCATCGGGACCGCCGTGGCCAGCGCCGACGAGGTGCACGTCTCCGTACCGCTCTCCACTCCGGACCAGGCGGCCGACGCCATCGACGACGTCAAGGACCTCGACGTGGTCCAGGACGTCCGCGGCGTCGACGCCGCCCAGGCCGTCAAGGGCGCCGCCGCCGGTAAGGCCGCGCAGGCCAAGGGCACCGCCCTCGGCACGGCCGCCCGCGCCAAGGCCTCGGCCTCCCACGCCACGGGCTCCGCCCAGGGTGTCGCCGGGCAGGCCCGTCAGTACGCCGAGGGCCAGGTCCCGGCGTACGAGGTCCCGGCCACCCCGGACGTCGCCGACGTCCAGGCCGAGATCGACTATCTCTTCGGACCGCTGGCAGCCTTCGCGCCGCAGCTCGCCGAGCAGGCCCCGGCCCAGGCCCAGTACACGGCGCAGAGTGCTGTCGCCGCTGCCGGCCCGATCGCCTACGCGGCCGTGCAGGACACCCTGCCGCCCATCGCCGCCCGGGCCGTCAACGGCGTTCTCCCGGTCGCCGGGCAGGCGGTCGGCGACGTCGGCATCCTCGCGCAGGGCGTGACCGGCGACGTGACGCCGTTCGCGGGCGGTGTCGTGTCCGAGGTCCAGCCGTTCGCCGGTGGCGTCGTCTCCGAGGCCCAGCCCTTCGCGGGCGGCGTCGTCGGCGCGGTCCACCCGCTCGTCGACACGATCGTCGACCACGTCCAGCCGGTCACCCACGGCGTCGGCGGCAGCGCCGGCACCCTGGCGCAGGGTGTCGTCGGCGATGTGACGCCGTTCGCGGGTGGTGTGGTCTCCGAGGTCCGGCCGTTCGCACAGGACGTGAGGGGCACGGTCGCCTCGACCCCGCTCGCGGGCAACGCCGTCTCCGGCGCCCAGGGCCTGGCCACCACGGTCACCCCGGGCTACGTCTCCCACGTGACCCAGGGCATCTGACGCAGTCCTGTCACCAGCGCTGACGCAGTACGGAATCCGACAGGCGGGTCGGAATTCTTCACGGGCGGTCCTCATTGGGGTGAGGACCGCCCGTTTCCTTGGGTATGGAGTGTGTTCGACGCGCCCACCCGTGCGATCTGTGACCGTAATCACCGCTCAGGTGTGATCTGCGATTTAGGGACCCAGGTCCGGCGGGGATAACCTGCGAGACGGACATGCCGCGTACCCGGCCACCGTGTACGCCTCCCTTGTGACAGCGCAGTCACGTTGCCCTTCGCGGCACGCCCACGCAGACAACGAACCGCGATCATCAGAAAAGGGACGGACGCGCGTGGACCTGTTCGAGTACCAGGCGAGGGACCTCTTCGCCAAGCACGGTGTACCGGTGCTGGCCGGTGAAGTCATCGACACGCCTGAGGCGGCGCGCGAGGTGACCGAGCGTCTTGGCGGCCGGTCGGTCGTCAAGGCGCAGGTGAAGGTCGGCGGCCGCGGCAAGGCCGGCGGCGTGAAGCTGGCCTCCGACCCGGCTGACGCGGTCGAGAAGGCCGGTCAGATCCTCGGCATGGACATCAAGGGCCACACGGTCCACAAGGTCATGCTCGCGGAGACGGCACCGGAGATCGCCGAGGAGTACTACGTTTCGTACCTCCTCGACCGCACCAACCGCACATTCCTGGCCATGGCCTCCGTCCAGGGCGGCGTCGAGATCGAGGTCGTCGCGGAGGAGAACCCCGAGGCCCTCGCGAAGATCCCGGTCAACGCCAATGAGGGCGTCGACCTGGCCAAGGCCCGCGAGATCGTCGCGGCCGCCAAGTTCCCGGCCGATGTCGCCGACCAGGTCGCCGACATCATGGTGACCCTGTGGAAGACCTTCATCGAAGAGGACGCGCTCCTCGTCGAGGTCAACCCGCTGGCCAAGGTCGCCGACGGCCGTGTCATCGCCCTCGACGGCAAGGTCTCGCTCGACGAGAACGCCGACTTCCGCCAGCCGGAGCACGCGGCGCTCGAGGACAAGGACGCAGCCAACCCGCTCGAGGCTGCTGCCAAGGCCAAGAACCTCAACTACGTCAAGCTCGACGGCGAGGTCGGCATCATCGGCAACGGCGCCGGTCTGGTCATGTCGACCCTCGACGTCGTCGCGTACGCCGGTGAGAACCACGGCGGCGTGAAGCCCGCCAACTTCCTCGACATCGGCGGCGGCGCCTCGGCCGAGGTCATGGCGAACGGCCTCGAGATCATCCTCGGCGACCCGGACGTCAAGTCCGTCTTCGTCAACGTCTTCGGTGGCATCACCGCGTGCGACGAGGTCGCCAACGGCATCGTCCAGGCCCTGGCGCTGCTCAAGTCCAAGGGCGAGGAAGTCACCAAGCCGCTGGTCGTGCGCCTCGACGGCAACAACGCGGAGCTGGGTCGCAAGATCCTGTCCGACGCCAACCACCCGCTCGTGCAGCGCGTGGACACCATGGACGGCGCGGCCGACAAGGCCGCCGAGCTCGCGGCCGCGAAGTAAGGGAACTCAGACCACCATGGCTATCTTCCTCAACAAGGACAGCAAGGTCATCGTCCAGGGGATGACCGGCTCCACCGGCATGAAGCACACCAAGCTCATGCTGGCCGACGGCACCAACATCGTCGGTGGCGTGAACCCCCGCAAGGCGGGCACCACCGTCGACATCGACGGCACCGAGGTGCCGGTCTTCGGCACGGTCGCCGAGGCGATGGAGAAGACCGGAGCCGATGTCTCCGTCCTCTTCGTGCCGCCGGCCTTCGCCAAGGCCGCCGTCGTCGAGGCGATCGACGCCGAGATCCCGCTGGCCGTCGTCATCACCGAGGGCATCGCGGTGCACGACTCCGCCGCCTTCTGGGCGTACGCCGTCAGCAAGGGCAACAAGACCCGGATCATCGGCCCGAACTGCCCTGGTCTGATCACCCCCGGCCAGTCCAACGCCGGCATCATCCCGGGCGACATCACCAAGCCCGGCCGCATCGGTCTCGTGTCCAAGTCCGGCACGCTGACCTACCAGATGATGTACGAGCTCCGTGACATCGGCTTCTCCTCGGCCGTCGGCATCGGTGGCGACCCGGTCATCGGTACGACGCACATCGACGCCCTCGCGGCGTTCGAGGCGGACCCGGAGACCGAGCTGATCGTGATGATCGGCGAGATCGGCGGCGACGCCGAGGAGCGTGCGGCGGACTTCATCGCGAAGAACGTCACCAAGCCGGTCGTCGGTTACGTCGCGGGCTTCACCGCCCCCGAGGGCAAGACCATGGGCCACGCCGGCGCCATCGTCTCCGGCTCCTCCGGCACCGCCGCGGCGAAGAAGGAGGCCCTTGAGGCCGCGGGCGTCAAGGTCGGCAAGACGCCGACCGAGACGGCCAAGCTGGCGCGAGAGATCCTCGGCGCCTGACCTTCGCAGGACCGCAGTACCGCAGTACCCGTTTACATACGTGTGGGCCCCCACCTCGATCCGAGGTGGGGGCCCACACGCGTTCTGCCTGCTCGGCGCCAGTGCTCGCTAGTGCTCCATCGGCACGAGCCGCTCCGGGCCGTGCGCCGGCTCCGAGAGCAGCTTCGCGCGCAGCTGCTGGTCCTTCCGGGTCAGCTGCTGCGGCCCGTTGTGCGGCGGTACGCCCTCGACCTGCTGGCCAGGGGGGACCGGCGGTTCGTACCGCGTGGGCGCGTTGAGCAGGGTGATGGCGGTGGCGCCGATGATCAGCGTGGTGACGGTGACGGCGACCCGCGTCCAGAACCTGGCCCGGCGCTCGCTGCCCGTCCGTACGGCCTGAGCGGGCATCAGGTGCGGCGCCGGACCGGAGTTCGCGAGGGCGGTGAGCCGCTCGTGGAGCGTGTCGGGTACGTCGAGCCCGGGCACCTGCTCGGCGAGAGCCGCGCGCGCGTGCAGCACCCGGTTCGCCGCGGCGGGCGTGCTCGCCTCGGTCTCGGCGGCGGTCTCGGGCAGATCGAGGCCCACGCCGTCGTAGAGCAGCAGGGTCCGGCGGTAATGCGGGGGCAGCTCCAGCAGGGCGTCGAGCAGTTCGCGCGGGTCACGCTCGGCGGGCGGGGCGTCGGGGTACCGGTGGGCGCGCCGCAGCCGCTGCCAGGGGGACATGGCGAATTCGTACGCGGCGGCCCGCACCCAGCCCGCGGGGTCCCGGTCGACGGCGACCTCGGGCCAGCGCTCCCAGGCGAGGTGGAAGGCACGCTCGACGGACTCGTGGGAGAGCCTGCGGCGGCCTGTGAGCAGGTAGGTCTGGCGTACGAGGGCGGATGCGGCGTGCGCGTAGAGGGCGTCGAAGGCCTCGGCCGGGGTGGGCGGCGGCAGCGCCGGGAACACTTGGGCGTCGGGGAACGGGGTCGGCGTCCGCGGTGGGGCGGAGTGCGGCGGGACCGGATTGGCGGGGATCGTGGGCGGCTTGGCCGCGCGCTTCGCGGCGGGCTTGGGCCGGGTGGTGGCGTGGGACTGCTTGGCGCGCGGGGGCGGGGTGGGTGCGGTGGCCTGGGGCTGCGGCTTCGGCTCGTGCTGTGGCTCTGCCTCAGCCTGTGCCTCAGCCTGTGCCTCAGCCTGTGCCTCAGGTTGGGGCTCGGGTTGTGGCTCCGGTTGTGGCGAGGCGTCGCTCTTGGTCGTCGGTACGGGGTCCGGGACCGGGTCCGGCGTGCCGGCGGACTGTTCCTCCGGTCTCCACTCCGAGTTCTCCTCCGGTCTCGCATCCGCGAGCAGCTTCGCGTACAGCTTGAGCTTGCGCCCCCGGGGGCTGGTCCGCCCGGTCTCCCAGTTCCTGACCGTCGCCCGTGTGACGCCGACCGCCTCCGCGACCTGCTCCTCGCTCAGGGACTTTGCCTCGCGCAGCCTGCGCCGTTCCTTGGGGGAGGGCAGGGAGATGGAGGCAGAGTCTGTGGTGCTCTGAGTCATGAAGGGCTCCCCGCGGCGCTGCACTCGGCGAAAAAGTACATAAACGTATCTTGAGCGACACAGCGGTCATTCGCCTGTTACGTGGATAAAGCGCGTGTCGTTGGCAGCATGGCCGCGTGACCCAGATGACCGAGCCCAGCCCGTCGCTGTCGCAGGCCCCGGCCGCCGTCCAGGGCGGCCGTGCGCCCGCGCTGGCCGCGGCCTTCGTGCGCGGGGTGACCGCGGCGGGGCTCGGTCTCGGCGCGCTCGCCGTCCTGGTGATGGTGCTGTGGATCAGCTCCCCCTACCCGGACAGCGGTCCGGACGGGGCGCTGCACGTCGCCGCCGGGCTGTGGCTGCTTGCGCACGGCACCGAGCTCGTACGCGTCGACACGCTCTCCGGGAATCCGGCGCCGGTCGGGGTCGTACCGCTGCTGCTCGTCGCCCTGCCCGCCCTGCTGGCGCACCGGGCGGCGCGCGACGCGCGCGAACCCGACGAGGGCCGGCCGCGGGCGTCGGCCCGGGGGGTGCTGTGGTCGGTGACCGGGGGGTATCTGCTGGTCGGCGCGGCGGCGGTGGTTTATGCGGCGAGCGGTCCGCTGGCGGCGGACGCGCTGAGCGCGCTGTTCCATGTGACGGTGGTGGCCGGTCTTTCCGCGGCGGCCGGGGTGTGGACGGCGAGCGGACGGCCACTCGGGCCGCTGCCGGCGTGGCTGCCGGAGCGGGTACGGGTCCAGCTCGCCCGTACGCGGGTGGCGGTCGCCGCACGGGCCGCGGCGGCGGGGGCGCTGGCGTTGCTGGGAGGTGGGGCGCTGCTGGTCGCGGTGTCACTGCTGTGGCACGCGGACGTGACGCAGGACTCATTCCTGCATCTCGCGGAGGAGTGGTCGGGGCGGTTCGCGGTGCTGCTGCTCGGGCTGGCGCTGGTGCCGAACGCCGCGGTGTGGGGTGCGGCGTACGGTCTCGGCCCCGGTTTCGCGCTCGGTACGGGCGCCGTGGCGACGCCGCTCGCGCTGACCGGCGACACGGCGCTGCCGCACTTCCCGCTGCTGGCCGCGGTTCCCGCGGAGGGCCGCGGGACCCTGCTGAACTGGGCGGCGGCTGCTGTGCCGGTGGTGGCGGGGGTGGTGATCGCGTGGTTCACGGTACGGAGGGGGGCGGTGTCGGGCGCCCGCGAGACCGCGCTGACGGCGCTGCTGGGCGCGGTGGGCTGCGGCCTCCTGACCGCGGCCCTCGCGGCGGCGGCGGGCGGCCCGCTTGGCACGGGCCGCTTGGCGGAATTCGGCCCGGCATGGTGGCTGACGGGCGCGGCGGCGGCGGGTTGGACGGCGGTGGTGGGGGTGCCGGGGGCGCTGGGGGTACGGGCGTGGCGCAGGCGGGGTGCGGGGGGTGCGGTGGTTGTGCCGGACGCGGAGTTCCTGCGGGTGGGGGCGTGTGAGGTGAGGGAGCCGCGGGAGACGAGATGGGCGGCGCTGAAGGAGGCGTCGGGAGGTCTGATGGCGGAGTTCCCGCCGCGCGAGCCGCCGGAGCCGGAGGTGGACCCACCGGTACCGGAAGGGCCGGGTCCGTCGGCGTCACTGTAGGAGGGCGCTCCCCAACCCGCCCCTCCCCGAAACTGGGGGCAAGCGCCCAGCCCCCGGCGGCTTGCGGCAGCTTCGCGCCGCAGGCCCCGGCCCCATGGCGGGTGCTTCGTGCTTCGCGCGCGATCGGGGGTCGGCGCCCAGGCCCCGGCTCGGGGACGCGGCTGTGCCGCCCTGATCGGGGGGCGAACCGGGGGCGAGGCCCCCCGCCCCCGGGGAGGGTGCGACAGCTTCGCGCCGCAGGACTGGCCCGGGGGCGGCTGCGCCGCCCTGTTGGGGCGGAGGGAAACCGGGGCGAGGCCCCCGCAAGGTTGCGCAGCTTCGCGCCGCAGGCCGCGTCGGCCGGGACGCGACAGCCTCGCGCCGCAGGCGCCCGGGCCCGGGGCGTCGCCGGTAACTGGCCGCGGCTCGCGGCGGCTTCGTGACGCAGGCGACCGGCCTGACCCCAGTGCCCCTACTCCTTGACGCCGATCACTCCGCGCAGCGGATCCGGCAGCAAGTCGTTGCAGGCCAGCTGGCCCGACTTCGTCAGTGCGTCGTTCACGCACGTGTAGTAGTCCCGGTAGACCAGCTGCGCCGTGAACGACGCCGCCACGATCACCAGTGCGATGCTCGCCATCACCAGGCCACTCACCGCCGCCGTCAGCTGGGGCTTGCTCGGGGGGGTCGGCGACGACGGGCGCGGCGGCGGGGATGTCGGGTCCGCGGCGCGGCGTTGGGGCTTGGCCCGCAGGGAGCTGATGCTCCAGTACAGCGCCAGCGCGCCCAGCAGCAGTGCGATCTCCGGGAAGTCGAAGAGCGCGAAGAAGAACGCCCACATGCCCGACAGCAGCGCATACCGCGCCCGCCGCTGGGCCGGGTCCGTCGGGTCCCACTTCAGGCCGCCGGGGGAGCCGCCGTCCTGGCCCTGCTTGCCGCCGCCGTTCTGGCCGTTGTCGCCGTTCTGGCCACCCTGGCCGCTGGGGCGGCCGCCGAAGCCGCCGCCCGAGGAGCGGCCCGGCTGGCGGCTGCTCCACTGGCTGCCCCAGGCCGGGCGGTCGGCCGGGTCGCCCGAGGAGTCGGACGGGCGGGACGACGATTCGTCGGAGTTGCCGTCGTTCGCCGGGCGGCGCGGCTGCCAGGGCTGGTCCGGCCTGCCCTCCGGCGGCGGCGCGAAGGGATTGCTGTCGTCCGTGGACTGGCGCTCCCGCGGCAACAGGAGGTCCGTACGGCGGCGTCGGTCCGGCATCTGGTGAACGTCTTCCCCTCAGACCCAGCGCACATGGGGTCTTGTGTCGTCGTGCCCGTCGGGGGACGGGTGCTGTCCCCAGACGCTACCTCCCGGCCACGCCCCCGTCCCGTGGGGGCCGTTCTGTGTGCCGGTATCGTTGCTGACGGTCGGCCCCTTCGTAGAGTTCCCCGTATCGCGGGGCGCGATTCGTTCGTATGACCGCACAAACGCCGAACAGCAACGCGAGAAAGAGACCCGCCGTGGCCTCCCCGCCCCCCTCTGCCCGACCGGCCCGCCTCGTGGTCCTGGTTTCCGGGTCCGGTACGAATCTGCAGGCTCTGCTCGACGCCATCGACGAGGACCCGCAGGGCTTCGGCGCCCGTGTCGTCGCCGTCGGCGCCGACCGGGCCGAGATCGCCGGTCTCGAGCGCGCCGAGCGCGCCGGGCTCCCCACCTTCGTGTGCAAGGTGAAGGACTACGAGACTCGCGAGGCGTGGGACCTGGCGCTCGCCCAGGCCACCGCCGCGTACGAACCGGATCTCGTCGTCTCGGCCGGCTTCATGAAGATCGTGGGCAAGGAATTCCTCGCCCGCTTCGGCGGACGGTTCGTGAATACGCATCCCGCCCTGCTGCCCAGCTTCCCCGGGGCCCACGGCGTGCGCGACGCGCTCGCGTACGGAGCCAAGGTCACCGGGTGCACCGTCCACTTCGTCGACGACGGCGTCGACACCGGCCCGATCATCGCGCAGGGCGTGGTCGAGGTCCGGGACGAGGACGACGAAGTCGCTCTTCATGAGCGCATCAAGGAAATCGAGCGACGGCTGCTCGTCGATGTCGTGGGGCGTCTGGCCCGTAACGGCTACCGCATTGAGGGACGAAAGGTAGTTTTCCCGTGACTGTTGAGACTGCGAAGCGAGCCATCCGGCGAGCGCTGGTCAGTGTGTATGACAAGACGGGTCTCGAGGACCTCGCCCGCGGGCTGCACGAGGCGGGCGTCGAGCTGGTCTCCACCGGTTCCACCGCCGCGAAGATCGCCGCGGCCGGGGTGCCGGTCACCAAGGTCGAGGAGCTGACCGGCTTCCCCGAGTGTCTGGACGGCCGGGTCAAGACGCTGCACCCGCGCGTGCACGCCGGGATCCTCGCCGACCTGCGCCTGGAGTCGCACCGCCAGCAGCTCGCCGAGCTGGGTGTCGAGCCCTTCGACCTCGTGGTCGTGAACCTGTACCCCTTCCGGGAGACCGTCGCCTCGGGCGCCACCCCCGACGAGTGCGTCGAGCAGATCGACATCGGCGGGCCCTCCATGGTCCGTGCCGCCGCCAAGAACCACCCCTCCGTCGCGGTGGTCACCAGCCCCGCGCGCTACGAGGACGTCCTGGCCGCCGTGAAGGAGGGCGGCTTCGACCTGACCGCCCGCAAGCGGCTGGCCGCCGAGGCCTTCCAGCACACCGCCGCGTACGACGTGGCCGTCGCCTCCTGGTTCGCGAGCTCCTACGCCCCGGCCGACGAGTCGAACTTCCCCGACTTCCTCGGTGCCACCTGGGAGCGCGAGAACGTACTGCGCTACGGCGAGAACCCGCACCAGGGCGCCGCGCTGTACGTGAACGGCAATGGCGGCCTCGCCGAGGCCGAGCAGCTCCACGGCAAGGAGATGTCGTACAACAACTACACGGACACCGACGCCGCTCGTCGTGCCGCGTACGACCACACCGAGCCGTGCGTCGCGATCATCAAGCACGCGAACCCGTGCGGCATCGCGGTCGGTGCGGACGTCGCCGATGCGCACCGCAAGGCGCACGCCTGCGACCCGCTGTCCGCGTTCGGCGGTGTGATCGCGGTCAACCGCCCGGTCTCCAAAGAGATGGCGGAGCAGGTCGCGGAGATCTTCACGGAGGTCATCGTCGCGCCGGGCTACGAGGACGGCGCGGTCGAGATCCTCGCCCGCAAGAAGAACATCCGCGTGCTCGTCGCCGAGGGCGTACCCGCCAACCCGGTCGAGCTCAAGCCGATCGACGGCGGCGCACTGCTCCAGGTCACCGACCGGCTCCAGGCCGACGGTGACGACGCGTCGAACTGGACGCTCGCCACGGGCGAGGCGCTGAACGCCGGCGAGCTGGCGGAGCTCTCCTTCGCGTGGAGGGCGTGCCGCGCGGTCAAGTCGAACGCGATCCTGCTTGCGAAGGACGGCGCGTCGGTCGGCGTCGGCATGGGCCAGGTCAACCGCGTCGACTCCGCGAAGCTCGCGGTCGAGCGTGCGGGAGCGGAACGGGCCCAGGGCTCGTACGCGGCGTCGGACGCGTTCTTCCCGTTCCCGGACGGCCTGGAGATCCTGACCGCGGCGGGCGTCAAGGCCGTGGTGCAGCCGGGCGGTTCGGTACGGGACGAGCTGGTGGTCGAGGCGGCGAAGAAGGCGGGCGTGACGATGTACTTCACGGGCACGCGCCACTTCTTCCACTGAGCTGACCTGACCTGACCCGACCTGGGAAAGACCGAAGGCCGTAAGCCCGCCGGTTTCGGCGTGGGTTACGGCCTTCGTGCTGCGCACGTGCAGTGTTCGTGCGGCGAACGGGCCTCAGTGGCGCGGGCGCCGGAACCACTCGGCGGTCGCGCTCTTGGACGCGAACACGACCAGCAGGATCGCCACGATGAACGTGATGATGCCGACCGGGATCGTGAAGATGCCGCTGATGATGGCGAACGCGCCGTAGACGATGGAGCAGACGCGGACGCCGTTCTCACCGCTGGCGTACTTCAGCGCCAGCACCAGGCCGAGCGCGGCGAACACCAGGGCGAGCACCATGAAGAAGCCGATGACGCCCTTGCCGAGGTTGGCGAAGGTCTGGGCGTCGGAGCTGCTGAGCCCGGAGTTGTCCGTGGCGTCGTCGAACTTCGACAGCGTGTAGGCGTAGATGCCGGAGACGATGACCTGGCAGACGACGATCACGTACAGGAAGATGCGGGCCGCCTTGGTGATGCCCGGCATCTCCGTGGGGCCGCCCGCGTAGCCGCCGCCGTACGGCGCGGCCGGCGGCGCCTGCGGGTAGCCGTAACCTGGCTGACCCTGGGGCTGGGGCTGACCCTGCGGGTAGCCGTAGCCCGGCTGGCCGCCCTGCTGCTGGCCGTACGGGTTGTTCGGGTCGCCGAAGCTCATGGCGGGATTCCTCCGTTGAAAGTGCGGGGACGATGCGGTCCGAGCGGAGGAACGTCACGAGATCAGCGGTTTGGCCCCCCAACACTGCCGCGGTACTGCGCGGCTCATCGTCGTATTAACGTCGACTTTTTGTCCAGTCGGGATCCGTATGTGTTGTGCAAGTGCAACCTCCCCTTCTGTTTGCCGGGGGGCGAGAGGTGCCGGAACGGGGCCGAATTGGAACCGGGGCGGGTCCATCCGCGAGGATGGGTGCATGACTGCCCAGATTCTCGATGGCAAGGCCACCGCAGCCGCGATCAAGTCCGACCTGACCGCCCGCGTGGCGGCCCTCACCGATCGGGGCATCACCCCCGGCCTCGGGACGCTGCTCGTCGGGGACGACCCCGGCAGCCGGTGGTACGTCAACGGCAAGCACCGCGACTGCGCGCAGGTCGGCATCGCCTCGATCCAGCGCGAACTGCCGGACACCGCTTCGCAGGACGAGATCGAAGCGGTCGTCCGCGAGCTCAACGACAACCCCGAGTGCACCGGCTACATCGTCCAACTCCCGCTGCCCAAGCACATCGACACCAACAAGGTGCTCGAGCTGATGGACCCGGCCAAGGACGCGGACGGGCTGCACCCGATGAGCCTCGGGCGGCTGGTGCTGGGCATCGAGGGGCCGCTGCCGTGCACACCGAACGGCATCATCCAGCTGCTCCGCCACCACGGCGTCGAGATCAAGGGCGCGCACATCGTGGTCCTGGGCCGGGGCATCACGGTGGGGCGCTCCCTGCCGCTGCTGCTGACCCGCAAGTCCGAGAACGCGACGGTGACGCAGTGCCACACCGGTACGCGTGATCTGTCCATGCATCTGAGGCAGGCCGACATCATCGTGTCGGCGGCCGGTGTGCAGCACATCATCAAGCCCGAGGACGTCAAGCCGGGGGCCGCGGTCCTCGACGTCGGCGTCAGCCGTGACGCGGACGGCAAGATCGCCGGAGACGTCCACCCGGGCGTCGCGGAGGTCGCGGGCTGGATCTCGCCGAACCCCGGCGGCGTCGGCCCGATGACCCGCGCGCAGCTGCTGGTCAACGTGGTCGAGGCGGCCGAGCGCGCGGCTCTCGATGCGAAGGGCTGAGCCCATGGGCGTACGCACGAACGACGAGTCCGAGCAGGCGGGCGGCGGGGCGGGCGCGGCCCCCGGGCCCGGGCCGGACCGCGCGGAAGAGCCTGCACCGGACGTGGCGGCCGCGGCTGTCCTGTCGAACGCGGTCCACCCCCGTCCCACGTCTGAGGACCCCGAAGGCGATACGGGTACGGACGCCGATACGGGAACGGGTGCCGGCGACCCCGACCCCGCCCCCAAAGCCCCCTCCCGGCGGCCGCCGTCCCTCACGCGGGACACCGCCCGGCCCGAAGGCGGGGGGCGGGCCGCGTCCGGGGATGCCTCGGCGCCGGCGCGGCAGTGGCCCCTGCTCACCGTTCTTGCCCTGGCCGGGCTCGGGCTCGTCATCGTCGGCACCGACGCATTCGCCGACGCCTTCCGTGTCGGCACGATCCTCATCGGTGTAGCCCTGCTCACCGGCGCCGTCATGCGACGGACTCTGCCCTCCGTCGGGATGCTCGCCGTGCGCTCCCGCTTCACCGACATGGTCACGTACGGACTGCTCGGCACTCTGATCGTGCTGATCGCGCTCGTGACCCAGCCGAAGCCCTGGCTGGACGTCCCGTTCCTGGAGGACGCCGTCCACTTCACTGTGCGTTAGCAGGCGCTCACGTCGAGTACCTTGATGTCGGGATCCATCGACGCGTGAGAGGGACGTTCCACCTCATGGCCAAGATCAAGGTAGCCAACCCGGTCGTCGAGCTCGACGGCGACGAGATGACCCGCATCATCTGGTCCTTCATCAAGGACAAACTGATCCTCCCGTACCTCGATGTCGAGCTGAAATACTTCGACCTGGGCATGGAGCACCGCGACGCCACCAACGACCAGGTGACCGTCGACGCCGCCAACGCCATCAAGGAGTACGGCGTCGGCGTGAAGTGCGCGACCATCACGCCGGACGAGGCGCGGGTCGAGGAGTTCAACCTCAAGGCGATGTACCGCTCGCCGAACGGCACGATCCGCAACATCCTCGGCGGCGTGATCTTCCGCGAGCCGATCATCATGGAGAACGTGCCGCGGCTCGTGCCGGGCTGGACCAAGCCGATCGTCGTCGGCCGTCACGCCTTCGGCGACCAGTACCGCGCCACCGACCTGAAGGTCCCGGGCCCGGGCACCCTCACCATGACCTTCACCCCGAAGGACGGCTCCGAGCCGATCGAGCTGGAGGTCCACGAATTCCCGGGCCCCGGTGTCGCGCTCGGTATGTACAACCACGACGACTCGATCCGCGACTTCGCACGCGCCTCGTTCCGCTACGGCCTGGCCCGCGACTTCCCCGTCTACATGTCCACGAAGAACACGATCCTCAAGAAGTACGACGGCCGCTTCAAGGACATCTTCCAGGAGATCTTCGACGCCGAGTTCAAGACCGACTTCGACAAGGCCGGTCTGACCTACGAGCACCGCCTGATCGACGACATGGTCGCCGCGGCACTCAAGTGGGAGGGCGGCTACGTCTGGGCCTGCAAGAACTACGACGGCGACGTCCAGTCCGACATCGTCGCGCAGGGCTTCGGCTCGCTCGGCCTGATGACCTCGGTCCTCATGTCTCCCGACGGCAAGACCGTGGAGGCCGAGGCCGCGCACGGCACGGTCACCCGCCACTACCGCCAGCACCAGCAGGGCAGGGCGACATCGACCAACCCGATCGCGTCGATCTTCGCCTGGACCCGCGGTCTCGCCCACCGCGGCAAGCTGGACGGCACTCCCGAGGTCACCAGGTTCGCGGAGACCCTGGAGCAGGTCTGCATCGAGACCGTCGAGAGCGGCAGGATGACGAAGGACCTGGCGCTGCTGATCTCCAAGGACGCCCCGTGGCAGACCACGGAGCAGTTCCTGGACGTGCTCGACGCCAATCTGCAGAAGAAGATGGCCGCAGGCTGAGGCCGCGGCCGCGGGACACGGACCGACGGCGCCCGTCCACCCTCCGAGGGGTGGACGGGCGCTTCCCTGTCCGCGTCTGCCCGAGCCTCAGCAGAGGGGGTTCTTCAGCGCGCTCCAGGTCTTCGGGCCGACGATGCCGTCGACGGGCATGTTGCAGATGTCCTTGATCCGGCCCTGGAACTCGCGGACCGCCCTGTCGGTGGTCGGGCCGAAGTCCCCGTCGACCCCGGCGGGGCCGATGTCGACGTTCCACGTCTTCAGCAGACACTGCGCCTGCCTGACGGCCGCGCCCTTGGAGCCGCGCCTGATCGTCGGCTGGGCGTCGGTGTAGTTGCAGCCGCGTGAGCCGGTGATGCTCACGCCGCCGGTGTCCGCGGCGCCGGCGGCCGAGGGCATGAGGGCGATGCCGCTGCCGAGTGCGGCGGCGGCGACGAAGAGTGCGATGCGCTTACGAGCCTTCATGGTGCGTTTCCCCTCCAGAAGTACGAGGCGGCGCGGAATGTGCCGCGCCGCCTGCCGTGCGGCAACGACTGTGCTGCGCCAAGTTCGCCTGCTTCCAGGGGCAGTCGCCGTCCTGGGGAAGCGCGGGACGTCCCACGCGCCGACCTGCTGGGACGCCGTGTCCCGTGCGGCGTACGTGGGACACCCGGCGGGGCACCGGCGGTGGAGGGAACGCGCCAAGGCACCGCAAGGCCGCAACCCGGATCTGCGAGAGTTCGTCTTGCGGGTCGAAGGAGGCGCGAGCGCCTCGGGGGGATTGCTGACGCGTACGGGGACACGTCATGTCGCGTTGGAAAGAGCTGCCTTCGTCGCTGGACGAACGAGAACATCAACTCGTTGTACAGCTACGTCGGTTGAAGGATCACAGTGGACTGAGTCTGGCCGCGCTCGCGGCGCGGACCAGTTACAGCCGCTCCTCGTGGGAGCGGTATCTCAACGGGAAGAAGCCCGCGCCGCGTGATGCGGTGGAGGAGCTGGCGCGGGTGTGCCAGGTCGAGCCGACGCGGCTGCTCGTCCTGTGGGACGTCGCCGAACGGGAGAGAGGGTTCGGGCCGCCCGAACCGTCAACTCCCGAATCGCGGGCTCCCGAATCATCGACTCCCGTGCCGGACACGGCCGGTGTGCCGCCCGAAGCGAGTGAGGCGATTGCGGACGCGCGTTCCGTGCGCACGGTGCCGGTGCGGCGGATGCTCGCCGTCTCGGCCGCCGCGGTGCTTGTCGCCTTCGGAGCCGGGCTGTTCACCGGAGGCGCCTGGGGGCAGTCGCGAGGCCCGGTCATGGACGCCGCCCCGGCCGCGGATTCCGGATACCGGCCGGGACGTACGTACCCCTGCCGGATCGAACGCGAGGAAGGCGGCCTGCGAGCCGGACACAGCACCGCACGCGAGATCCTGCTCGACGCCAACAGCTCCGGCTGGGACGTGGTGGAGGCCCAATGCCTGCTGGACTGGCACGGGTTCAACCCCGGGGACGTCGACGGGGTGTACGGCGAGCGCACGAAGGGGGCCGTGGTGTCCTTCCAGAAGCGGCGCGGCCTGGACGCCGACGGCGTCGTGGGGCCGGACACCTGGGGGGAGCTACGCCGGTGAGTGGCAGTCAACTCGCTGCAGAATTACGGGAGTTACGGAAGCGCACGCAGCTGAGTCTGGCCGGTCTTGCCGCTCGTACCCCGTACAGTAAATCGTCGTGGGAGCGCTACCTCAACGGGAAGAAGCCCGTGCCCCGGCAGGCGGTTGAGGCGCTGTGCGCGCTCGCGGGCGAGCCTTCAGGACGGCTGCTGGCGCTCTGGGAACTGGCGGACGCGGTGTGGAGCGGCCGCGCCCGTTCGGCCGCCGCACGTGACGCGAAGCCTCCCGTGGAGGAGCCCCGTGAGGAACGGCCGGCGGCGCCGCGCGGCCCCCGGCAGTGGCCCGCGGCACCCGGCGTACTCGCCGCGGCCGCCGTCGCCCTCGCCGCCGCTCTGGGACTGCTCATGGGCCGGGGCACCACACCGGTCGAGCGGCATGCCGACCCGCCTCCGTCCCGGGCCGGGTGCCGCGGACCGGAGTGCGAGGGCAAGGACCCGGCGCGCATGGGCTGCGGCGGCTCGGGGATGGCGACGACACCTGTGGCCGGGACGGCATCCGGCGGGCAGCGTCTGGAGATCCGCTACGGCGGCCCCTGCCGCGCGGTGTGGGCGGGGGCGACCGGTCTGCGGGAGGGGGACCGGGTCGTACTCACTCTGCGGGGCGGCCACGCGCAGGAGTTGACGGCGGACGGCCCGCGAGGCACCGGGCGCTATCGCGCGACCCCGATGGCCGCGGCCGATGATCCGGCGGGGGCGCGTGTCTGTCTGGAACCGGCGTCCGGTGGCGTGCGGGAGTGCTTCGGCTGAACCCGGCCCCACCCGTAAGCCCATAAGTGACCTGCCCGTAAACGCCGACAGCGCCCGTCCTCTCCCCCGAGGGAGGACGGGCGCCGTCGTGTTTCAAGAGTCATGGACGCGCCAAGCAGGGACAAGGGAGGCCAGGGGCCTGTGGCACGGAAGTGACCGTTCCGCCACGGTGTGATCGTTCCGCTACGGGTGGGAGACTGGGGCGGCAGCCGGGGCGGGGCGCACAACGGGGCGCGCCATCCGTCCCGAATGCTCCCGTGCACACCGATATCAGGAACTGACATCCTGGCCCTGCGCATCCCACTGGGTAGTCCGGTACACGGACTCCCGGGGGACACCGCAGGGGGTCAGGACAGCGCGGGGCACATCAGGCACGTTCGGGGGACAAGGGGGGAAGCACATGCCTCGTTGGAAGGCACTGCCGGAGGAGCTGGACCCGCAGGTCAGGGAATTCACCAGCCAGCTGCGCCGGCTGGTCGACCGCAGCGGGCTCGGTATCGCCGCGGTGGCGGACCGCACCGGATACAGCAAGACGTCCTGGGAGCGGTATCTGAACGGGCGGCTGCTCGCGCCCAAGGGCGCGATCGTCGCGCTGGCCGAGGTGACCGGCACGAACCAGATGCATCTGACCACCATGTGGGAGCTCGCGGAGCGCGCCTGGAGCCGGGCCGAGATGCGCCACGACATGACGATGGAGGCGATACGGATCTCCCAGGCGCGGGCTGCGCTGGGGGAGTTCGGGCCTGCCCCGGCGGGCACCGCGACCGGCCGCCCGGGCGGCCGCACGGCCGCGCCCGCGGACCCGGGCGTTGGCCGCCGGGACCCGGAGCCGCAAAGTCCGTCATACGTACCGACGCAGAGCGCATCGGGCGGCCTTGGCGGACCGGGCTACCAGGGCCCGTCGGCCGTGGCGGGATCCATACCCTCCGTACCGCCCTCCGCCCCGTCCCCCGACCAGGGA
Source organism: Streptomyces sp. NPDC005408 (assembly GCF_040606445.1). NCBI lineage: Bacteria > Bacillati > Actinomycetota > Actinomycetes > Kitasatosporales > Streptomycetaceae > Streptomyces > Streptomyces sp. NPDC005408. Next base: position 89,034 of record NZ_JBEXEX010000004.1, on the reverse strand, counting down.
CGCGGCAAGCGCAAGGTCGCCATGTTCCTGGCCGGTCTCGTCGGGGCGCTGCTGGTGATCGCCGCGGCCGTGCTCCTGACCGACCTGGGCGGGGACGGCGACAACAAGCCCGTAGCCAAGTCCCCCTCCGAATCCCCGGCCACCAGCAGCCCGCCGCTGCCCGCCGGGGTGAAGTGCAGCGGCAAGGACTGCACGGGCCAGGACCCGGAGGCGATGGGCTGCGGCGGCGCACTCGCCAAGACCGTCTCGTCCGCGACCGTGGGCAACGCGTTCGTCGAGGTCCGCTACAGCAAGACATGCCAGGCGGCCTGGGCCCGTATCACCAGGGCGACGCCCGGCGACACGGTGCAGATCAGCGAGGGTGGCAAGGGCGCGCAGAACGGCCTCGTGAATGCCGACAACGACGCGTACACGCCGATGACCGCGGTGACCGCGCCGGCCGATGCCAAGGCCTGCGCGACGCTCACGACAGGCGTCAAGGGCTGCACCACGCCGCAGTGATCCGTGCCACAAGGGGGCGTAGGTTGGCAGGGTCCGGGGTCGGATAGCCTGACCGCTGGATATCTCTTCATGTCGAGACACCGATCGATCATGGGAGATGTCCAGCACCAGGGGCAGGGACCCCTACCGCCAGCTGTCTTACGGAGATCGCCATGACCCGCACTCCCGTCAACGTCACCGTGACCGGCGCGGCCGGCCAGATCGGCTACGCGCTGCTCTTCCGCATCGCCTCCGGCCACCTGCTCGGCGCGGATGTGCCGGTCAAGCTGCGTCTGCTCGAAATCCCGCAGGGCCTGAAGGCCGCCGAGGGCACCGCGATGGAGCTCGACGACTGCGCCTTCCCGCTGCTGCGCGGGATCGAGATCACCGACGACCCGAACGTCGCGTTCGACGGCGCCAACGTGGCCCTGCTCGTCGGCGCCCGTCCGCGGACGAAGGGCATGGAGCGCGGCGACCTCCTCTCCGCCAACGGCGGCATCTTCAAGCCGCAGGGCAAGGCCATCAACGACAACGCCGCGGATGACATCAAGGTCCTGGTCGTCGGCAACCCGGCCAACACCAACGCGCTCATCGCGCAGGCCGCGGCCCCGGACGTACCGGCCGAGCGCTTCACCGCGATGACCCGCCTCGACCACAACCGCGCGCTGTCGCAGCTGTCGAAGAAGACCGGCGCCCCGGTCTCCGACATCAAGCGCCTCACCATCTGGGGCAACCACTCGGCGACCCAGTACCCGGACATCTTCCACGCGACGGTGGCCGGCAAGAACGCCGCCGAGGTCGTCAGCGACGAGAAGTGGCTGGCCGAGGAGTTCATCCCGACCGTCGCCAAGCGCGGCGCCGCGATCATCGAGGCCCGCGGCGCGTCCTCCGCCGCCTCGGCCGCGAACGCCGCGATCGACCACGTCCACACCTGGGTCAACGGCACGGCGGACGGCGACTGGACCTCGATGGGCATCCCGTCGGACGGCTCCTACGGCGTCCCGGAGGGCCTGATCTCGTCCTTCCCGGTCACCACGAAGAACGGCACGTACGAGATCGTCCAGGGCCTGGACATCAACGACTTCTCGCGTGCGCGCATCGACGCGTCGGTGAAGGAGCTGGAGGAGGAGCGCGCGGCGGTCCGCGAGCTCGGCCTCATCTGATCCGTCTCCGTACGGGTGATCCGTCTCCGTACGGGCTCGAATGCCCCCGGCAGCCGCAAGGCCGCCGGGGGCTGTTCCGTTTCCGAGGGAACTGCGCGCGGGGTCCGGTGAGTCTGGGCTGTCATGCGCGTGACGATGATTCTTCCCGCCCTGACCGAAGCGACCAGCCCGCTCTTCCGTCCCATCAAGTACTCGCTCTTCCCGCCGCTCGGGCTCGCGACCCTCGCCGGGTATCTCGGTCCGGACGACGAGGTGACGCTGTACGACGAGCATGTGGAGCGGATCGACATCGAGTCGCTCGACAGTCCTGATCTGCTGGTCCTCCAGCCGTACATCACGTCAGCACGGCGCAGCTATGAGATAGCCGATCACTTCCGGGCCCGGGGCGTGCATGTGGCCATGGGCGGTCTGCACGTCACCTCGCTGCCGGAGGAGGCCGCGCAGCACGCCGACACGATCTTCACCGGGCCGGGCGAGGACACCTGGCCGCTCTTCCTGAAGGAGTTCCGGGACGGACTGCCGGGTCGCCGTTACGACTCCAAGCAGCGCACGCTGGCCGGGCTGCCTCCCGTACGACGGGACTTGATCAAGCGTCACCTCTATCTCGTCCCCAACTCGATCGTCGTCTCGCGGGGCTGCCCGCACCACTGCGACTTCTGCTACAAGGACGCCTTCTTCGAGGGCGGCAAGTCCTTCTACACGCAGGCCGTCGACGACGCCCTGGCCGAGATCGACCGGCTTCCCGGCCGTCACCTCTACTTCCTGGACGACCATCTGCTGGGCAACCGCCGTTTCGCCGAGGCCCTGTTCGACGGGATGGCCGGGACGGGGCGGCTGTGGCAGGCGGCCGGGACGGTGAAGTCGGTGCTCCAGCCCGGCCTGCTGGAGCGGGCCGTGGAGGCGGGGCTGCGCAGCCTGTTCGTGGGGTTCGAGACGGTCAACGCGGCCAACCTCGCCGAGCGGCGGAAGGACCAGAACATCGGCAAGGACTACTCGGCCGCCGTGCGCCGGCTGCACGACGCGGGTGTCATGGTGAACGCCAGCTTCGTCTTCGGCCTCGACCACGACGGGCCCGACGTCTTCGACCGCACGGTGGAGTGGGCCGTCGAGCAGGGCATCGAGACGGCCACCTTCCACATCATGACGCCGTACCCGTCCACTGGTCTTTGGAAGCAGATGGAGGCGGAGGACCGGATCGTGCACCGGGACTGGGACCTCTATGACACCCGTCATGTGGTCTACCGGCCCAAGGGAATGACGCCGCGTCAGCTCGAGGACGGCTACTGGCGCGCCTACCGGGACTTCTACCGCTGGCGGAACATCTGGCGCGGCGCCGGAGCCCAGCCGGGTACCCATGAGCGGCTGCGGCATCTCGCGTACGCGGGCGGCTGGAAGAAGTTCGAGCCCGCGTGGGACGCGCTGATCCGCAGCCGCCGGGTGGTGCGTGCGATGCCGATGCTGGAGCGGACGCTCGCGGCGTTCGGAGGCAGGCAGCCGCAGTGACGTACAGGTGTCAGTCACCTGCCGCGGGCGAGTGGACGACGGCGAAGGGTGCGCCGAAGGGATCGGCGAGGGCGCCCAGGCGGCCGACGCCCGGGGCGTCGACGGGAGGCACGAGCACCGAACCGCCGTTCTCCTCCGTGTCCCTCGCCACCGCATCCGGGTCGGCCACCTCGAAGTACGGCAGCCAACGCGGCTTCTGGCCCTCCACCTGGAGCGGCGCGATACCGCCGAAGGCAGCCGCGCCCTGGTCGCCCTCGGCGGTGGAGAGAATGCTGTACGCCATGCCGAGCAAGGTCACCTCCTCTCTGCGCCAGCCGAACAGGTCGCCGTAGAAGGCCGCGGCTGTCGCCGGATCCGGCGAGAAGAGCTCAGCCCAGGTCAACGTGCCCTCCTCGGTGACCGCCTCCAGGCCCTGGAGTGCCGCGGGCTGCCAGACCGCGAACTCCGCGCCGAACGGATCCGTGAGGCAGGCCGTCCGCCCCGCCTCCATGACGTCGAATGCCCCGGCCCGCACCCTCCCGCCGCCCAGCTCGGTGGCCCTGGCCGTGGCATCGGCGTCGGCGGTCCGGAAGTACACGGTCCATGCCCCGCTCGCCCCCTCCTCGGTGAGCGGGCCGATGGCCCCGACGGTACGGCCGTCTTTGTGGAGGACGCCGTAACCGCCCGCGTCCGGGCCCGCCGGCCGGAAGGTCCAGCCGAACACCGCTCCGTAGAAGGCGGCGGACGCCTCCGTGTCGGGGCTGCCGAGGTCGAGCCAGCAGGGAGAGCCGGTCACATAGCCGGTGGTGATCACGGTCGGGTGCTCCTTCGCATCGGTCGACCACTGGGCGGGACGGTACGCGAGCAGGTGTGAGGGCCGGTGGATCGCGCCGACGAGTGGCCGGTAACCGCCGCGTAGGCGTCGAATAAGTGACACGGGCCACTTCCGGCCACCCATTGCGCATGGTTTCCACCCCCAGGGGCAGGCGCCCCGTCCGCTGGTCCTTACCGGCGATGTACATATCGGGAACGGAAGGCCAAACGCGACGTGTCGGCACAACAGACCATCCACGTGGGCGGAGAGTGGCGTGCAGCCGCCTCCGGCGCCGCGCGCGAGATACTCGACCCCGCTGACGCGACCGTGTTCGCAGTCGTGGCGGAGGGCGGGGCCGAGGACGCGGACGCCGCGATCGCCGCCGCGCGTGCCGCCTTCGACGAGGGCGAATGGCCCCGGACTCCGGTGGCCGAGCGGGCCGCCGTGCTGAGGCGCGTCGCGGATCTGCTGCAGCGGAACCGGGAAGCGCTCGGGGAGCTGGAGAGCCGGGACGCCGGGAAGACCGTCGAAGAGGGCCGCATCGACGTCGACTGCGTCAGCGACGCCTTCCGTTACTTCGCCGACCTCGTCATGAACGAGAGCGGTGGGCGGGTCGTCGATGCCGGGTCCCACGACATCCACAGCGTGGTCGTCCATGAGCCCGTCGGGGTCTGCGCGCTGATCACGCCGTGGAACTACCCGCTCCTACAAGCGAGTTGGAAGATCGCCCCGGCGCTGGCCGCGGGCAACACCTTTGTGATCAAGCCGAGTGAGATCACTCCGCTGACCACGGTCGAGCTGATCCAGCTGCTCGAAGAGGCGGGCCTGCCCGCCGGTGTGGCGAACATCGTGACCGGCGTGGGCGACACCGTCGGCGCCCGGCTCGCCGAGCATCCCGATGTGGATCTGGTGTCCTTCACCGGCGGGCTCGCCAGCGGTACGAAGGTCATGCGCGCCGCCGCCGACAGCGTCAAGAAGGTCGCCCTCGAACTTGGCGGCAAGAACCCCAATGTCGTGTTCGCAGACGCCTGCGAAAGCGACGACGGCTTCGACACCGCCGTCGATCAGGCACTGAATGCCGCCTTCATCCACAGCGGGCAGGTCTGCTCCGCCGGATCCAGGCTCATCATCGAGGAATCCCTGCGCGAGCGCTTCGTCGGCGAACTCGCCCGGCGCGCCGAAAAGATCCGCCTCGGGCGCGGCACCGACGAGGGCGTCGAGTGCGGGCCCCTCGTATCCGCGCAGCAGCTCGCCAGGACCGAGGACTACGTCGCGTCCGCCCTCGCCGAGGGCGCGGTGCTGCGGGCCGGTGGGCAGCGGCCCGGCGGGGACGGGTACGAGGAGGGGTACTTCTACCGCCCCACCGTCCTCGACCAGTGCCACCGCGGCATGCGCGTCGTACGCGAAGAGGTCTTCGGGCCCGTCCTGACCGTCGAGACCTTCCGCACCGAGGACGAGGCCGTCGCCCTCGCCAACGACACCGAGTACGGGCTCGCCGGCGCGGTGTGGACCACCGACCCGGGGCGGGCGCGGCGGGTCGCCGGGCGGCTGCGGCACGGGACCGTCTGGATCAACGACTTCCACCCCTACCTCCCGCAGGCGGAGTGGGGCGGCTTCGGGAAGAGCGGCATCGGGCGCGAGCTGGGTCCCGCCGGTCTCGCCGAGTACCGCGAGGCCAAGCACATCTACCAGAACCTCGCCCCGCGCCCCGTGCGCTGGTTCTCGGGCTGAGGCAGGAGAACGAGCAACATGACCACGTACGACTATGTCGTCGTCGGGGGCGGCACGGCCGGATCGGTGATCGCATCCCGGCTCACCGAGAACCCCGACGTCACCGTCGCCCTCATCGAGGGCGGTCCGAGTGATGTCGGCCGGGACGACGTCCTGACCCTGCGGCGCTGGATGGGGCTGCTGGGCGGCGAACTCGACTACGACTACCCCACCACCGAGCAGCCCCGTGGCAACTCCCACATCCGGCACAGCCGCGCCCGGGTGCTCGGCGGCTGTTCCTCCCACAACACCCTCATCGCCTTCAGGCCGCTGCCGTCCGACTGGGACGAGTGGGCGGCTGCCGGGGCCGAGGGCTGGGACGCGGCCGCGATGGACCCGTACTTCGACCGGCTGCGGAACAACATCGTGGCGGTCGACGAGGCGGACCGTAACGCCATTGCCCGCGACTTCGTCGACGCCGCCCAGGCCGCGCTCTCCGTCCCGCGCGTCGAGGGCTTCAACAAGAAGCCCTTCCACCAGGGCGTCGGCTTCTTCGATCTTGCCTACCACCCCGAGAACAACGAGCGGTCGTCGGCGTCCGTCGCGTATCTGCATCCGTTCCTGGACCGGCCGAACCTGCATATCGCCCTGGAGACCTGGGCGTACAAGCTGGATCTTGACGGGACACGGGCGACGGGAGTTCGCGTCCGTACGAAGGACGGCGAGGACCTGCTCGTCGAGGCGCGGCGCGAAGTCCTGGTCTGCGCGGGCGCGGTGGACACTCCGCGGCTGCTGCTGCACTCCGGCATCGGACCCCGCGCCGACCTGGAAGCGCTCGGCATCCCGGTCGTGCACGATCTGCCGGGCGTCGGCGAGAACCTGCTCGACCACCCGGAGTCGGTGATCGTCTGGGAGACGCACGGGCCGATCCCCGAGAACTCGGCGATGGACAGCGACGCGGGCCTGTTCGTACGGCGCGATCCGGACGCGCAGGGGCCCGACTTGATGTTCCACTTCTACCAAATACCGTTCACCGACAATCCTGAGCGGCTCGGCTACGAGCGGCCGGCGCACGGGGTGTCGATGACGCCGAACATCCCCAAGCCGCGCAGCCGCGGACGGCTGTATCTGACCAGCGCGGATCCGGATGTGAAGCCTGCGCTGGACTTCCGTTACTTCACGGACGAGGACGACTACGACGGACGGACCCTCGTCGACGGGATCAAGCTCGCCCGTGAGATCGCCAGTGCCCAGCCGCTGGCGGGCTGGCTGAAGCGGGAGGTCTGCCCGGGGCCGGAGGTCACCTCCGACGAGGCGATCGGCGAGTACGCGCGCAAGGTCGCGCACACCGTGTACCACCCCGCCGGCACCTGCCGCATGGGGGCCCCGGCCGATGAACTGGCCGTAGTGGCACCGGACTTGAAGATCCGGGGGCTCGACGGCATCCGCATCGCCGACGCGTCCGTCTTCCCGACGATGCCCGCCGTGAACCCGATGATCGGGGTCCTGATGGTGGGAGAGAAGTGCGCCGAGCTGCTTGCGGCGGCGTCCGACGAAAGGGGCTCCGCCCTATGACCGACATCAGCACCGGCCAGGAAGCCGGTATCGCGCTGGACAAGGACACCGCGGGACAGCCGCCGGTGTTCTCCGTACGCGACCTGTGGAAGGTCTTCGGGCCGAAGGCCGAACGCATCCCCGGCGACGCCGGACTCGGCGCGCTCGGCCCGGCCGAGCTGCGTGCCCGTACCGGATGCACCGCCGCCGTACGCGATGTCTCCTTCGATGTCCGCAAGGGCGAGGTCTTCGTCGTCATGGGCCTCTCCGGCTCCGGCAAGTCGACCCTCGTACGCTGTCTGACCCGGCTGATCGAGCCGACATCAGGGGCGATCGCCATCGACGGCGAGGACGTGCTCTCCATGGACACGGCGCGGCTGCGTGAACTGCGCCGCCACCGGGCGTCCATGGTCTTCCAGCACTTCGGACTGCTGCCGCACCGCTCGGTGCTCGACAACGTCGCGTACGGGCTCGAGATCCAGGGCCTCGGCAAGGCGGCACGGCGCGCGAAAGCCGCGGAGGTCGTCGCCAAGGTGGGGCTCGAAGGGCTTGAGCACCGCCGTCCCGGCCAGCTGTCCGGCGGTCAGCAGCAGCGTGTCGGGCTCGCCCGCGCGCTCGCCGTCGACCCCGAAGTGCTGCTCTTCGACGAGCCGTTCAGCGCGCTCGACCCGCTGATCCGGCGCGATATGCAGGAGGAGGTCATCAGGCTGCACCGCGAGGAGGGCCGGACGATGATCTTCATCACGCACGACCTGAGCGAGGCGCTGAAGCTGGGGGACCGTATCGCGCTGATGCGGGACGGGCGGATCGTGCAGCTGGGCACGCCGGAGGAGATCGTGGGCTCGCCCGCCGACGACTACGTACGGGACTTTGTCCGCGACGTGCCGCGCGAGCAGGTGATGACGGTGCGTACGGCGATGCGCCCGGCGGCGGACGCGGCCGAGGCCGAATCCGGCCCGGCGATCGCTCCCGAGGCGACGGTCTTCGAGGCGATCGAGGCGGTTGCGCGGAGCGGCGAGAGGGCGCGGGTGATGGAGGACGGCCGCTGCGTCGGCGTGGTCGACCACGCCGGTCTGCTCGACGTGGTGGCGGGCCTCGACCGGCGCGCCGATACGGACAAGGAAGTCGTCGCATGACGGCCGCCGTCACGGCTCCGGTCAAGGAAGCGCCCGTACTGCGCAACGTCCTGCTCAGCCGCGGCCGGCGCAAGGTCCTCGCCCTGGTCGTCGGCGCCCTCGTGCTCGTACCCCTCGGCATCGCCCTGTGGGGCAGCGGCAGTTGGCCCTCCGGGCTGACCGTCGATGTCTCCGGCCCGCTCGACGACGCCAACCAGTGGGTCATCGACAACCGCGACACCCACCCCCTCTTCCTCTACTTCCTGCTCCACTTCTCCAACACCGCCACCGACGCGGTCGACGTTGTCTACCGCTTCCTCGACGCCATGGGCTGGCTCGGCGTCCTGGTCGCCGGCGTGCTGTTCGCCTGGCGGGCCGCTGGGCTCGGGCGACGTGGGATCAAGGTGGCGGCGACTGCGTTCGGGGCGTTCGCCGTGTGCGGGCTGCTCGGGATGTGGGACGCCACGCTGATCACCATCGCGCTGATGGTGGTCTCCGTCGCGGTCGCCGCTCTGCTGGGCGTGCTGATCGGGCTCGCGGCCGGTCTTTCGGCGCGCGTCGACCGGGCGCTGCGGCCGGTGCTCGACACCATGCAGGTGCTGCCCGCGTTCGCGTATCTGCTGCCGTTCGTGCTGGTCTTCGGGACCGGCACGCCCGCCGCGCTGTTCTGCACGGTCATCTACGCCGCCCCGCCCATGGCCCGGCTCACGGCGCTCGGGCTGCGCGGCGCCGACCCGGCCGTGCTGGAGGCCTCCGCGTCGCTCGGCGCGAGCGGGTGGCAGCGACTGCGGACCGCGCGGCTGCCGCTCGCCCGTAAGCAGATGCTCCTCGGCCTGAACCAGACGATCATGATGGCGCTCTCGATGGTCGTCATCGCGGCCCTTGTCGGGGCCGGAGGCCTCGGCGAAGCGGTGTACTCGGCGCTGTCGACGGTCGACGTCGGCAAGGCGCTCGCCGCGGGTATCCCGATCGTGCTGATCGCGGTCTGGCTGGACCGTACGACAGCGGCGGCAGGCGACCGCATCGGCGAAAGCGCACCCGGCGGCGGGCTGCTGCACGGCCGGCCGGCCTGGGCGCTGGTGCTCGGGGGCGTCGTGGCCGCCGCGCTGGGGGGCCTCGCCATCGGCAAGGCATGGCCGGAGGGCTGGACGTACGACATCTCCACGCCCGTCAACAAGGCGCAGGAATGGATCACCGAGAACCTCACCTTCACCGAGGCCTGGTCGCGCGAGTTCACGCTCTGGATCCTCAACCCCCTGCGTGACGCCCTGACCTGGCTCCCGTGGTGGTCGCTCCTGCTGCTCGTCGCGGCCGTGGCCTGGCTGGTCGGCACCTGGGCGACCGCGCTCACCGCCACGCTGTCGATGGGCGCGATCGGCGTTCTCGGGGTGTGGGGGAAGTCGCTGGACACGCTCTCCCAGGTGCTCGCGGCGCTCGTCCTCACGCTGGTGCTCGGGGTGCTCGCGGGCATCTTCTGCGCCCGGGCCGGGCGGCTCGAACGCTGGCTGCGGCCGGTGCTCGACGCGATGCAGACGATGCCGCAGTTCGTGTATCTCATCCCGGTGGTCGCGCTGTTCGGTGTCACCCGCGCCTCGGCGATCATCGCGGCCGTCGTGTACGCGCTGCCCGCCGTCGTCCGTATCACCACCCAGGGCCTGCGCGAGGTCGACCCGGCCGCGCTGGAGGCCTCCCGCTCGCTGGGTGCGTCGACCCGCCAGCAACTCCTCCAGGTCCAGCTTCCCCTGGCCCGTCCCGCGCTCCAACTCGCCGTCAACCAGGGCGTCGTCCTGGTGCTCGCGGTGGTCGTCGTCGGCGGCCTGGTCGGCGGCGGGGCGCTCGGCTACGACGTCGTGAAGGGCCTCTCCCGGGGCGAGATGGGCCTAGGCATGACGGCAGGAGTCGCGATCGTCTGCCTCGGTCTCGTACTGGACCGGATCACGCAGCCCGCCGCCCGCAAGACCGACTGAACCCTTCCCTCCAGCAACAGGAGCACCATGCGCACCCTTCGTATATCCACTGCCGTCATCAGCGCCCTCGGCGTCCTCACTCTCAGCGCCTGCGGCGCTGCCGAGACCGGGAAGAAGGACGAGGTCGGCGGCGACAAGACCGTGAAGCTGACCGTGCCTTCGTGGGTCGGTGCCCAGGCCAATACGGCCGTCGCCGCCTACATCCTGAAGAAGGAGCTGGGCTACACCGTCAAGACCCAGCAGATGGGCGAGGTCCTCGCCTGGGACGCGCTCTCCAAGGGTGACGTGGACGCGATCATGGAGGACTGGGGTCACCCCAAGGAGGAGAAGCAGTACGTCACGACGAAGAAGACGGTCGTCAAGGGCGGCGACCTCGGCGTGACCGGACACATCGGCTGGTTCGTGCCGAAGTACTTCGCGGACAAGCACCCCGACGTCACGGACTACAAGAACCTCAACAAGTACGCCAAGGAGTTCAAGACCGGCGAGAGCGGTGACAAGGGCGAGATCCTTGAGGGCTCCCCGGACTATGTCACCAACGACGACGCCCTCATCAAGAACCTGAAGCTGGATCTGAAGACCAACTACTCGGGTTCCGAGGCCGCGCAGATCACCGCGATCAAGAAGTACGCGAAGGAGCAGAAGCCCTTCCTGACGTACTGGTGGACCCCGCAGTGGCTGAACGCGCAGGTCGACATGGTCGAGGTCAAGCTGCCGGAGTACAAGACGGGTTGTGACGCTGACCCGAAGAAGATCGCCTGCGCGTACCCGAACACCCCGCTGCAGAAGTACTTCAACGCGGACTTCGCCAAGAGCGGTGGCAAGGCGGCGGAGTTCCTGAAGAACTTCAAGTGGACGACCGAGCAGCAGAACGAGGTCGCGCTCATGATCGCGGGCGAGAAGATGTCGCCGGAGGCGGCGGCCGAGAAGTGGGTCAAGGCGAACGAGGCGACGTGGAAGGCGTGGCTTCCGAAGAAGTGACCCGTTCCGACCCGAGCTGACCCGTTCCGACCCGAGCTGACCCGAGCTGACCCGAGCGGCTCCCTGCGTGACGCGGACGGCATCGCCGATGCCGTCCGCGTCCCGCACGGGTCAGTGCGGCAGGTCCGCTCGCAGTTCCTCGGCGATCTTCCGTACCGCCGCCGTCGCCTTCCTCTGCAGACCCGGTCCGAAGGTGATTCGGGTCGCGCCCAGGCGGCCCAGTTCCGCGATCGGAGGGCTGCCCGGGAACGGGGCGACATTGATCGGGACGTCGATCTCCTTGCGCAGCAACGGGAGTTGCCCGGGCGGTGCCGCGATGGGGTAGACGCAGTCCGCGCCCGCAGCTGCATACAGGCGGGCCCGGGTGATCGCCTCCGCCGGGTCGCTGACTCCGCGCAGGAACGAGTCGACCCGGGCGTTGATGAAGAGCCGGTCGCCCGCCTCCGCGCGGACCTCGGCGAGCCAGTCGGCATGGCGCTGGGGGTCCTTGAGCGAATGCGTCGTGGAGTCGGAGTCCTCCAGATTGCAGCCGACGGCGCCCGAGCCGAGGATCCGGGCGACCAGCTCCTTCGGGGCCAGGCCGTAGCCGGCCTCGACATCGGCGGATACGGGGATGCTCACCACGCGGGTGATACGGGCGACGGCCGCGAACATCTCGTCGGCCGGAGTCTGCCCGTCCTCGTAGCCGAGGGACGCCGCGACTCCGGCGCTCGGGGTCGCCAGCGCCGGGAAGCCCGCGTCCGCGAAGGCGAGGGCGCTGGCCGCGTCCCACGGTCCCGGGAGGACGAGGGGATCGCCGGGAGCGCGGTCGTGGTGGAGGGAACGGAAGGTTTCAACGGTCATGTCGGATACCCCGTGGGATGCGAAGGCTGACGGGCCGGCGAGGCCCTGTGGTCAGTGTTTGTACTGGCCGGGCGTGTAGTGGCCGGGGACCATGCGCGCGCTCACGCCGAAGCGGTTCCATGCGTTGATGACGGCGATCGCCGAGATCAGCTGGGCGAGCTCCGTCTCGTCGAAGTGCTTGGCGGCCTTCTCGTACACCTCGTCCGGAACAAAGCCGTCGGTCAGCACGGTAACGGCCTCCGTCAGCTCGATCGCCGCGATCTCCTTCGCGGTGTAGAAGTGCTGCGACTCCTCCCACGCGCCGAGCTGGATGATCCGCTCCACGGACTCGCCCGCCGCGAGCGCGTCCTTGGTGTGCATGTCGAGGCAGAACGCGCAGTGGTTGATCTGTGAGGCGCGGATCTTGACCAGTTCGAGCAGGACCGGGTCGAGGCCCTGCCGGGCGGCCGCGTCCAGCTTGGCCATGGCCTTGTAGACCTCGGGGGCGAGCTTCGCCCAGGGCAGGCGGGGTGTGTGCTCGGGGGCGTAGGACTGGTTCTCGTTCGGCGTCATGCGGGCAAATCTAGTGGGGGTGTGGCGCAGGAGTATGGTCCACCTTCATGACGGATTCCTGGGCCACTTTCGGCGCCGACCTGCATCTGGAACTGCGCGGTTCAGGGCTGCGTGCGGGACTGATGGACGCTCTGCGGGAGGCCGTGCGCACGGGACGGCTGGCCCCCGGGACGCGGCTGCCGTCCTCCCGCTCGCTCGCCGCCGACCTGGGGATCGCCCGCAATACGGTCGCCGACGCGTACGCCGAGCTCGTCGCCGAGGGGTGGCTCACCGCGCAGCAGGGCTCGGGCACGCGGGTCGCCAGGCGGGCTGCTCCGAGAAAGCCCGCGGCGGGGGCGGTCCGGACGCGGCCGGCCCGTGGCGGACCGCAGTACAGCCTGATGGCCGGCAGCCCCGACCTCGCCTCCTTCCCGCGCGCGGAGTGGCTGAAGGCGGCCCGCCGCGCGCTGACCGCCGCGCCGCACGACGCCTTCGGATACGGCGACACCCGCGGACGCATCGAGCTGCGGACCGTACTGGCCGACTATCTGGCGCGGGCGCGCGGCGTGTACGCGGACCCCGAGCGGATCGTGATCTGCTCCGGCTTCGTCCACGGGCTGATGCTGATGGGGAAGGTGCTCAGGCGGCGGCGGGTGCGCGAGGTGGCCGTCGAGTCGTACGGACTCGATGTGCACTGGAACCTGCTGACCGAGGCGGGGCTGCGGACGCCCGCGCTGCAGTACGACGAACTGGGCTCCCGCACGGATGAGTTGGGTGCCCTGCGCGGGGCGGGTGCGGTGCTGCTGACCCCGGCGCACCAGTTCCCGATGGGCGTCGCCCTGCACCCCGACCGGCGCGCGGCCGCCGTCGACTGGGCGCGCGGGACGGGCGGGCTGATCCTGGAGGACGACTACGACGGGGAGTTCCGCTACGACCGCCAGCCCGTGGGCGCGCTCCAGGGACTCGACCCGGACCGGGTGGTCTATCTGGGGACGGCGAGCAAGTCGCTGGTGCCGGGGCTGCGGCTCGCCTGGATGGTGCTGCCCGATGAGCTGGTGGGGGATGTGCTGGCGGCCAAGGGATACGTCGACTGGGTCTCCAGCGCGCTGGACCAGCTGACGCTCGCGGAGTTCATCGCGTCGGGCGCGTACGACCGTCATGTACGGGGGATGCGGCTGCGCTACCGCAGAAGGCGCGACCAACTCGTCGCCGCGCTGGCCGAGCGGGCGCCGGACATCCGGGTCAGCGGGATCGCGGCCGGGCTGCACGCGGTGCTCGAACTCCCGCCGGGCACCGAGCAGTCGGTGATCCAGGCGGCGGCGTGGCAGGGCCTGGCGGTGGAGGGCGTCTCACGCTTCCGGCACGAGGACACGCCACGGGGGAGGGACGCGCTGGTGGTGGGGTACGGGACGCCGCCGGACAGCGGGTGGACGGGGGCGCTTGACGCGCTGTGCCGTGCACTGCCGTGACCGCGCGCCGGCGCTCTGCCCCGGACCCCGCGCCGCCTGTTCAGGCCTCCCGGGTCGCGGGCTCCTCCGTGGGCAGTGGCGCCGGAGGTTCGCCGAAGCGCGCCAGCGCCAGCGCGCCTGCCACCGCGACCGCGAAGCCCGCGATCGCCAGCCACGCAAGGCCCTCACGGGTGCGGTCGCCCAGCCACACCACGCCCACCAGCGCCGGGCCGATCGTTTCGCCGAGCACCATGCCCGCCGTGGCCGCCGTCACCGAGCCGCGCTGCAGCGCTGAGGTGAGCAGCAGAAACGCCGTGCCGCCGCCGAGCAGCAATGCGTACAGCGCCGGATTGGCCAGTACGCCGGGCAGCGCGAGCGAGTCGATCAGCCGGACCGAGACCTCGACCACGCCGAAGCCGAAGCCCGCGCCGAGGCCGAGCGCCAGGGCGCGCGGCTTGTCGGGGAGGCGGCCCGCCACCGCACCGACGACGAGCACGGCGAACGCCACGCCGAGCATCGCCCAGCGCAGTGCGTCCGACGCGGCACGGTCGCCCTCCTCGCCGGAGGCCAGCGCCAGCATCGCCAGTCCCGCGCACACCACGCCCACCGCGGTCCATTCGACGGCCTTGAGACGGACGTGGAGCAGGCGGGAAGAAACCACGGCGGTGACCGCGAGGCTGGCGGCGAGCGCAGCGCCCACCGCGTAGATGGGGATGGTGAGCAGGGCGACGATCTGGAGGACGAAACCCACGCCGTCCAGGGCGAGTCCGGCGACATACCGCCACTGGCGCAGGGCACGCAGCAGCAGCGCCGGGTCGACGCCTGAGCCGGTCCCCGGCTGCGTGGCGCGGGCTCCCAGGGCCTGAAAGACGGAGGCCATACCGAAGCAGACCGAGGAGGCAAGGGCGCAGATCATCCCAATGAGCACAAAGCGACTCTAGATGAGGAGGGTTGGTGGACCGGGCTCACGGGTGCGCGGGGCTGCCCTCTAGTCTGTCCGGCGGTCTACTGGCTTGAATTCGAACGGGAGCGACCGGCTGTGGCGCGACGCAGGCTGAGGTCGAGCACGGTGGTGCTCGGCGGTATGGGGGTGCTCGCTGCGACGATCACCTCCTGCGGCTCGGACCCGGACAAGCGGTGCGTCGACCCGGTGACCCGGGAGAAGCTGCCCAGTTACGAGTGCGAGAGCGGCGGCGGCATTACCAGCGGCAGCAGTGGCACCCACGGCTCGTACTACTACGGCGGCCGGGTCAGCGACGGCAAGGTCGAGGGCGGCAGCTTCGACAAGACGGCCGTCGACCGCGGAGGCTTCGGCTGCTCCGGCTCCGGCGGCGGCTGAGCCGGAACCCGCCCCATGAAGCGTCACACCATCGAACCCCGCCCCGGCTGGCAGGAGATCGTCGAGGAGCAGGGCCTCGTCTATCCGCTGACCCGCTACCCGGACAACTCGCTGCGCCCGTACTGGGACGAGAGCGCCTACTACGCGTTCACCCTGCCCGAAGTCGAGGCACTGGAAGAGGTCGTCGAGGAACTGCACGCCCTGTGCCTGGCCGCAGCCGCGCACATGGTCGAGCACGACCGCTTCGCCGAGCTCGGCATCACCGACCCCAGGCTCGCGTCGCTGATCGCCGAGTCCTGGCGTCGCCGGGACGAACTCCCTTCCGTCTACGGCCGGTTCGACCTGCGCTACGACGGCACGGGCCCGGCCAAGATGCTGGAGTACAACGCCGATACGCCCACCTCCCTGGTCGAGGCCGCCAGCCCGCAGTGGTTCTGGATGGAGGACCGCTTCCCCGGCGCCGACCAGTGGAACTCCCTCCATGAACGCCTCGTCGACGCCTGGAAACGGCAGGCTCCCCTGCTGCTGCCCGGGCCGCTGCACTTCGTCCACTCCGACGGGGACGAGCTGGGCGAGGACCTGATGACCGTGGCGTATCTGCGCGAGACGGCCGAACAGGCCGGGCTCACCACCGAGGCGCTGTCCGTCGAACAGATCGGCTGGGACCGGCTGTCCGGACGCTTCGTCGACGACCGGCTGCGCTTCATCCGCAGCTGCTTCAAGCTCTACCCGTGGGAGTGGCTGGCCACCGACCGCTTCGGGCCCCACGTCCTCGACACCCTGGACAACGGCGGCGGCACCGGCACCACCTGCTGGATAGAGCCCGCCTGGAAGATGCTGCTGTCCAACAAGGCACTGCTGGCGATCCTCTGGGAGCTGAATCCGGGCCACCCGAATCTGCTCCCCGCCTATCTCGACGGCCCGCGCGAACTCGCGGCCGAGCGTGGCTATGTTGCCAAGCCGCTGCTCGGCCGCGAGGGCGCGGGCGTCACGATCCACGAGCCGGGCGCCGGTCCCGTACTGCGTGAAGAGCCGTGCTGCTACCAGGAGCTGGCCCCGCTGCCGGACTTCGACGGCAACCGCGTGGTCCTCGGCGCATGGGTCGTCGAGGACGAGGCCGCGGGACTCGGCATCAGGGAATCGGCGGGGCCGGTCACGGACGAATACGCCCGCTTCCTGCCCCACGTCATCCTCTGAGCCCTCTGACCCCGGCAAGATCGGCCGGACAGGGCCTAAGCGCCCAGCACGGCCCTGAGCTGGTCCAGGCCCCAGTCCAGGTCCTCCTTGCTGATCACCAGCGGCGGGGCGATCCGGATCGTCGAGCCGTGGGTGTCCTTGACCAGGACCCCGCGGTCCATCAGCTTCTCGGAGATCTCGCGGCCTGTGCCGTGGCTCGGGGCGATGTCGACGCCCGCCCACAGCCCGCGGCCGCGCACCGCCTCCACCGCGCCGCCGCCCGTCAACAGGCCCAGCTCGTGGTGGAGATGCTCGCCCAGCTCGGTGGCGCGCTGCTGGAACTCACCGCTGCGCAGCATCGCGATCACCTCGAGGGCCACCGCGCAGGCCAGCGGATTGCCGCCGAACGTCGAGCCGTGCTCGCCGGGACGGTAGACGCCGAGCACCTCGCTGGAGGAGACGACCGCCGACACGGGGACGACACCGCCGCCGAGCGCCTTGCCCAGCACATACATGTCCGGCACGACGCCCTCGTGCTCGCAGGCGAAGGTCTTGCCGGTCCGTCCGAGGCCCGACTGGATCTCGTCCGCGATGAAGAGCACGTTCCGCTCACGGGTCAGCTGCCGGACCCCCGGGAGATACCCGGCCGGCGGCACCAGCACCCCCGCCTCGCCCTGGATCGGCTCCAGCAGCACGGCCACGGTGTTCTCGGTGAGCGCGGCGTCCAGTGCGGTCAGATCCCCGTACGGAACGATCTCGAAGCCCGGGGTGTACGGACCGAAGTCCGCCCGTGCCTCCTGATCCGTCGAGAAGCTGATCACCGTGGTCGTACGGCCGTGGAAGTTGTTGGCCGCGACGATGATCTTCGCCATGTTGTCCGGGACGCCCTTGACCCGGTAGCCCCATTTCCGGGCGGTCTTCACGGCGGTCTCCACCGCCTCCGCCCCAGTGTTCATCGGCAGCACCATCTCCATGCCGCACAACTCGGCGAGCTGCGTACAGAAGTCGGCGAACCGGTCGTGGTGGAACGCACGGGAGGTGAGCGTGACTCTCTCCAGCTGCGCCTTGGCGGCGTCGATCAGCCGGCGGTTTCCATGGCCGAAATTGAGCGCCGAGTACCCGGCAAGCATGTCGAGGTAGCGGCGCCCCTCGACATCGGTCATCCACGCGCCGTCCGCCGAGGCGACGACAACGGGGAGCGGGTGGTAGTTGTGCGCGCTGTGGGCCTCCGCAGAGGCGATGGCGCTCTCCGATGCAGACACGGGATCTCCGTTCACGTAGTGACAAGGCATCCGGCGTGGGGCGGGGTGGTGCCCCTGTTTCTATCGTCGCTCGCATGGCGGACGAAGAAACCTTGCTGTGGGACGTGGCGGCTAGGCTGGACACTACGCACGGCGACTGGCGTACGGGGAAGTGACCCCGAGGGAACCGCGCGCGGAAGATCACACGAGGTGCCGCCCGCCTGGGTACCCCGGGACCCGTCCCGTGTGGTGCCGCACGCCCCCTGCCTTGGGCGACCTGCCTCTGGCGAGGGGATCCCCGAGCTGCACCCCGGGACCACGACCGAGCACGGATCGCCCCGGAGGACACCATGACTCTTCCCCTGCCGCACCCCGCACTCTCCGCCACGGACCCCGAACTGGCTGCCCTCGTCGGCGCCGAGGAACAACTCCAGGCCGACACCCTCCGCCTGATCCCTAGCGAGAACTACGTCTCCCGCGCCGTCCTGGAAGCCTCCGGCACGGTCCTGCAGAACAAGTACAGCGAGGGGTACGCAGGCCGCCGCTACTACGAGGGCCAGCAGAACATCGACAAGGTCGAGCGGCTCGCCATCGCCCGTGCCAAGGCCCTCTTCGGTGTCGAGCACGCCAATGTCCAGCCCTACTCCGGCTCCCCGGCCAACCTCGCCGTCTATCTCGCCTTCGCCGAACCCGGCGACACCGTGATGGGCATGGCCCTGCCGATGGGCGGCCACCTCACCCACGGCTGGGGCGTCTCCGCCACCGGCAGGTGGTTCCGCGGCGTCCAGTACGGCGTACGCCAGGACACCGGCCTCATCGACTTCGACGAGGTGCGCGAACTCGCCCTCAAGGAACGCCCGAAGATCATTTTCTGTGGCGGTACCGCACTGCCCCGCACCATCGACTTCGCGGCCTTCGCCGAGATCGCCCGGGAGTCCGGTGCCGTCCTGGTCGCCGATGTCGCCCATATCGCCGGCCTGATCGCGGGCGGCGCGCACCCCTCACCGGTCCCGCACGCGGACGTGATCTCCACGACCACCCACAAGACCCTGCGCGGGCCCCGCGGCGCGATGCTGATGTCCCGGGAGGAGCACGCCAAGGCCATCGACAAGGCCGTCTTCCCCGGCCTCCAGGGCGGGCCGCACAACCAGACCACGGCGGCCATCGCGGTCGCCCTCCACGAGGCGGCCCAGCCCTCCTTCCGTGACTACGCGGCGTCGGTGGTCGCCAACGCCAGGGCCCTCGCCGACCAACTGCTCGCCCGAGGCTTCGACCTGGTCTCCGGCGGCACCGACAACCACCTGATCCTGATGGACCTCACCCCCAAGGACGTCCCCGGCAAGGTGGCGGCCAAGGCGCTGGACCGGGCCGGGATCGTCGTCAACTACAACACCGTCCCGTACGACCCGCGAAAGCCGTTCGACCCCTCCGGCGTCCGTATCGGCACCCCCTCCCTCACCTCTCGCGGTCTCGGTACGCAGCACATGGCCGCCGTCGCCGAATGGATCGACCGCGGTGTGACCGCGGCCCGCTCGGGCGACGAGGACGCGCTGGCCGCCATCCGCTCGGAGGTTGCCGAGCTGATGGCCGCGTTCCCGGCGCCCGGGCTGTCCGCCTAGTCACGTCCTCGCAGCGCTCGTCCGCGACGCCTAGCCGTCCAGCAGTTGCTGCCGCGGGCCCGACTCCGGTGTGCCGCCCCGTCCGAACGGCGGGCGCGGCAGCCGGGAGGCCGGCGGGCGCAGGACCAGGGCCAGCCCGGCACCGACCGCGAGGCCCGGTATCGCCCACCACCAGTCCGTTGTGGTGTCAGCCGCCGCCCGGGGAGCGGCGGCGGGCTGCTTCTGGCTCTCGCCCTGTTCCTGCTCCTGGCTCTGGTTCCAGTCCGGCGGATACACCACCGCGCCTCCGCCGCCGGCCGACTTCTTGCCCATCACGCCCAGCTTCGACAGGAGCGCGTGCAGCTGAACCGGCTGGTGCGCCTGGTGCCAGTAGCCCCTCTGGGTCGTCATCTCCGTCGACGTATGGATCCAGACCAGGTTCGGCTGGTCGCCGGGATACACCCGGTCCACCCGCCACGGCTGCACATCGTGGATCAGCCAGGTCACATTGATCTGCCGTGTCCCCACCGCCATGTCCAGCGACGGCGGCCGGTCCGTCTGGCCCTTGGCCGGGCCGTCGCCCAGCAGGTTCAGCAGGGTCGTGTACTCCTTGTCGGAGTTGTAGAGCGAGGCGGTCTCGTTGCTCTCCGGCGAGGTGATCAGCACGCTCGTCGGCCCTCCGGCCACCGCGCTCGGGGCGAAGATCCAGGTCAGCGCGAGCACCGTCGCCAGTGCGGCAAGTCGTCGTAGCAGTCGCATACTTCCCCCAGCCGACGCCCGGTTACGGCCCGTCCGTACCTGTCCGCGTCATCTCTGGTACACCGCTCGACCCCTTCGGGTTCCCGTTCCACAGGAGCCAGTTTCAGGGCGTGGATTCCGCGAACTCCTTGGCGCGCTGCAAGGACGCCACGCCCTCCAGCCGCAGCGTCGTCCGCTCGCCGCCCGCCATCCACAGCAGCGTCGGCCCCGCCGTGCGCTCGGCCTGTATCCAGCCGTCGCCCCGGGCGTCCGTCATCCCGAACCGCAGCAGATGCGGCTCGGCGAACCACAGGCCCGTCCCGCCGGTCAGCGTCACCCACTCCGGCATCAGCCGTGCCTGCTTGGCGAAGCCCAGGTCCAGCTTCGCCGGGAACTCGTCCAGCCGGATCGTCCGCCCCCGCTCGCTCCAGCACAGGCTCACCACCGACCGCCCCGCCGGCCCCACGCTCACCGAGACGGCGTCCGGAGCGCCGAGCGCGCCCGGCACTCGGGCCCCGAAGCCCGCGCGCCGCTCTGCCTCACCCAGCGGCACCGGCGAGTGGCACCACGGTGGCTGTCCGCCCGACTGCGAGGGTGTCGACGGGTCGTAGTGCACCTCGACCCCGCCGAATCCGAACCAGTCCGCCACCGCTGCCCGCACCGGAGGTGTGAGCACCAGAACCACCAGGACCCCGGAGACGGCGACCATCAGTGCCCGCCACCGCCTGCGCGTCCAGAGCCGCAGTCGCTCGACGCGTCCGGGAGCGGCGGGAACCGGCACTGCGTCGGCGAGGAGCTGTGCCAGCACGCGCTCCGCCATCGTCTCGCCGTCGACGTCCGGGATCCGCATCCCTCGTCCCAGCCCGCGCAGCTCCTCGCCCAAGGCCTCAAGGGCCTGCTCATCCCCGCGACGACCCCCGCCACGCTCCTCGTCACTCACGCTCCTCACCTCCCTTCGCTCCTATGACCCGGCCCAGCCTCGCCAGCCCCCGGTTCAGCCGGGACTTCACCGTGCCCCGCGGCCAGCCCAGCGCCTCAGCCGTCTCCGCCTCGTCCATTTCCAGCAGATAGCGGTAGGTGACGACCTGCCGCTGCTCCTCGCTGAGCTCCTCCAGCGCCGCCAGCAGCGCCGTCCGCCGCTCCTCCGCGAGCGCCGCCACCGCCGGGTCCGCCGACTCCGGTATCAGCGGCTCGGAGCCGAGCAGCAGCGCCTCCCGTCCGGCGAGCGCCCGCAGCCGCACTGCCGAGCGCACTGTGTTCCTCGTCTCATTGACCACGATCCGCAGCAGCCACGGACGGAATGCCGCGCCGTCCCGAAAACGGCCGAGCGATTGGTACGCCTTGAGGAAGGCGTTCTGGACCACGTCCTCCGCGTCCGCACCCGCCCCGAAGGCCACGGCAGCCCGCAGCGCCACATTCGTATGGGCGCGCACCAGCTCCGCGTACGCCTCCGGCTCTCCGGCGCGCACCCGCGCGATCACCGCACGCTCGTCCTCGACGATGCGGCCCCCCTCCGGACCCGTCTGCAGGGTCCCCTCCCGCGCCCTCACACCTTTCATACACCGGCGGCCGGAGATCGGTTCCACACCTGAGAGAATGATGAGCATGGCCTCAGACCGACCCCGCGCGCTCTCCGGTATTCAGCCCACCGCAGGCTCGTTCCACCTCGGGAACTACCTCGGTGCGATCCGTCAGTACGTGGCGCTGCAAGAGACCCACGACGCGTTCTACATGGTCGTGGACCTGCACGCGATCACCGTGCCGCAGGACCCGGCCGAGCTGCGCGCCAACACCCGGCTCGCCGCCGCCCAGCTGCTCGCCGCCGGTCTCGACCCCGAGCGCTGCACCCTCTTCATCCAGAGCCACGTCCCCGAGCACGCCCAGCTCGGCTGGATCATGAACTGCCTCACCGGCTTCGGCGAGGCCTCCCGGATGACGCAGTTCAAGGACAAGTCCGCCAAGCAGGGCACCGACCGCGCCACCGTCGGCCTGTTCACGTATCCGATCCTGCAGGTCGCGGACATCCTGCTCTACCAGGCCAACGCCGTCCCGGTCGGCGAGGACCAGCGCCAGCACATCGAGCTCACCCGTGACCTTGCCGAGCGCTTCAACACCCGCTTCGGTGACACGTTCACCATCCCGGCGCCGTACATCGTCAAGGAGGTCGCGAAGATCTACGACCTCCAGGACCCGTCGATCAAGATGAGCAAGTCGGCGTCCACGCCCAAGGGCCTGATCAATCTGCTCGACGAGCCGAAGGCGACCGCGAAGAAGGTCAAGAGCGCGGTCACGGACACCGACACCGTCATCCGCTTCGACCCCGTGGAGAAGCCGGGCATCTCTAACCTGCTGACCATCCAGTCCACCCTCACCGGCAAGAGCATCGCCGAGCTGGAGGCGGAGTACGAGGGCAAGATGTACGGGGCGCTGAAGACGGACCTCGCCGAGATCATGGTGGATTTCGTCACCCCCTTCCGTACCCGTACGCAGGAATATCTGGACGACCCCGAGACGCTGGACTCGATCCTGGCCAAGGGCGCGGAGAAGGCTCGCGCGGTGGCCGCCGAGACCCTGGCCTCGGTCTTCGACAGAGTCGGGTTCCTGCCGGCGAAGCACTGAGTGCGCACGATTTGGTACTGAGTCATCACTGAATCCGCACTGTGTCCAAGGACTCTGGCCACACATACGGTGCAGCCGCCACACTGGCGGCTGCACACCTACCGACCGACGACTGAGGAGAACGACGTGGGGACCGTAACGCTCGGCGTTTCGATCGCGGTCCCGGAGCCCTACGGCAGCCTGCTCCAGGAGCGGCGCGCGGGCTTCGGGGATCCCGCCGCGCACGGCATTCCCACGCATGTCACCCTCCTCCCGCCCACCGAGGTCGACGCCGAGGCGCTGCCCGCGATCGAGGCGCATCTGGCCGCGGTCGCGGCGAACGGCCGCCCGTTCCCGATGCGGCTGTCCGGCACCGGAACCTTCCGTCCGCTCTCGCCCGTCGTCTTCGTCCAGGTCGTCGAGGGCGCGGCGGCCTGCTCCTGGCTGCAGAAGCGGGTGCGGGACGCGTCCGGGCCCCTGGTCCGTGAGCTGCAGTTTTCGTACCACCCGCATGTGACCGTGGCGCACGGCATCGCCGAAGAGGCGATGGACCGGGCGTACGAAGAGCTCTCCGAGTACGAGGCGGCCTGGACCTGCGCCGCTTTCGCGCTGTACGAGCAGGGCTCGGACGGCGTGTGGCGCAAGCTCCATGAGTACGCCTTCGGGGGCGGCATCGCGGCCGTCCCCGCTCAGGGCGCCCCGGTCGACGAGCCCGCCGCCACCTCCTGACCCCGGCCGTCCCGTCAGAGGGGCAGTCTGCGGAAGAGCGGACGCGGCAGATGCCGTAGCGCCGACATCACCATGCGCAGGGCGCCCGGTACCCACACCGTCTCCGACCTGCGCCGCAGCCCGTGCTCGATGGCCGCGGCGACCGCTTCGGGGGTGGTGGCGAGCGGCGCATCGGGCAGCCCGGCCGTCATCTTCGTACGTACGAATCCGGGGCGTACGACCATGACGTGCACGCCTGTCCCGTGCATCGCGTCGCCCAGTCCCTGCGCGAAGGCGTCCAGGCCGGCCTTGCTCGAGCCGTAGATGAAGTTCGCGCGGCGGGCGCGCTCGCCCGCGACGGAGGAGAGCATCACCAGCGAGCCGTGCCCCTGGTGCTGCAGCGCCGCCGCGCACACCAGACCGGCCGAGAGGGCCCCCGTGTAGTTGGTCTGGGCGACCCGCACGGCTGCCGGGGGATCGGCCTCGTCGTTCGCCTGGTCGCCGAGGACACCGAAGGCCAGCAGCACCAGGTCGATGTCGCCCTCCGCGAAGACCTTGCCCAGCACCTCCGCGTGGGAGCCGCAGTCCAGGGCGTCGAAGGCGACGGTGCGGACGTCGGCCCCGAGCGCGCGGAGGTCCGAGGCCGCGTCCTCCAGGGAGGGCGCGTGGCGGCCCGCCAGCCAGACGGTGCGGGTGCGGCGGGCGATGAGCAGCCGGGCTGTGGCCAGGCCGATCTCCGACGTGCCGCCGAGGACGAGCAGGGACTGCGGGGTGCCGAAGGCGTCCTTCATGGCTGGTGTGCTCCTTGTATGGCGGCAGGGTCAGAGGGAGAGGCGGCGGGCGAGGTCTGAGGTGAAGACTCCGCCGGGGTCCAGGCCGGCCCGCAGGGAACGGAATTCGGGCAGCCGTGAATACATCTCGGCGAGCAGTTCGGGGCGCAGTCTGGAGTCCTTCGCCAGATAGACCCGGCCACCGGCCGTCGCGACCTCCTCGTCCAGCTCGTCCAGGAAGGCGCCGAGCCCCGGCAGCCGGGCCGGGATGTCCAGGGCGAGCGTCCAGCCGGGCATCGGGAACGACAGCCAGCCCGGATCGCCCTCGCCGAAGCGCTTCAGGACCGCCAGGAACGAGGGGCAGCCGCGCCGCGCGATCCGGCGCACAATCCGGCGCAGGGCCTCCTCGTGCCCGTACCCGACGACGAACTGGTACTGGACGAAGCCGCCGCGGCCGTAGATCCGGTTCCAGTGCGGAACACCGTCCAGCGGATGGAAGAAGGCCGAGATCTTCTGCAGCTCACCGGTGCGCGAGCGGGGCGCCCTTCGGTACCAGAGCTCGTTGAAGAGCCCGACCGTGGTGCGTCCGAGGAGGCCCTCCGGTACGAAGCCGGGGGCCGCAGGCAGCTGTCCCGGGCGGAAGTCGAGAGGGGCGCGCCGGGCTCGGCGGGCGCTCGGAGGCAGCGCGTCCAGCGGCGCGTGCTCCCCGCGGGTGAGGACCGAGCGCCCCAGCGCACGGCCGCGCGCGAGGAGGTCGATCCAGGCGACCGAGTACCGGTAGTGGTGGTCGGTGGCGGTGAGCCGTGCCATCAAGTCGTCGAGATCCGCCGCCCGTTCGGTGTCGACGGACATCAGAGAGGTCTCCACGCGCTGGAGCTGCACGGTCGCCGAAAGGATCACGCCGGTCAGGCCCATGCCGCCCGTGGTCGCGTCGAAGAGGTCACTGCCGGGCAGGACCGTTCGTACGCAGCCGTCCGCGGTCAGCAGCTCCAGGGCGCGCACATGGCGCGAGAACGAGCCGCAGACATGGTGGTTCTTGCCGTGGATGTCGGCACCGATCGCGCCGCCGACCGTGACATAGCGGGTCCCGGGCGTCACCGGCACGAACCAGCCGAGCGGCAGCAGCACTTCCATCAGCCGGTGCAGGCTCACGCCCGCGTCGCACACCACGGTGCCCGCGTCGGCGTCGATCGTGCGGATGCGGTTCAGGCCGGTCATGTCGAGGACGGATCCGCCGGCGTTCTGCGCCGCGTCGCCGTACGCCCGGCCGAGTCCGCGCGCGATGCCGCCGCGCGCCCCCCACTCCCGGACGGCGGCGGCGGCCTCTTCGGCGGTACGGGGACGCAGCAGGCGGGCGCTCGTCGGCGCGGTCCGCCCCCAGCCGGTCACCAGCTCCGGAGTCGTACGGGTATCGGCGCTGGCGTGGGTGGTGCGGCAGGTGTCGGCGGCCATGACTCCGACCGTATCGCCGCGTATGCCCCAATTTGGCAGTGCCTCACGAGACTCGCCGGAATGGGTGATTATCCGAGTGTCATCAAAGAATGGCGCGAAAGTCGGCCGGTTCGCCGAGAAGAGTCGCCCCTGGCTCATGAGAAGGGGTGGCAAATGAGATACGTCGACTGTGCGGCCGCCGACCGGCGGCTGCTGGCGGCGATGCGCGACTGCGGCAGCCAACCGCGCATCGCCGCGGCCGCCCGCGCGCTCTCCCATGCCGGCGAGCACGGCGCGCTCTGGCTCGCCGCCGGGCTCGCGGGCGCTGCCGCCGACCGCGAGCGCCGTGGCGCCTGGCTGAGGGCCACGGCCCTGGTCGGCGCGGCACATCTGGCGAGCATGGGCATCAAGCGGGCCGTGCGCCGTCCCCGCCCCCAACTGCGCTCCGGCGACCCCCTCGTCCGCACCGCGAGCCGCCACTCCTTTCCCAGCTCGCACGCCACATCGGCGGCCGCGGCCGCGGTCGCCTTCGGGGCGCTGGGCCCGGCCGGACGGCGGCTGGCGCCGCCGCTGGCCGCCGCGATGTGCGTCTCGCGGCTGGTCGTCGGGGTCCACTACCCGACGGATGTCGCGGCCGGGGCGGTGCTTGGGGGGCTCGCGGCGCGGCTGGGGGTCCGGTGGGCCCTTGCCGGGGCTCCATTGGGCGCGGCACCCAGTTACGGGGGGCGGCATGGCTGAGCGCGGGACCGCGCTGCTGGAGCGGCCCGAACGGCCCCGGCGGCCCCCACGCCCCGCGCAGGACCGGACGGTGAGTCTGCCCGTCGGACTGCTCAGGACCGCGCGCCCGCGCCAGTGGATCAAGAACGTTCTCGTCGTGGCCGCGCCCGCCGCCGCCGGGGACCTGGCATCCCGGCACACCGTGGTCCAACTGGCCATCGTCTTCGCCCTGTTCACCGCGGCAGCCGCGGCCGTCTATCTGGTCAATGACGCCCGCGACGCCGAAGCGGACCGCGCCCACCCGGTGAAGCGCCGCCGGCCCGTCGCCGCCGGGGACGTGCCGGTGACCGTCGCGTACGTGGTCGGCGCCGTCCTCGCCGCGGCCGCGATCGCCGGTGCCGCTGCCCTGTGCAACCCCATGACCGGCGCGCTGCTGACCGCGTATCTGTCGATGCAACTCGCCTACTGCATCTGGCTCAAGCACGTCCTCGTCGTCGATCTCGCCGTCGTCACCACCGGCTTCCTGATGCGCGCGATGATCGGCGGGGTCGCGCTCGGCATCCCGCTGTCCCGCTGGTTCCTGATCACGACCGGCTTCGGCGCGCTGTTCATGGTCGCGGCCAAGCGGTACTCCGAAGCCGTCCAGATGGAGGAAGCCAAGGGCGCGACCCGGGCGCTGCTCGACGAGTACACGACCGGCTATCTGCGCTTCGTCTGGCAGCTCGCGGCCGGAGTCGCCGTGCTCGCCTACTGCCTGTGGGCCCTGGAGAGCGGCGGGGTTGCCGCCCAGGCGCTGCTGCCCTGGCGGCAGCTGTCGATGATCGCCTTCATCCTGGCGGTGCTGCGGTACGCGGTCTTCGCGGACCGCGGCACGGCCGGCGCGCCCGAGGACGTGGTGCTGCGCGACCCGGCGCTCGCCGTCATCGGACTGGTGTGGGCGGCGATGTACGGACTGGCGGTCGCCGACCTGTGAAGCCCCTCGTCTGGTCCGAGCTGAGCTCGTTCGTACTGGTCGGAGGCTGTGCGTACGGCGCCGACCTCGGCGTCTTCCTCTGGCTGCGCGGCCCCGGCGGCTGGGAGCCGCTGAGCGCCAAGGCTCTGTCCTTCCTCGCCGGGTGCACCGTCGCGTATCTCGGCAACGCGCTCGGGACCTACCGGCGCAGATGCGTCGGCCTGCGCGAGTACGCCGCGTTCTTCGGCGTCAATCTTGCGGGCGCGCTCGTGCAATTGCTCTGTCTCGCCGTCTCGCACCACGGCCTCGGACTCACCTCGGCGCGCGCGGACACGGTTTCCGGGCTCGGCGTTGGCATGTTCCTCGCCACGTGCCTGCGATTCTGGGGGACCCGGACGCTGGTGTTCCGCGTGGAGGGTACGCGTACGACATGGACTGGCTGACCAAGCTCCCCGTCATCGGACCGCTCGTCGTCCGCCTGATGCGCACCCATGCCTGGCGTTCTTACGAGACGCTCGACAGGGTGCACTGGTCGCGGCTCGCCGCCGCGATCACGTTCATCAGCTTTCTCGCGCTCTTCCCGCTGATCACCGTGGCCGCCGCGGTCGGTGCCGCGCTGCTCGACAAGGATCAGCTGAAGAAGATCGAGGACAAGATCACCGAGCAGGTGCCCGGTATCTCCGACCAGCTCGACATCAACTCCCTGGTCGCCAACGCGGGCACGGTCGGACTTGTCGCGGGCGCGCTGCTGCTCGTCACCGGCATCGGCTGGGTCGGCTCGATAAGGGACTGCCTGCGGGCCGTGTGGGAGCTGGACGACGAGGACAAGGGCAACCCGATTCTGCGCCTGCTCAAGGACGCCGGCGTACTGCTCGGGCTCGGCGCGACCGCGCTCGCCTCGATCGCCGCGTCGGGCCTCGGCTCGACCGCCGTCGGCTGGAGCGCCGACCGGCTCGGCATCGACAAGGGCGGAGCCGGTGGGGTACTGCTCCAGGTCGCGGGCATCGGGATCGCCGTCGTCGCCGACTTCCTGCTGCTTCTGTATCTGCTGACACTGCTGCCGGGCGTTCAACCGCAGCGCCGCCGCCTGGTGGTGGCGGCGCTGCTCGGCGCGGTCGGCTTCGAACTGCTCAAGCTGCTGCTCGGCGGCTATATGAGGGGCGTCGCGTCGAAGAGCATGTACGGCGCCTTCGGCGTCCCGGTCGCCCTGCTGCTGTGGATCAACTTCTCGGCCAAGCTGCTGCTGTTCTGCGCGGCGTGGACGGCGACGCAGAGCAAGAGAGCCGTCGACGACGCTAGCGACGGCGCAGCGGCCAGCGGCGGTTGACGAGGAAGACCCCGGCCGCGAGCAACACCAGCGCCCCGCCGGTGATGGCGAGCGCGATGCCGATGCCGCCGGAGCTCTCCTTCACGACGGCCTTCTTGGCCGGCGCGCCGTTGTTGACCGGTTCGTTGCCGTTGGAGGCCGGGGGTGTCGCAGACCTCGGCGCGACCAGCTCGCCGACCGGCGTGACCTTTCCGGCCGCCGAGAAGCCCCAGTCGAGCAGTCGGCCCGCTTCCTTGTAGACGGCCTGGCTCTCGCCGGAGTCCGGGTTCATGACGGTGACGAGCAGCACCTTGCCGTTGCGCTCGGCGACACCGGTGAAGGTCGCGCCCGCGTGGGTGGTGTTGCCGTTCTTGACGCCTGCGATGCCCTTGTACGGGGAGATGCCGTCGTCGCCGGTGAGCAGGCGGTTGGTGTTCTGGATCTCGAAGGTCTCGCGCTTCTTGCCCGGCTCCTGCTCGCCCGGAAACGTGGAGTGCGCGGTGGAGCAGTACTCCCGGAAGTCCTTCTTCTGCATGCCGCTGCGGGCGATGAGGGTCAGGTCGTACGCGGAGGAGACCTGGCCGGTGGCGTCGTAGCCGTCGGGCGAGACGACATGCGTGTCGAGCGCCTGGAGCTCGTCGGCGTGCGCCTGCATGTCCTGGACCGTCTTGGGAACGCCGCCGTTCATCTCGGCCAGCACATGCACGGCGTCGTTGCCGGAGCGCAGGAAGACGCCGAGCCACAGATCGTGGACGGAGTAGGTGTGGTCCTCCTTGACCCCGACCAGGCTGCTGCCCTCGCCGACGCCCGCGAGTTCGGCCTCGGTCACCATGTGGATCTCGTCCTTGGGCAGCCGGGGGAGCACGGTGTCCGCGAACAGCATCTTGAGCGTGGACGCCGGGGGGAGCCGCCAGTGGGCGTTGTGCGAGGCCAGCACCTCGCCGCTCTCGGCGTCCGCGACGATCCAGGACCGGCCGCTCAGATCCTGGGGCAGCACGGGCGCGCCGGGTCCGAGGCTGACCTGCGTGCCGGCCTTGCCCAGTTGGCTTCCGCCGACCGAGGACATGGAGGCGGGTGGGTTCGGGTGCTTCCTGCCTGCCCTGTAGTCATGGCTGTCGGCCGCAGCGGGCACGACGGCGAGTGCGGGCAGCAACGTGGCGGCGGTGACCGTCAGCGCGGTCTTCTTCAGAGCAGACACGGACGAGAACGTACAGGGCCGTGAAGAAAATATGCTCATCAGCTCGATGACCCGCCGGGAGGAACGCCGGGACAGCCCACCCCGGAGGACCCGGTCGGAGGACGGACGCGATACTGAGTCCATGAAGCTCAGCCGCCCCGTCTCCTGGTTCCTGCTCGCTTTCGGGGTGTGGAGCTGGTTCATCTGGATCACTTTCGTCAAGAACCTGTGGAAGGACGGCAGCGGGCTCGCCTTCGACGACGCGGGTGACCCGACGGCGTACTTCTGGGTCCATCTGCTGCTCGCCATTACGTCCTTTGTTCTGGGGACGGTCGTCGGAGTGATCGGGTTGCGTGGCGTACGCGCCTTGCGGCACGAAACGCGCGAAGCGCACAACGAATAGGGGAGCGGTCCGTGCTGGTGGTCGTCCTGCTTGTGGTGCTCCTGGTTCTCGCCCTGCTGGCAGGGGTGCACTGGTACGTATGGCGACGGCTGGTCCGCGACACGACGGCGCGCGGGGGCACGGCGCGGCGGGTGGGCACGGCGGCGGTGTGGGTACTGCCGCTGCTGTCGGTGGCGGCACTGGTCTCGGGGCGGGCGGGGGCGCCGTTCTGGCTGCAGCGAGTGGTGGCGTGGCCGGGGTATCTGTGGCTGGCGGTGCTGCTGTATCTCGTGCTGGGGCTGCTGGTGGGGGAGGTTGTGCGGCCGCTGCTGGTGCGGGTAGCAGGGGGGAATTCCCCCACCCCGCCCCTTCCCGAAACCGGGGGACGGGTCCCCCGGACCCCCGGTCCGCCGGCCGCGGGCTTCGCCGCGGCGGCGGATCCGACTGGAGCCGAGACGCCCGGCGGCTTCGCCGCGGGTACGGCTGACGCCGCCGGCCAGGCGCCGGTTGGCGCGGCCGCGCCGCACGAGCCCGCTGGTGCGACGCGCACCGCGGAGCCCCGCCCGGCCCCGGCCGAGGGGATGGCCCGTACGGACGAGGCCGAGGCGGACGACGCGGGCACCATCGGCCGGCGCACGGTCTCGCGGCGGGTGTTCGTGTCGCGTGTCGTCGGTGGTGGTGCCGCCGCCGTTGCCCTCGGAACCGTGGCGTACGGGACCTACGGTGTCCTCTGCGGGCCCCGTGTGAAGCGCGTCACCGTTCCGCTGGCCAGACTTCCGCGGGCCGCCCACGGTTTCCGGATCGCCGTCGTCAGCGATATTCACCTCGGACCCATCCTCGGGCGCGGCCACACCCAGCGGATCGTCGACACCATCAATGCCACGTCGCCCGACCTCGTCGCCGTCGTCGGGGACCTCGTCGACGGCAGCGTGGCAGACCTCGGGCCCGCCGCCGAACCGCTCGCGCAGCTCACCTCACGCCACGGGTCGTTCTTCGTGACCGGAAATCACGAGTACTTCTCCGGCGCCGAGGAGTGGGTCGACCACGTCCGCGAGCTCGGACTCCACCCGCTGCGCAACGAGCGCGTCGAGATCGGCGGCTTCGATCTCGCCGGGGTCAACGACGTCGCGGGCGAGAGCGAGGGCGACGGCCCGGACTTCGCCAAGGCGCTCGGCGAACGGGACCGCACCCGCGCGTCCGTGCTTCTCGCGCATCAGCCCGTCGTCATCCATGACGCCGTCAAGCACGGCGTGGACCTGCAGCTTTCCGGCCACACCCATGGCGGCCAGCTCTGGCCGGGCAACTACCTCGCCGCCCTTGCCAATCCGACCGTCGCCGGGCTCGAACGGTACGGAGACACCCAGCTGTACGTGACGAGGGGCGCGGGCGCATGGGGCCCGCCCGTACGCGTCGGAGCCCCCTCGGACATCACCGTCGTACAGCTCGCATCCCGTCAGGCATAGCCAACCCATGTCATCCACATGGCGCAGGAATGGCTTTGGCATGGCGCAGGCATAGCTGTTGTCACAGTTGCCTGTGAGCCATAAGTCATCCCTTCCTCTTGTGAAGGCCCTGTGATTGGCTAAGCGACCTATCACGAACAGGGGTGGGCGTGAAGGGGAGCTTGACGATGCAGTCGATCCGTCTGCGGATTCTCGTCACTTGTGTGGTGGTTCTGGCCGCGGCCGTCGGCGGCTGGCAGTTACTGCCGTCCGATCAGATCAGCAAGTCAACGATCACCGTCGGCACCACGGATGTGGTCACGTCGCTCGATCCCGCGGGGGCGTACGACGCCGGCTCCTGGGCCATGTACAGCAACGTCTACCAGTCGCTGCTGACCTTCAAGCCCAACGGTGTCACCCCGGTCCCCGACGCCGCCCGCGACTGCGACTTCGTCGGGATGACGCTCCAGACGTACCAGTGCGAATTGCGCGACGACCTCACCTTCGCCAACGGCCGCAAAATCACCGGCGAGGACGTCAAGTACTCCTTCGAGCGGATGCTGCGCATCAAGACGGACGTCGGCCCGCAGCCCCTCTTCTCCACCCTCAAGAACGTCACTGCCCAGGGGCAGACGGTCACGTTCAACCTCCGTACCCGCGACGCGACGTTCCCCCAGAAGGTCGCCACCGGCGCGGGCTCGATCGTCGACCGCAGTCAGTACCCGGAGAAGAGCCTGCGCGAGGGCAACAGCGTGGACGGTTCGGGACCGTACGTACTGAAGGAGTACGAGCCCGGATCCAGGGCCAGGCTCGTGCCCAACCCCAAGTACAAGGGCGCACTGACGAAGACCGGCGGGCCCGTACTGGTCCGCTACTTCGAGGGGTCCGACGAACTCGCGGCGGCCTGGAAGGCGGGGCAGCTCGATGTCACACACCGTCAGCTGCCCGCGAAGCTCCTTGCCGGTCTCGACCCCGGCGAGTCGGGCATGCGCGTCAGCGAGTCGGACACCGCCGAGATCCGCAACCTCGTCTTCAACGTACGGCCCGGCTCGCCGATGGCGAAGAAGGCCGTGCGGCAGGCGATCGCCGCGGTCATCGACCGCCCCAAGGTGGCCACTTCGGTCTACCACGCCACGGTGCAGCCGCTGTACTCCCTGATCCCGCAGGGAACCCTGGCGCACATCAACCCCTTCTTCGACGCCTATCCGAAGCCCAGCGCGAAGCGCGCCGGGGAACTGCTCGACGACGCCGGGATCCAGACCCCGGTGAGCTTCACCCTGGTGCACCGCGCGGACAGCGGCCCGGCGCAGGAGGCGGCCGAGCTGCGACGCCAGCTGGAGGCGACCAAGCTGTTCAAGGTGAAGGTCGTCGCCGAGGACTGGAAGGTGTTCCAGAAGGGGTACGGGGCCGGCAAGTACGACGCGTACACCATCGGCTGGATCCCGGACTTCCCGGACCCCGACAACTTCAGCCAGCCGCTCGTCGGCAAGGACTCGACCCTCCACAGCGGCTATGAGAGCGCGACCGTCGACAAGCTGATCGCCTCCACCCAGCAGTACGGCGAACGCCCCCGCGCCACGGACGACTTCAAGTCGCTGCAACGGGAGGTCGCCAAGGATGTGCCGCTCGTGCCGCTGTGGCAGAAGAAGGACTACGTACTGAGCAGCGAGAACGTCAGCGGCGCGCAGTATCTGTCGGACGGCACCGGAGTCTGGAGGCTGTGGGAACTCGGCTGGATCTGAGCGGCTAGGACACCGCCTCGGCCTGTGCTGTACGGGCTGCCGCCGGGAGCGCGACCGTCACCGCGAGGCCCTCGCCCGGCGCGGTCCGGATCGTCACCTCGCCCCCGTGCGAGGCGACCACGGCCTGCACGATCGCCATGCCGAGTCCGCTGCCTGCCGGCCCGCTGCCTTCGCCGCCGGCGCGGAAGAAGCGGTCGAAGATACGGTCGGCGTCCTCGCGGGCCATGCCGGGACCCTCGTCCGCCACCCGCAGCAGTACCGCGCCGGGACCGTGACCGTCGCCGTCCGCACGCTCCAGCTCCACGCGTACCGGCGCGTGAGCCGGAGTGTGGGCGCGGACATTGGCCAGCAGATTGCCGACGACCTGCCGCAGCCCCGACTCGTCGCCCCGCACGATCATCGCGCCCTCGGCCGCGACGGCGACCGGGCGCTGCGGCTGCTGGGCCCGCAGATCGTCCGCCGCGTCGCGCACCAGACGGCTCAGGTCGACCGCGCTCACCCTCAGTTGGGGCTGCTGGTCGAGGCGGGCCAGCGTCAGCAGCTCCTCGACGAGCCGTCCCATCCGGTCGGCCTCAGCCGTCATCCGTGCCAGCGCCCGGGTCCGTTCGGCGGGCTCGCGCAGCATCCCCTTGTCGTACAGCTGGAGATAGCCGCGGATCGCGGACAGCGGTGTACGCAGCTCGTGCGAGGCGTCCGCGACGAACCGGCGCAGCTGGGCGGCGCTGTGCTCGCGGGTCTCGAAGGCCGACTCGACCTGGTGGAGCATGGAGTTGAGGGCGTTTCGCAGCTGCTCGATCTCGGTGACCGGATCACGTCCGGCGGGCACACGCCGGGTCAGATCGCCCTCGGCGATGGCGGACGCCGTCTCCACCATGTCCTCCAGCGGCCGCAGCCGGTGCTGGGCGCCGAGCATGGTGAGCAGGGCCAGCAGCGCCAACAGGACGGTGCCGAAGGCGAGATCGAGTTTTAGGGCCTTCTTCAGCGAGGAGTGCACGGAGCCGGTGTCGGTCGCCAGAACGACCACAGTGCCGTCGCCGAGCCGGGTGGAGACCGTGCGGTACGGATCTCCTCCCACGCTCACGTCCCGGGGCTCGGCGGAGTCGGCCGGCTTGCCCGGATCGCCGACCGCGGCGGCGAGTTCGCGCTGCCGGTCGGTGGGGGCGATGCCCGCGAAGGAGATCGGCTCGCGCTTCGCGTCGACGGCCACCATGATCGTGTCGGAGCGCGGCAGGCCGCCCGCCCCCGATTCACTGAACTGGGCTCCCAGTTCACCGATGGCGCTGATCGTCTCGATCTCCTTCTGCGTGAATCCCGTCCGCTGCAGCGCTGTGCGGCTGCCGATCAGCTCGGTGTCCACGCGGTCCAGCAGATAGTGCCGCATGCCCATCAGGCTGACCGCGGTGGCCGCGACGATGCCGAGGGTCAGCACGCACACGTTGACCAGGGTGAGTTTGGCGCGCAGGGAGTGGATTCCGCGGTGGTGGCGCCGCGCGCGGGCCCGTATCCAGCGCCTCGGACCAGGCGGGCGCCTCATGCGAGTCCGTATCCGAAGCCCCGCCGGGTGGTGATCAGCGGTGGCCCCAGGGGGTCGAGCTTGCGCCGCAGATAGCTGATGTAGGTCTCGACGACGGTCGACTCGGGCTGGTGCTCGTACTGCCAGACGTGGCGCAGCAGTTGCTCCTTGGGGACGATGCGGCCGCCGTTGCGCACGAGAAAGCGCAGCAGCGCGTACTCGGTGGGGGTGAGCTGCACCGAGCGGCCCGCGCGCCGCGCCGCGTAGGTCGCGTCGTCCAGCTCCAGATCGCCGTAGCGCAGCGGCGGGCGTACGGGCAGCACATCGGCGGGCCGGGTGCGGCGCAGTACGGCCCTGATGCGGGCCACCACCTCGTCGACGTTGAACGGCTTGGTGATGTAGTCGTCGCCGAAGCCGAGCGCGCCCACGATCTCGGCGGGCGCATCGCGCGCGGTGAGGAAGACGACGGCCGTCCCGGGGTGCGCGTCCCGCAGTTCACGCCCCAGCACCCGCCCGTCGCCGTCCGGAAGCATCACATCCAGCAGCGCCACATCGGGGCGCGTCTGCCCGGCCAGCTGCCGTCCCTGCCGTACGCTTCCCGCCGTAATCACCTCAAAACGGTGATAGCGCAGTGCGATGGCGAGGACGTCGGCGATGCTCGGCTCGTCCTCGACGACCAGCACGGTCGCTCCCTCGTGGTCCATGTCCTCAGTATCGGCGTGATCCCTGCGCGGAGGGCCGGTCACTGTCTTGGAGTTCCTTGAGAGTCATGGCCGCGCCACGCCACGGACCGCGTCCGCAGCCGATTCTGAAGACCGGCCCGGGGGAGACCGATCGACGAAGGGGGCAGGAATCGTGGCGGCATTGGCACGCTGGTGCTATCGGCATCGGCTGGTGGTCCTGGTGCTGTGGGTGGGGGCGCTGTTCGGCCTGGGGGCCGCGGGCAGTTCGGCGGGCACCAACTACTCGAACAGCTTCAGCCTTCCGGACACCGACTCCACACACGCGTACGACCTGATGCTCAAGGCATTCCCGGAGAGCTCGGGCGACACCGACACAGTGGTGTGGCGGGTCACCGAAGGATCCGCGCGCGATGCGGCGGTACGGGAACGGATCGAGCTCGCGCTCAAGGAGATCGCGGGCATGAAGGGCGTCGGCGACGTCGCGAGCCCGTACGCCCCGGCAGGCGCGGCTCAGATCAGCAAGGACGGGCGGATCGCCTACGCCCAGGTCACCTTTGCCGAACAGGCCAACGGTGTGCCGAAGAAGCTGGTCGAGGACGTCGTCGACACCGCACAGGACGCCGAGCGGGCGGGCCTTGATGTCGAGCTCGGCGGACAGGCGATCACGCGTATCCAGGAACCGCCGACCGGCACCGCCGAGATGGTCGGCATCGCCGCCGCGGCAGTCGTCCTCTTCCTGGCCTTCGGCTCGCTCTTCGCGATGGTGCTGCCGCTGGTGATCGCCATCTTCGGGGTCGGCACCGGAATGCTGTCGACAACGCTGCTCAGCCATGTGACGGACGTGCCCGAAGTGGCCCCGCTGCTCGGCTCGTTGATCGGTCTCGGCGTCGGCATCGACTATGCGCTGTTCATCGTCACGCGCCATCGCAAGGGCATTCTGCGGGGCCTGGCGCCCGAGGACTCGGCGGTCACCGCGCTGAACACCTCCGGGCGCGCGGTGCTCTTCGCGGGTGGCACGGTGTGCATCGCGCTCGCCGGGATGCTCGTGATGAACATGCGGTTCCTCGACGGCGTGGTGATCGCCACCTCGCTCACCGTCGTACTGAGCGTGCTGGCCGCGATCACCCTGCTGCCCGCGCTCCTCGGCGTCCTGGGCAAGCGGGTGCTGAGCAGGCGCCAGCGTCGCAGGCTCGCCGCCCACGGTCCGGAGCCCGTGGAGTCGGGCGGCGCCGCCGCCCGCTGGTCCGCGACCGTGCAGCAGCGGCCCAGGTCGATCGCGCTGGTCGCGGTCGTGGTGATGGCCGCGCTCGCGATCCCCGTGCTGTCCCTGCGGCTCGGCGCGACCGACCAGGGCAACCACAAGAAGGACACGACCACGCGGCAGGCGTACGACCTGCTGGCCGAGGGCTTCGGACCCGGCTTCAACGGGCCGCTGCAACTGGTCGCGAAGGACGCCGAACCGGCCGCCATCCAGGCTCTGGTGGGCAAGGTCCGCGCCACGGAGGGCGTCGCCCAGGCCGTCGCGCTGCCCTCGAGGCCGGGCTCAGGCATCACCGTGATCCAGGTCGTCCCGACGACATCACCACAGTCCGAGGCGACGGACCAGCTGATCGACACCCTGCGCGGCGAGGTCATCCCGCAGTCGGGCGAGGAGGTCCATGTCGGCGGAGTCACGGCGATCTTCAAGGACTTCGCGGCAGTGACCGGCGACCGGCTGCCGTACTTCATCGGAACGATCATTGCGCTCGGCTTCCTGCTGCTCCTGATCGCGTTCCGGTCGCTCGTCGTCCCGCTGACCGCCGCTCTGATGAACCTGATCGCAGCCGCGGCCTCCTTCGGCGTACTGGTCGCGATCTTCCAGTGGGGTTGGGGAGCGGAGGCGCTCGGCCTCGGCAAGGAGGGCCCGATCACGGCCTTCCTGCCCGTCATCATGCTGTCGCTGCTGTTCGGGCTCTCGATGGACTACCAGGTCTTCCTGGTCAGCCGGATGCA
Organism: Streptomyces sp. NPDC005408; assembly: GCF_040606445.1. Lineage (NCBI taxonomy): Bacteria > Bacillati > Actinomycetota > Actinomycetes > Kitasatosporales > Streptomycetaceae > Streptomyces > Streptomyces sp. NPDC005408. Next base: position 51,441 of record NZ_JBEXEX010000004.1, on the reverse strand, counting down.
CGAGGAGTGGGTGCATACGAAGGACAACGCGCGGGCGGTACGGGTCGGCCTCGCCGAGACCAGCCGCGTCATCAACTGCGCCGCCCTGATCATGATCTGCGTCTTCAGCGCCTTTGTGCTGAGCGGCGACATGGAGGGCGCGATGGCGGGCATCGGGCTCGCGGCGGCGGTGGCGCTGGACGCGTTCATCCTGCGTACGGCGCTGGTGCCGGCGGCGATGCATCTGCTGGGGAAGTCCAACTGGTGGCTGCCGGCCGGACTTGAGAAGCGGCTGCCGCATCTGGCGGTGGAGCCGCGGGAGGACGCGCCGGAGCCTGCGGTGTCCGTGCCGACGCCCCGTACTGAGCCGGGAGCCGGGGCCGTCGGGTCCGCCGTCCACGGTTTCGTCCGTACGGAGTCGGGCGAGCCGGTCGGCGACGCGATCCTCACCCTCGTCTCGCCGGGCGGCCGCCAGGTCGACCGGGTGGAGTCCCTGGCCGACGGCTCGTACATCCTGTCCGCGCCCGCCGGCGGCGCGTATCTGCTGGCCGCAACTGCGGGGATCCATGAGCCCTGGGTCCGCCACATCATGATCGGCGGCGATCCGCTGGTCCATGACGTGGTGCTCTCGGACCTGGGAGTGAGCCGCTGACGGCCCGGTCCCGGCGGGCTACTTCTTGCGGGCGGCGGCGGTCTCCGCCATCCCCGGCAGGAAGTCCCTGAACAGCTCGTGCACTTCCCGTACGAGCGGGCGCAGCACCCGGAACCGGGAGAGGGCGACACCTCGGGTGGTGAGCCGGGCTCCGCGTTCGGCCAGCTTCCTGGTGCGCTCGCGGCCCTCCGAGCGGTCGAAGACCCAGTACAGGACGAGTCCCATCTGGGAGAGCCACATCAACTCGGGGAGGACATCGGCGAGTTCGTCGGCGACCTTGGCCTTCGAACCGGCCAGCACCTCACGGTGGATGGAGAGGGCCGCCTCGCGGGCGTGTTCCGACTCCGGGGAGAACGGGCTGAGCGGGCTCTCCGGGTCGGCCGCGTTCTTGAAGAACTGGGAGGCGAACTCGTGGTACGGCTCGGCGATCTCCAGCCAGGACGTCAGCACCCCGGCGAGCCGGGTCTCCAGATCCGTCTCCTGGTCGAGGATCGGCCGGACCGCCGCCTGGTGCTGGGCGCCGATCCGGTCGTAGAAACCCTGGACCAGGTGTTCCTTGGAGGCGAAGTAGTAGTACGCGTTCCCTACCGAGACCCCTGCCTCCTTGGCGATGGCCCGCATGGTCGTCTTGTCGTAACCGCGCTCCTGGAAGAGCCGGAGCGCGGTTTCGAGGATGAGCGTGCGGGTCTGCTCGCTCTTGGGGGCCTTCGCTTCTGTCACGGTGTCCGAGCCTAACCGGGGACGGAGCACCGGTCGTCGCAGGGCGTCCCGACGGCCCCTCCTGAAGCGGTCGCCTCGCGGTACTTGGAGGCCGCGAGCATCGTCACGCGGACGAACGGCAGACCGGCCGGGGTGGCCAGCCAGTGGGCCTTGGGCCGGTAGTCGGCCAGGGCCCAGAGGCAGACGATCCAGGCGGCGGGCCCGGTGTAGATCTGGCCCCGGTCGCCGATGACGGTGATCTCCCGCAGGGTCGCGGTGTGGTCGAGGCGCGGGTATCTGCGCTGCGCCTCGACCGACCCGGCGGGCACCAGGTCCAGCGGCACGAGCTGCCTCTGCCGCAGCAGCCAGCTGCGCAGATGGACGCAGAGGGTGCACTGGGCGTCGTAGAGGACTGTCAGTCTGCGGACCGGGGTGCCCATCGCGCTCACGCCCCGCCGGTCCCGGCGGCGGGTGCGGCCCACGGGCCCTGGCCTGCCGGGGTCGTCCAGCCCTGCGGTCCGACCGGCGGCGTCTGCTGGCGCTCCATCACTCCGCGTCGGCGGATCTTGTTGAGGACCCAGACATTGCCGAGGTGCATGACGCCGAGTACGAGGAGTACGACGCCGAGCTTGACCGAGAGCGCCTCGAAGAGCCCGCGGGCGTCCTCGACCCCTTCCGCCGCCTTGAGGTAGAGGGCGACGAAGCCGAGGTTCACCAGGTAGAAGCCGACCACCAGGAGGTGGTTGACGGCGTCGGCCAGCTTCTCGTCCCCCTGCAGAACGCTGGCGATGAAGATGCGTCCGTTGCGGCTCAGGGTCCGCGCCACCCAGATGGTGAGCGCCACGCTGATCAGCAGGTAGACGACATACGCAACAACAGTGAGGTCCATCCCCACCCTCCCTTGAACGCGTTCAAAAGCTGGCGTCATGGACTGTAGCCCTCCTTTTGAACATGTTCAAGCGGATGGGTGAAGGGGTGGCTGGGCGCGGGTGTCAGGTGCCGCCTACGCGTCGCGCCTCAACTGGGCCGCGATCGTGCGGTCGGTGATCCTCGCGTCGTCCGCCAGTAGAAGTGCCTTCGACATGATCAGCGACAGCAGCCCGCCGTCCTCCTCGAAGGGCAGGAAGAGCCGCTCCCCGCTCGCGCCGGACGCCGAACGGTCCACCACGATGCAGAGATACGCGTCATTGGGCTCCATCAGGATGTTCCCCGAGCCCAGATGGATCTTGTACGTGCGGAGCTCACCGCGCACCGTGAGAAAGCGGTCCGTGAGCTCCACGCGGTCGGCGATCCGGGTGCGCGGCAGCAGACGGGCCAGCGACTGGCGCCGTATTCGGGCCGACTCGGTCAGCTCGCCGAACGCCCAGCTCTCCCAGTACCCGTCGTACGCTCGCTCCTCGCCGCGGTCCCGCCACTGCGGATCCGCCCCGATCGACGCGACTCCCACGAAGAGATCGACGTCCCGCATCGCCTCCGTCAGCACCAGCGGCGGTACGGCGGCGAGGTCGGCGAGCTCCCACGGACCGCGCGCCCCGCGCCGCCGCTCGAAGCGCAGCTGGTCCGTGGAGCACAGGGATGCCAACCCGCCGTCCGACTGCTGCTCGACCAGCTCGATGTAGAACCTGGCCCGCCAGAACTCGCCCTCACTCATGGTCAGTTCACCGGCGCGCGGCAGTTCCCGAAGCATCTCGGCCGCGTATCCGTCGCCGAAGTGCCCCAGATGGCTTCCCGTCCAGCCGCGCTCCACCATGAGCGCCTTCGCCTGGTTGTAGCGCAGGACGTGGCCGGCGAAGCGGTTGGAGTAGGTGCGGGTCTCCTCCTCGGCGGGGGTGAGCGGATAGACCTCCCGGAAGGCCTGCTTGAACGGCTGACGCAGCTCGCGATCGGTGAGCTCCTCGCGCCAGATCCGTATCTCGTCGGCGTCCGCCCGCACCGGATGCCAGAGCCGCAGCACGGCCCCGTCCGTCACCGGGACGGCCGTGCCGTCCGCCCCGGCCAGCGCCCAGCCGCCCGCCGTACGCTCCGGCAGCCCGGCCGACCACATCTCGCCCCCGTCCGCGCTCGCCTCCCAGATCAGGGTGCGGGCCATCGTGCCGGTCACGGGATGGTCGATGTAGTACCGCTCCCAGTCGACGGCCGCCCAGAGGGTGCCCGCCATCAGATGCTCCTCCAGCCGGGCGCGCTCGACCGGCATCAGCGAGCGCAGCTGCTTCAACGCGGAGCGGATGTCGGTCAGTTGCTCGCCGAACTCCTCGCGGACCGCCTTCGGCGCGGACTTCAGCACCCGGCCCTGCGGCCCCCGGAACGAGAGCGCGGGCGACCCGGCCGCCGCAACCGACAGCACCGCTGTGTACGCGCCGAGCGGCTCCTCCCGGATGCCGCGCGCATCGAGGCCCACGGACGGCACGGCCCGCTCCCTGACCATGGACGGGGTGATCCCGCCGCGCTCGGCCACGGCCTGCAGGGCGGCGGTGATCCCCTTGGCCACGGTGCGGTTGCGGATCCTGCGCTGTATGCGGCCGAGCCAGTCGACGGCCTGCTCGCCCTGCGTACCGCCGAAGTCGCCGAGGACCGCGACCGCCGTGGTCGCCATCCGGCCGCTGCGGCAGTAGCCACCCGAACCGCCCGTACCCGTACCGGAGTTGAGCGCGACCGCACCGACAGCGGGCACCACCCAGTCCGCCTCGATGCCTGCGGCGGCCCACAGCAGCCCGCGCATCAGCCGGGTGTTGCCCTCGGCGGCGATCCCCGGCACGGTGTGCCGGCCGACCCAGTCGGGCGCCGCCACCGGATGCTCCCGCTGGCCGGCCATCCCTTCCAACAGTGCCCGCACTGTCTCCTCGCCCCGCTGCATGTCCGCGAGGAGCGCTGTGGTCTGCTTGCGCCACCGCTTGGTCGCCCGCACATTGCCCTGCGCCGCGCAGTGCTCCAGGAGTGCGGCGGCTCCGGGCGCGGCGAGCAGCTCTGGGTGTTCCGTGCGCATCTGCGGCCCGAACTCGTCCTCGTCGTCGAGCAGTACCGGCGGCAGCCCGGTGCCGTCGGACGTCTCCGGCCCGATGAGGGCGTCGAGACGCGCCCGCATCGTGACGTTCTCGGATCCCTCTTCCTGGCCTCCCCAGGCCGACAGGGATGCCTGACGCACATCCCGCAGCAGCCGCCGGTCGTGGCTGCCCGCCTCCTCCGCCGCGGCCAGCGGCAGTCGGGTGAGCGCCCCGAACTGCTGGAGCAGCTGCCCCGGATCGACCAGCGCGTCCGCCCCCACCAGGCGCCGCAGCAGCTCGTCGGCCTCCTCGGTGGTCCAGCCGAGGTTCTGTTGTGAAAGCCAGGGCACTGCCCAGTCGCAGTCGCGGCCGGCGCCGCCGTGGCACAGATTGCGGTGTATCCAGAGCGCGGCGCGTCGGCGCTGGTCGGGCGTCAGGGACTCCAGCAGCTCCCGCACCGGCGCACCGCCGTGGTTGCGCTGACGTACCCCCGCCTCGTACAGCCTGGTCTCCAGGCCGTCCGTGATCACCGTCATCGTGCCGGTCCCCTCCCCGAGCTCAACTCCTCCTGACGGTACGGCCCACCACTGACAATCGGGTCGGTGACCCCGAACCGCCGCACTCCCGGCACCGCGGCCGTACCCAGGCAGGCCACACCCACGACGACCGCCGCGACCGTGAGCGGCACCGCGGGGCCCCAGGCCTCGGCCGCGAGCGGTGCGAGTGCATAGCCGAGCGGCATCGCCGCGAGTGAGAGGAGCCAGTCGTACGAGGAGACCCGGGCCAGCGCGTGCGCCGGGATCGCTTTCTGGACCGAGGTCTCCCAGATGGGGGAGAGGAAGCCGAGCCCGGCCTGGGCGACGCCGTACGCCGCGATGGTCGCCGGGGCGGGCGCGGACAGCGCAAGCAGCCCGAGCGGCAGCACATAGGTCGCGAGCCCCAGATTGGCCATCAGTACAGGCCGCTTGGGCCGCGCCCGCCCCGCCGCGATCGAACCGAGCAGGAGTCCGGCGGCGCCGGTCTGCAACAGCACGACCCAGGTCCCCTTGCCGCCCAATTCCCGTACGGCGATGGCCGGTCCGAGCGTCATCAGCACGGCGGCCGCGCCGTTCCAGGCGGCGTGCGCGACAAGGCTGGTCCAGTACCAGTCGCGGGAACGGACCTCGCTCCAGCCCTCCTTGAGGTCGGCGAGCAGCGAGCGGCGCGGTATGGGCAGATGGCGGACCCGGATCGCCGCAAGGAGCAGGGCGCTGACCGCGAAGCTCGCCCCGTCGAGTACGAAGGCCCAGCCCTGCCCGACGGTGTAGATGAGGACCCCGGCGAGCGCGGGCCCGCCGAGCCGGGTCGCACTCTGTGCAACTCCCATCAGGGCGTTGGCCTTCGCGAGCCCCTCTTCGCGCACCGTGCCGGTGATCAGCGGTGACACGGTCGGCATCGCGAACGCTCCGGCCGCACCGCCGACCGCCTCGGCGGCGGCGATGTGCCACAGCCGCGGCTCGCCACCGAGGAGTTCGGCTCCCACGAGGAGCTGGGTGAGGCACCGTACGACATCGGTGGTGAGCGCGACCGTACGGGCGTTGAAACGGTCGCCGACCACGCCGCCGAGCGGCAGCAGCAGAAGTTTGGGCACCATCGCGCAGCCCAGGACGAGGGCGAGCGCGCTTGTCGAGCCGGTGGCCTCGTACACGGCGAGGGCGAGGGCGGCGGGGATCGCGGAGTCTCCGAGGAGGGAGAGCGTGCGGCCGAGGAAGAGCAGTCGGAAGGCGCGCGTGCGCATGGGGTGAGCCATGCCCGGCAGGGTATTTCGCTACCGAATAGTTTGGCAACGAAATATCTCCTGCCGAAGGATCTGCGTACCATCGTCGCCATGGAGCACCGCGACTGGACCGACGAACATGTGGCGCGCTGGAAGCCCGTGTTGCCCGACCTCGACCCCGACATCGAGGGCGCGGTCACCCGGATGAAGAAGCTCTCCGTCCATCTGCGACGGGTCCGCGAACAGTCCCTGGTCGACTTCGACCTGGACCGCCCCGAGTTCGACACGCTCCACAAACTCGCCGGGCGCGGCGGCACGGCGGCACCCTCCGAACTCGCCGCCGACCTCGACCTCGCCCCCGCCTCAGTCACCGGCCGCCTGGACGCGCTCGAACGCCGTGGCTTCGTCCGCCGCACGCCCTCCGCGTCCGACCGCCGCCGCGTCGACGTCGAGCTCACCGACGCGGGGCGGGCGACCTGGCTGGGCGCCATGGACGTACTGGGCGACGAGGAGTACCGGCTGCTCGCCGTCCTCGACAAGGACGAGCGCCGTCAGCTGAACGACATGCTCCGCCGCATCATGCTGGCCGCGGAAGCTCCGGCCGGCGGATCCGCGGAGCCCCCGTCACCGCCATCACCAACGAGTACAGACTCGTCGTCGCCGTGATGAACAGGCGGTTGTTCTTCGGGCCGCCGAAGGCGATGTTGGAGACCGCCTCGGGAACGCGGAGCCTGCCGATGAGGGTGCCGTCCGAGTCGTAGCAGTGCACCCCGCCGTCCATGGCCGCCGCCCACAGGCGGCCCTCGTCGTCGAAGCGGATGTTGTCGAAACGGCTGACATCGTCCGTCACTTCGGCGAAGACCTTGCCGTCGGACAGGGTGCCGTTCTCGCGTACGTCGAAGACGCGGATCTGGCCGGCGCGGGTGTCGGAGACGTACAACTGCCGCTCGTCGGGCGAGAAGACCAGGCCGTTCGGACCGCCGAATCCGTCCGCGACCAGCCGGACCTCGCCCGTCGCCGGGTCGACGCGGTAGACGTTGCACGCGCCGATCTCGCTCTCGGCGCGAAAGCCCTCGTAGTCGCTCGTGATGCCGAAGTCGGGGTCGGAGAACCAGATGGAGCCGTCGGACCGTACGGCCGCGTCGTTCGGGCTGTTGAGGCGCTTGCCCTCGAAGCGGTCGGCCAGGACGGTGAGCCTGCCGTCCGGCTCGGTGCGGGTGACGCGGCGGTTGCCCTGCTCGCAGGAGATCAGCCGGCCCTCGCGGTCGAGCGTGTTGCCGTTGCTGTGTCCGGCCGGGGAGCGGAAGAGGGTGATCGCGCCGGTGGCCTCGTCCCAGCGCAGCATGCGGTCGTTGGGGATGTCGCTCCAGATCAGCTGTCGCCAGGCGGGCAGATAGAGCGGGCCTTCGGCCCAGCGGCAGTCACCGTGGAGCTGCTCCAGGCGCGCATCGCCGTTGGTGCAGCGTCCGGTGCGGAAGCGGTCGTCCAGGATCTCGTATATCGAGGAGTCATCGACGGTGGACATGGTCAGGCCCTCCAAGCATTCAACTGAATGAGCTTCGGCCTGATATGCATATCCCGGAATGAGGTATGGTCGCAAGCGTGGATGACATTGATCGTGAGCTCGTGGCGCTGCTTCAGCAGGACGCCACCCAGGCTTACGCCGCGCTGGGCAAGGCCGTAGGTCTCTCGGCAGGCGCGGCGCACGAGCGGGTACGCAAGCTGCGCGAGCGCGGAGTCATCCGCCGTACGACGGTCGAGGTGGACGCGGCCGCGCTCGGGCAGGGCGTGCTCGCCTTCGTCATGGTCGAGTCGTCGGCGTGGATGGGGGAGTCGGGCGCGGCCTTCGCCGCCATCCCCGAGATCCAGGAGGCGCACATCATCGCGGGCAGCGCCTCGGTACTGGTCAAGGTGCGCACGGCCACGACCGAGCAACTTCAGGACGTGCTGCGGCGGTTGTACGCCATCGACGGCGTGAGCGGCACGCAGGCCACGGTCTCGCTTGAGACGTTCTTCGAGCGTCCCGTCTCCCCGCGGACGGGCTGACCCCGACCCCCGGCCCGACTGTCAGTGGTGGCTTCTACTGTTCTCGGCATGGCAATGGTGACCTTCGTCGACGAGACGACCTCGGGGGAACGCCGCGATGCCCTGGGCCTGGACATCGCGGAAGAACGCCTCGCGCTGCGCGAGTTGATCCGGCGCAGGGTTCTTGAGGAGGCTCCGGACGGCGATGACACCGACCGCGCCTACGACCGCGCCGTCGAGGCGTTCGGGCGCAACGGCTTCCTGGTGCTGGTCGGGGACCGGCAGATCGAGGAGCTGGACGAGCTCGTCGACCTGGGTCCGCGCACGGAGGTCGTCTTTCTCAGGCTCGTGCCGCTGGTGGGGGGATGACGATGAGCCGGAGCGCATCGTGGCGAAGCCCGCCGCCTCCGCCGCCCCCGGCCTTCTCCCCTTCGAGGGCGACGGGATGCTGGGCACTACATGCTGGCAAGCGAGCGCGCGTAGTTGATCTGTCCCATGACCTGCTGGAACGTCTCAGGGCCACGGGCCTGGATCATCGTCGAGTGGTGCTTGCCGCCGCTCGTCACCGTGACCTGGATGAAGCCGGTGGTCTGCCTCTCCTTCATCAGCAGGAACAGCAGCCCCAGCAGACAGAAGATGAAGAAGACGATCGCGAGCACGATGGCGTGCGTCGGCATCTTCTCCTCGGTGCGCGACATGTCGGTGGCGTTCCACACCGAGCCCCGCAGCGGCAGCGTGCCCGCGGGAGTCACGATCGAGTCGCCCATGACGGTGATGTCGCCGATCGACACCAGGGGCGCCCCGCCCATCGGAGTCGGAGCCCCGGCCGGTACGGGGAGAGCGGGCTGCGTCTGGCTGTAGTCGGGGGCCTGGTTGGGGGGATAGCCGTACCCCGGCGCCTGGTTCGGGTAGCCGTATGCCGGCGTCCCTCCCGGAGGCTGTGTCGGCCCCCACTTGTACTCGGGCTCTCCGTCCGCGTACGGATTCGGCTCGCTCATGCTCTCGTCCCCGCTTTCCTGCTGCTCATGTCAGACGTTCCCCGATCCTGCCAGGTATCGCATCGCCCGGTGAAGTCCGGGCGCCAAAGGGTGCCAAAGGGCCCCGCCTCACGCGAAGGTGAGACGGGGCCCGGTGCCAAGCGTCAGAACCGCCGTCGGTCAGAAGCGAGGTGGTCAGAAGCGACGCGTGATCAGCGCGCGCTTCACTTCCTGGATCGCCTTGGTGACCTCGATACCGCGCGGGCAGGCGTCCGTGCAGTTGAACGTCGTGCGGCAACGCCACACGCCGTCCTTGTCGTTGAGGATCTCCAGGCGCTGCTCCCCGGCCTCGTCACGCGAGTCGAAGATGAAGCGGTGCGCGTTGACGATCGCCGCCGGGCCGAAGTACTGGCCGTCGTTCCAGAACACCGGGCACGAGGACGTGCACGCGGCGCACAGGATGCACTTGGTGGTGTCGTCGAAGCGCTCGCGGTCCTCGGCGGTCTGCAGACGCTCACGCGTCGGCTCGTTGCCGGACGTGATCAGGAAGGGCATCACATCGCGGTACGCCTGGAAGAACGGCTCCATGTCCACGACCAGGTCCTTGAGGACCGTCAGGCCCTTGATGGCCTCGACCGTGATCGGCTTGTCCGGGTTGAGGTCCTTGATCAGCGTCTTGCAGGCGAGCCTGTTCCTGCCGTTGATCCGCATCGCGTCGGAGCCGCAGATGCCGTGCGCGCAGGAGCGCCGGAAGGTGAGCGTGCCGTCGACGTCCCACTTGATCTTGTGGAGACCGTCGAGCACACGCTCCTTCGGGTCGATCTCGATCTGGAAGTCCTGCCACTGGGCCTCGTCGGAGACCTCGGGGTTGAAGCGGCGGATCCGGAAGGTGACCGTGATGTACGGGGAGGCCGCAGCCTCCGCCTCGACCTTGTCCAGAGTCGGGGTAGCCATCAGTACTTACGCTCCATCGGCTGGTAGCGGGTCTGGACGACCGGCTTGTAGTCGAGCCGGATCGACTCGACGCCGTCGTCGCCCACCTCGCGGTACGCCATGGTGTGGCGCATGAAGTTGACGTCGTCGCGGTTCGGGAAGTCCTCGCGGTAGTGACCGCCGCGGGATTCCTTGCGGGCCAGCGCCGAGACGGCCATGACCTCGGCCAGGTCGAGCAGGTTGCCCAGCTCGACGGCCTCGAGCAGGTCCGTGTTGAAGCGCTTGCCCTTGTCCTGGATGGACACGTTCTTGTAGCGGTCGCGCAGCTCGCCGATCTTCTCGACTGCGGTCTTGATCGTCTGCTCGGTGCGGAAGACCATGACATTGGCGTCCATGGTCTCCTGCAGCTCGCGGCGGATGTCCGCGACCCGCTCCTTGCCCGTGGAGCTGCGCAGCCGCTCGACCTGCTCCTCGACCAGCGAGGCCGGGTTCTCGGGAAGCTCGACGTGGTCGTGCTTCGCGGAGTACTCGGCGGCGGCGATACCGGCGCGCTTGCCGAACACGTTGATGTCGAGCAGCGAGTTGGTGCCCAGGCGGTTGGCGCCGTGCACCGAGACGCAGGCGACCTCACCGGCGGCGTACAGACCCGGGACGACGGTGGTGTTGTCCCGAAGGACCTCACCCTGGACGTTGGTCGGGATGCCGCCCATGGCGTAGTGCGCGGTCGGCTGGATCGGGATCGGGTCCGTGTAGGGCTCGATGCCGAGGTACGTACGCGCGAACTCGGTGATGTCCGGGAGCTTCGCGTCCAGCTGCTCCGGCGGCAGGTGGGTGAGGTCCAGGTAGACGTGGTCGCCCTCGGGACCGCAGCCGCGGCCCTCGCGGATCTCCGTGTAGATGGAGCGCGAGACGACGTCACGCGAGGCGAGGTCCTTCATGACTGGCGCGTACTTCTCCATGAAGCGCTCGCCGTCCTTGTTGCGAAGGATGCCGCCCTCGCCGCGGGCGCCCTCGGTGAGGAGGATGCCCATGCGCCAGATGCCCGTCGGGTGGAACTGGAAGAACTCCATGTCCTCCAGCGGCAGCCCGCGCCGGTAGCAGGCGGCCTGCCCGTCACCGGTCAGCGTGTGCGCGTTGGAAGTCACCTTGAAGAACTTGCCGGTGCCGCCAGAGGCGTAGATGACGGCCTTCGCCTGGAAGATGTGGATCTCGCCGGTGGCCAGCTCGAAGGCGACCACGCCCGCCGACTTCTTGACGCCGTCGACCTCGGTGATCAGCTGGTCCAGGACGTAGAACTCGTTGAAGAACTCCACGCCCTCCTTGACGCAGTTCTGGTACAGCGTCTGGAGGATCATGTGGCCGGTGCGGTCCGCGGCGTAGCAGGACCGGCGGACCGGCGCCTCGCCGTGGTTGCGCGAGTGGCCGCCGAAGCGGCGCTGGTCGATGGTGCCGTTCGGGGTGCGGTTGAACGGCAGGCCCATCTTCTCGAGGTCCAGGACCGCGTCGATGGCCTCCTTCGCCAGGATCTCGGCGGCGTCCTGGTCGACCAGGTAGTCACCGCCCTTGACCGTGTCGAAGGTGTGCCACTCCCAGTTGTCCTCCTCCACATTGGCGAGCGCGGCGGCCATGCCGCCCTGCGCGGCGCCCGTGTGGGAGCGAGTGGGGTAGAGCTTCGTCAGTACGGCGGTACGGCTGCGCTTGGTCGACTCGATGGCCGCGCGCATGCCGGCGCCGCCCGCTCCGACGATGACGGTGTCGTACTTGTGGATCTTCATTGGTCTCGTCAGCCCCGGCTTTAGCGGATGTTCGGGTCGAAGGTGAAGATCACCAGCGTGCCCAGAAGGATGGTGAACACCGTGGCGGTGTACAGCAGGCCCTTGAGCCACAGGCGCGTGTTGGCGCGCTCGGCGTAGTCATTGATGACGGTACGCAGGCCATTGGCGCCGTGCAGCATCGCGAGCCACAGCATCAGCAGATCCCAGACCTGCCAGAACGGGGACGCCCAGCGGCCGGCCACGAAGGCGAAGCCGATCTTGGAGACGCCGCCGTCCAGCACCAGCTGGATCAGCAGGTGGCCGAGGACCAGGACGACCAGGACGACGCCGGACAGGCGCATGAAGAGCCATGCGGCCATCTCGAAGTTGCCGCGGGTGGCCTTCGGGGTCTTGCCGGTGCGCTTGCGCGGGGCCTCGATGTACGGGGCCGGGTTGTCGGCGTCGTACAGGCTCGCGCCCTCGACGGGGCCGACGGAGGAGGTGGTGTCAGCGGACATGTCTGGCGTCAGCTCCCGAACAGTTCACGGACGGCGTGGCCGAGCACCGGGTAAAGGGCACCCACCATCAGCACGAACCAGATGGCCACAACGCTCCAGAGCATCTGCTTCTGGTAGCGCGGGCCCTTGGACCAGAAGTCCACGGCGATGACACGCAGGCCGTTGAGCGCGTGGAAGAGAATTGCGGCCACCAGGCCGTATTCGAGCAGCGCGACGATCGGCGTCTTGTACGTGGCAACGACATCGTCATAGGCCTCGGGCGAGACGCGGACGAGAGCGGTGTCCAGCACGTGTACGAACAGGAAGAAGAAGATGAGGACGCCGGTGACTCGATGAGCCACCCAGGACCACATTCCTTCCCGGCCGCGGTACAGCGTTCCAGCCGGCACGGAAGAACCCTCCGGGAGCGGGGATTGGGGCCATGCCGGCTTCTCTGTCGGTCTGGCCCGGCCGGGTACGGTCCACCGGCCCTGGCCATCGTAGCGACGAGTTGTCGGTTCGCTCGCCCGGGGTCCATAGGTGTGATCAAACAGGCAATCAAACAGCCTCGGACGGGCTATCGGGAAGCCCCTGCCACGTCTGATTCCGGATGGTTGGCCACTACATGCGCCAGTCGGGAGCGGGCGAGGCCGCGCAGCTGCTCGGCGGAGACGGCCCGCTCCTCGTCCGGTTCGTGACCGAGCCGGGCGCGGATACCGGCCAGGACCTGGTCCAGGTACTCCTCGGGGCGGTGTCCGTCGAGGCAGATCACGAAGGCGTGGCCGAAGCGGCTCTCGTACGCGGCGTGGGCGGCGGCCAGCGCGGTGTGAGCGGCCTGGGGCGCGCCCGGGTGCAGACCTGCGGAGTACTCATCGGCGAGGGCCTCGGCGAGGTCGGCGGGGCGGAGGTCGTAACTGGCCTCGTCGGCGGCGGCGAGAAGGGCGTCGAGATCGGGGTAGGGGCGGTGGGCGACCAGCCGTTGGGCCCAGCGGATGCTGCCGCAGCAGGCGAGAAGGGTCGTTTCGGCAACGTCGGCGGCTGAGGTGTTGAAGCGCTCCAGACCGGGTTCACCGTCGCGCTGGCCGGGCAGCTGCGGGGAGAGCGTGGCAGGTATGGCCGAAGGGGCGAGTGTGCGCTGAGTGTGGTGGAGTGTCGGCGGTCGCTTCGGGAGGCCGGCGTGGGATTCGCTGGACAGCGTGGGCTCCTCGAAAAGGACAGCGGGACGACTGGGAAGCCTGTGATGGATGAGTCGTAACGCTATCGGCGGCTGCCGGAAGCTGTCCGACGGATGCGCGATTTTCACCCGGACGGGAGAGTTTCGGCTCATGTGATGGACGATGGTGGGGGTGCTTCGCCGTAGTTACGCCACATATGGGAGGTATCCGAGTGATACGGCACTTTGGGCGCGCCCGGTTCACCGGGGCGTTCCTCGCCGCGGCAGCGGCCTTCTCGATGACGCTGACCGGCTGCTCGAGCGACGAACCCGCCACCACGGGTGGCCAGGCGCGCAGCGGCTCCAAGGCCCCCGCCGCCGCGAGCCCGTCACCCACGCCGTCGCCCTCCCGGACGTACCCCCTCTCCAAGGCGCCCGCCACCATCCCCTCCGTACGCACGCACGAGGCGGCCCGGGGGCCGGGCTGGAGGCCCGGGCCCGGTGGTGGAGTCGTCGTCGCCAAGGGAAGCGAAGCGCTCGCCGACGAGGGCAAGCTGCTCGCCGACGAGCTGAAGCTCGGCTACCGCGGCGCGGTGGCCGCCCGTGCGGGCGACGTCGAGCTGGCTCTCGGGGCAGCGGGTGAGCCCGCGTCGTACACCGCCCTCACCACCGGCGGCCGGGTCAGAATCACCGGTCCCGACGAGGCAGGGGTCTTCTACGGGACCCGCACGCTCAAGCAGGCGGTGAAGTCCGGCGGCGCGATGCCCGAGGGCGTCATACGCGACCGGCCCGACCGGCCGCAGCGCGGGCTGATGGTCGACATCGCGCGCAAGCACTTCTCCGCCGCCTGGATCGAGGACCGGCTGCGCGAGATGGCAGACATCAAGCTCAATCAGCTCGGCCTGCACTTCTCCGACGACCAGGGCTTCCGTATCGAGTCCGACTCGCACCCCGAGATCGTCTCGCGCGAGCACCTGACCAAGGCCGAGGTCCGGCGGATCATCGACCTGGCCGCGCGGCTGCACATCACGGTCATCCCCGAGATCGACTCCCCGGGGCATCTGGGCGCCGTGCTGGCCGCGCATCCCCAGCTCCAGCTGCGGGACGCCGCGGGCAGCCCCGTGCGCGGGGCGATCGACATCGGGCAGCCCGCGTCGGCCCAGATCGTGGACGAGCTGCTGAAGGAGTACGCGGAACTGTTCCCCGGCGCGTACTGGCATCTCGGCGGTGACGAGTACCAGGCGCTGACCAGGAAGAACCCGGAGGCGTCCTTCCCGCAGCTGGCGGCGATCGCCCGCCAGGACTTCGGGCCCCAGGCGCGGGTCCAGGACCTCGCGACCGCATGGGTGAACGACCGGGCGGCGGTGGTGCGCCCCCTGGGCAGCAAGCTCAAGGCCTGGAACGACGGCTTCTTCCGGGGCGGTGTGGTCAACGCGGACAAGGACCTCGAAGTCGAGTACTGGACGGGCAAGGAGATCGGGGCGCGGCCGCCGCTGGAGTATCTGCAGGAGGGCCGACGGCTGGTCAACGTCAACGACGAGTACCTGTACTACGTGCTCGGCCAGCCGCAGACCTTCGTCTATCCGACGGGCCGCCGGATCTACGAGCAGTGGACGCCGTTCGTGATCCGTGGCACCCAGCCGGTGCCACGGAAGTACTCGTCCCAGATCCTTGGCGGCCGGTTCGCCGTCTGGTGCGACCTCTCCAACTCTCAGACCCAGGCGCAGGTGGCGCGCGGCATCGCGATGCCGCTGCGGGCGACGGCCCAGAAACTGTGGGACCCGCGCACGCCCGCCAGGAGCTGGCAGCAGTTCGAGCTGCTGGCCGGGAAGCTGAGCTGAACTGCGGGTTCGCTGAACTGCGAGTTCATGGTGGACGGCACCTTCCCCTGAGACATATCTTCCGCGGGCGGCCGCACACTGTGCGGCCCGATCTCCGCGACGCCTCTGGGGAGGGGCGTCTTCGCACCCGTGGGGGGCTGCTCAGCCATGCTCTGCTCGAAATGCCGGACCGATGAGGCGGCGAACGCTGAAGGACTCTGCGCGGCCTGCTCGGTCCCCGCGGTCGACATCACACCGCCCGCCCTGCAGCCACGGGGTGTTCTGTGCTCTCCGGTAGGCAGTTCGTACGCCGTCGTGGCGCTGCTCTGCCTCGTCATCGCGACCGACACCTTCTCCGTCGTGGCCGCGGTCGGTCTGAGGAACCTGGCTAGCACGGCCCACACGGACATGGACCTGGAGCGGGCCACGTCGGTGACGGACGCCGCGGGAACCATTCAGGGGATCGCGCAGCTCGCCACCGTGGTCGCCTTCCTCGTCTGGTTCCAGCGGGTACGGGACAACGCAGGTGTCTTCGCGCCGGATCTCCAGCGGCGCGGCCCGGGCTGGGCGACCGGAGGCTGGTTCGTCCCGTTCGGGAATCTCTACATCCCGCGCGCGATCACCGCCGACATCTGGGCGGCGAGCCGGCTGGACCCGTACGGAACGGGGAAGCAGGAGCCGCAGACTGTCGTCAACGCCTGGTGGATCGCGTGGCTCGCCTCGAATCTGATCAATCCGGTCGCGGGCAGACAGTACGACTCGGCCGACACTCCGGACGCCTACGAGGCGGGGGCGTACGCCTTCGTCCTCGGTGGCCTCGTCGACATCGTGGCCGCGCTGCTGGCGATCGTCGTCGTCCGCAGGCTGACGCGCATGCAGTGCGTCAAGGCGGCGCGCAGGGCGGAACGGATCGCGGAACAGGTTGCGGAACGGATTGCGAAGTAGGTCCCGGGAGCAGGTCACGGTGTGAGCCCGCCCGGGGGTGCGCGGGCTCATACCGCGGGTCTTGAGCCGCGGCGATCCCAACAGGACGCTCTGCAGGCCGAGTTCCAGGTGGCCAGAATGTAACAGAGGTGTGGCGTATATGTGTGCGATCGGCATGCGAAAGGTGTTCCGGATCAGGCCGCCGAGACGCTGGCGGCCGGAGCACCGAAGGGAGTACTTTTCGCCAAGCGGCCCGCGGCCTGACGGGGGACCTTTCTTCCGATTCCTGGAAGGATCTGGATTCCCGGCCGGCGCAGTGACGCATTCGAGCCACGGGGCGCAGTAAGAGGAAGTACTGCGTCCGCGATGGGAGGCGTCCGTGGCGTCGAAGAGCCTGAGGGAATTGATCGCACAGGCGGATGAGCGAGGCCTGGCTGCGAGCGGGCTCGCCTGCCTGGACCGCTGTCTGCCGCTGCTCGCGTCCGAGGCCGACGCGCTGCGTCCGCTGTGGGCCGGTCTGGTGGACGGCGAGGAGGACTGGTCAGGCCGCCTCGCCGAGGCCAGGGCGACCATGGAGGACACCGCCGTCGAGGACGAAGCGGCCGCGCTCGTACGTCAGATGCTCGGCGCCGCTCCCTCGGAGTGGGAGGCGGACCCGCTGCGGGAGTGGGCGGACGACTGCTCCGTCGCCGCGCTCGAACTCCACAACCGACTCGACGCGGGCTCCGGGGACGACGAGCCCGCCGCAGCCGATGTCGTCGACGTGCTCAAGCGCTGCCGCGAGGGCGAGCCGGACGGGGCGGGACCGCTCGTCGCCGGTGAACTGCGCCGTCAGATCCAGATACTGGAGATCCTGGCGGACGCACAGGGCGGCGTCGGGCTGCGCCAGGCGCTGGATGTGTCGACCGAGGGCCAGCGGGTGCTGCGCGCGGTCGTCTCACGCCGGGCACGCGTCAAGCGCTGACGCGTCGGAATCGAGGACGCGCCCGGGTCAGTGCCGGCCGGCGGGCAGTTCGCCGGTGCAGGTGGCGCGTCCGTAGCTGCCGGACGCGGTGGCGAGTTGTACGTGCTTGCCGCGGAAGGCGGGCGAGCAGCTGGCCTGGCCGCCCTTGGTGCCGAGGACGACGGCGATGGTCGGCGCCTTGGCTGGACGGCGACGATCGTCCGGCACCGGGCCCTGGACCATCTGCGCAGGCAGAAGCGTTGTCCGCGCACCTCCTTACTGGAACAGGACGTGCTGGAACTTCCGGACGGACAGGACACGGCTGCCGCCGCGCTGGAGTCGATCTCCACCGGGAGGGCTCTCGAGTTGATCGGCAGTCTGCCGCGCGAGCAGGCGGAGGCTGTACGGGCGTACTGCGAGCGACTGTTGGCGGGTGAGATGCACGACATCCAGCCGAGCCCTTCGGACGCAGAACCCCGCGAACGGGAAGCCCGCGGAGAAGCCCGGGAAGCCGGGGCGGCAGGACGACGGGGCAGCATCCGGCGGGGGCGGTGGGGGGAGATCCCCGCGGCTCGGCCCCGTTGACCGGCGGTTCTGGAGGTGGAAGGACGACCGGGGCCGCCACCCCCCACAGGAGAGGCCCCGGTCGTCGTTCGCCAGGGCCGCAGAGCGGCCCCGTACTTCTCTCAGCGCCGAGCGTGCGTTTTCTGTCACACCCCGCTGTGCCAGCATGTTGTTGCGGGTTGTACAAAATGTGGACGCGGCCCGGTGGGAGGACGTAGCGTGCTCATTCGCGCAGGGTGGCGCGGCAGTGATGACCAGCTGCGATTCAGGACAGGTATGGGGTAGTGCTGGGGGACGACGCGGAGTTGACCGCCGCGGTGCTCGCGGCACAGGACGGGGACGAAGACGCCTTCCGGACTGTGTACCGCGCCGTGCACCCGCGGCTGCTCGGCTATGTACGCACCCTGGTCGGCGATCCTGACGCCGAGGACGTCGCCTCCGAGGCCTGGCTCCAGATAGCCCGCGACCTCGACCGGTTCAGCGGCGACGCCGACCGTTTCCGCGGCTGGGCTGCGCGGATCGCCCGTAACCGCGCCCTCGACCACATACGCATGCGCGGCCGCCGCCCCGCCGTCGGCGGCGACGAGACCGAACTGACGGGCAAGCCCGCCGAGTCGGACACCGCCGACCAGGCCATGGAGGCGCTCGCCACCGGCAGCACCATGGCTCTCATCGCGCAGCTGCCGCAGGACCAGGCCGAGGCCGTCGTACTGCGCGTCGTCGTCGGCCTCGACGCGAAGAGCGCGGCCAAGACACTGGGCAAGCGGCCCGGAGCGGTACGGACCGCGGCGCACCGCGGGCTGAAGCGGCTCGCCGAACTGCTGGGCGCGGACGGCGCGGATTTCGCTGACTTCGTGGACAACCCGGACTATGCGGACAGTTCGGACGGCGCGCCGCGCGGAAACTTCGGCGCGGACGACGACGCGGAGCGCCTGGGCCAGGGCACGGCGGCCGACGAGCAGGGTGCGGATCTGAACGGCGTACCGCCGCAGCGCGGCCCGCGGCCGGGCGTGTCGGCGCCCGCCGGTGTGACGGATTCACGCCTGCGGACGCAGAAGGACATGTGATGGCCGACGAGCGGTACGAGTGGCTTGACAGGGAAGCGGCGGAGCGCTTGCTGCGCGGCGAACCGGTCGAGGCCGCAGACGAACACGCCCGTATCCAGGCCGCACGACTCTCCCGCGCACTGTACGAGGCAGCCGCGGCCGAGCGCCACGACTACGCCCGTGACGGCGAAATGCGCGGTGAGGCGGCCGCCTTGGCTGCCTTCCGCAAAGCCAGGGCGGACGCTGCGGCGCCCGCGGGCGACATCATCGGGACCGTACGGCTGGCTTCCTCGCGACGCCCCGCACGCGCCGATCGGGGCGCGCGCTTCGGCCGCCCCGTGCGCTTCGGGCTGGTCGCCGCGGTGGCCGGCTGCGCGCTCGGCGGCGTCGCCGTCGCCGCGACCACGGGCTTCCTGCCCAGCCCCTTCGGCGGCGATCCGCTGCCCGCGTCCTCCGTCTCGGCGGCCGCGTCCCCGGACCCTCTGCTCTCCGAGTCGCCCACCGGCGGGGGAGCGGTGGCGCCTCCGCACACCTCGGGCTCGCCCAGCACACCGCCGGTCTCGCCCCCGGCGAGCGGCGCGAGCAAGCACCCGGACCCCGCAGCCGGTGGCGCCAACGGCGACCCCGGTAAGAAGGGCGACGACGACAAGTCCCGCAAGCGGCGCGAAGAGTGGTTCCGCAAGACGGTCGATGCCTGCCGCGACTACCGCAGCGGCCACATCGCTCCGGACCGCAAGAAGCGGCTGGAGGCCGCGGCCAAGGGGGCAGGCCGCGTCGAGCGGTTCTGCGACCGCCTGCTGAGCGGCGACACCCAGGGCAGCGGATCCGACAGCGGCGAGAGCGGCAGTGGCAGCGGCGGCGGTGACAGTGACGACAGTGACGGTGGCGGCTCAGGCGGGGCAAGATTCCCCGGCGGTGACCACTTGGGCACGGCCTCTCTGCCGCCCGTCGCGTGGACGCCCCTGCCTGCCGAGCCCGCGCCGCTGCCGTCCGAAAGTGCTCCCCTGCCCTCGGCCAGCAGCACCGTGAACGCGCTCTGACCTGCGGTTTATTGTCCGCATCGAGTTTCGGACCCGCCAGGTGTGACGTTTTTCGAGCCACTGGCGCAGTACAGAGTGAGCCGACTGGTCATCGGCTGCGCCCGAGCCGGGGTTCCCCCCGTACCTACGACTCGGCGCAAATGGCGCGGGCGGGACACGTTCCCCCGGTCCCGCCCGCGCCCCTAACTTCTCGACCACTTCTCGCCACTTCTCGGCCGGCCGTCCACGGCTCACCAGTAGATGACGACCTTGTCGCCGCTGTGGACCTGGTTGAAGAGCGAGGCGATCGCTCCCTTGTCCCGGACGTTGACGCAGCCGTGCGAGGCGCCGTTGTAGCCGCGGGCCGCGAAGTCCGCGGAGTAGTGCACCGCCTGGCCGCCGCTGAAGAACATCGCGTACGGCATGGACGTGTGGTAGATCGTCGAGACGTGGTCCCTGGACTTCTGGAACACGCTGAACGTGCCCTCGCGGGTCGGCGTGTACTGAGAGCCGAAGCGCACGTCCATCGTCGACTGCACCTTGCCGTTGATCACCCAGGAGAGCGTGCGGTTGGTCTTGCTGATGCACATCACCCGGCCCGTCATACAGCGCGGGTCCAGCTTCGCCGACGGCTTGTTGACCGTCCTGCCCGCCAGCTCGTCGCGCGTCGGCTTCTTCGTCATACCGAGCAGCCGCTGCCAGGTCACGGTGTCCGTGTCACCGGATGTCGGCAGCCCCCGCTTGCCCTGGAAGCCCTTGACCGAGGCGACCGTCACCGAACCGTAGGTGCCGGTCGGGGCGTCGTCGAACCAGCCGATCTGGGCCAGCCTGGCCTGCAGTTCGCGCACCTGCTCGCTCTTGGTGCCCCTCGCCATCAGTACCTCGGGCTTCGAGGACGCGGACTCACTCGGCTTCTCGCTCGGCTTGCCCGACGGTGTGGCCGGATCCGACGCGGACGGCGTCCCTGTGGCGTCCGTCGCGGGTGCCGAGCTCCTCCCCCTCGAGTCGGCCGGAGTCGCGGCCTGGGCCGTGCAGCCCGCGGTCACGGCAAGCACCGCGGCTGCGGCGAGTGTTCTGCGTATGACGATTTTCCGAAGCATTTCGCCCCCCGTTGTCTCTTGTGCCTCATGAGACAGATTCCCGCCCTGCCCGGTTGCGCAATCCCGCGCATTATGGGGAAGAGGCTGTGGGGACAGGCTGTGAGCAAGGTCCCAGCGCGTGGCTCTCCACCCGTCGAAGGCCCGCCGCTACAGTCCGTCGCGAGGGTCGGTTACCAACGAGTAGCTTCAGCGGAGGCACAGACATGGCGCGCGAGTCCGAGTCGGGACTGCCCATCGAACCGGTCTACGGACCGGACGCTCTGGAGGGCTGGGATCCTGCCGAGAAGCTGGGCGAGCCCGGCTCGTACCCCTTCACCCGCGGTGTGTATCCGTCGATGTACACCGGCCGTCCGTGGACGATGCGCCAGTACGCGGGCTTCGGCACCGCCGTCGAGTCCAACGCCCGCTACAAGCAGCTGATCGCCAACGGCACGATGGGCCTCTCGGTCGCCTTCGACCTGCCCACCCAGATGGGGCACGACAGCGATGCGCCGATCGCGCACGGCGAGGTCGGCAAGGTCGGTGTCGCCATCGACTCGATCGACGACATGCGTGTCCTGTTCGGCGGGATTCCGCTGGACAAGGTCTCCACCTCGATGACGATCAACGCCCCCGCCGCGCTGCTCCTGCTGCTGTACCAGCTCGTCGGCGAGGAGCAGGGAGTCTCCGCGGACAAGCTCACCGGCACCATCCAGAACGATGTGCTCAAGGAGTACATCGCCCGCGGCACCTACATCTTCCCGCCCAAGCCCTCGCTGCGGCTCATCGCCGACATCTTCAAGTACTGCAGGGCCGAGATCCCGAAGTGGAACACCATCTCGATCTCCGGCTACCACATGGCGGAGGCCGGGGCCTCGCCCGCGCAGGAGATCGCCTTCACGCTCGCGGACGGCATCGAGTACGTCCGTACGGCCGTGGCCGCCGGCATGGACGTCGACGACTTCGCGCCGCGCCTGTCCTTCTTCTTCGTCGCCCGTACGACGATCCTGGAGGAGGTCGCCAAGTTCCGTGCCGCGCGCCGCATCTGGGCCCGCGTGATGCGTGAGGAGTTCGGGGCCAAGAACCCCAAGTCGCTGATGCTGCGCTTCCACACCCAGACGGCCGGGGTGCAGCTGACGGCTCAGCAGCCCGAGGTGAACCTGGTGCGCGTCGCCGTCCAGGGCCTCGCGGCGGTCCTCGGCGGCACCCAGTCGCTGCACACCAACTCCTTCGACGAGGCGATCGCGCTGCCGACGGACAAGTCGGCCAGGCTCGCCCTGCGGACGCAGCAGGTCCTCGCGTACGAGACCGATGTGACCGCGACCGTGGACCCCTTCGCGGGTTCGTACGTCATCGAGGAGATGACGGACGACGTCGAGGAGGCGGCGCTGGCGCTGATGCGGCGGGTGGAGGACCTGGGCGGTGCGGTCACCGCGATCGAGCACGGCTTCCAGAAGAACGAGATCGAGCGAAGCGCCTACCGCATCGCGCAGCAGACCGACAGCGGCGAACGGGTCGTCGTCGGCGTCAACCGCTACACGCTGGACGCGGAGGAGCCGTACGAGCCGCTGCGGGTCGACCCGGCGATCGAGGCGCAGCAGGCGGAGCGCCTGGCGAAGCTGCGGGCCGAGCGCGATCAGGCAGCCGTCGACGCGGCGCTCGCGGAACTGAGGAAGGCCGCCGAGGGCACGGACAATGTGCTGTACCCGATGAAGGACGCGCTCAGGGCGCGGGCAACGGTGGGCGAGGTGTGCGACGCGCTGCGGGCGGTGTGGGGGACGTACGTCCCGACCGACGCCTTCTGACCGGGCCGATCGGGCTGATCAGGTTTCCGCCGGCTGATCGGGTTTCCGCCATACGAAACACAAAGACGGAGTGTCGTACCCATGTGCGACACTCCGTCTCATGCTGGGTGTTACCGATCTTCCGACTTATCTCGCAGGCCTTGTCCTGATCGTTCTGCTGCCGGGGCCGAACTCGCTGTACGTGCTCTCGGTCGCCGCACGCCGTGGTGTGCGTACGGGCTACAAGGCCGCCGCCGGTGTGTGGTGCGGCGACACCGTGCTGATGGTGCTGTCCGCGGCGGGCGTCGCCTCGCTGCTCCAGGGAAATGCCGTGCTCTTCGGGATCGTGAAGTTCGCGGGCGCCGGGTATCTGACCTGGCTGGCGATCGGGATGCTGCGGGCGGCGTGGTCGATGTGGCGCACCCGGCGTGAGCTGACGCTCGAGCAGGCGGCTCCCTCGGACTCGCCCGCCGCCGAGCGGCCGTTCCGCCGGGCGTTCGTGATCAGCCTGTTCAACCCGAAGGCGATCCTCTTCTTCATCGCCTTCTTCGTGCAGTTCGTCGATCCCGGATACGCCTATCCGGCGCTGTCCTTCGTGGTGCTCGGCGTCTTCGCGCAGCTGGCCAGCTTCCTCTATCTGACCCTGCTGATCTTCACCGGCACCCATCTGGCGGCCGCCTTCCACCGCCGCAAGCGCCTGTCGGCGGGGGCGACGTCGGCGGCCGGTGCGCTGTTCCTCGGCTTCGCGGTGAAGCTCTCGCTCAGCAGCACCTGAGCAGATACTCGGCCAGGCCGCCGGCGTCCTCGCCCGCCCAGCCGACATAGCCGTCGGGCCTGATCAGGAAGAGGCCCTTGCCGTACGGCTCGTACGCCTCGATCCGGTGCACGTGCACCTGTGAGGGCACCAACTCACCCTCCAGCGGCGGCAGTCCGGCGTCCGTGCCGACCGCGAGCAGGGTGAAGTGCGGGCCGCGGAAGAGATCGAAGAGCCGTCGCCCGCCGGGCAGCGGGCCGTCCGGGGCACGGTCGCCCGCCTCCAGTTCGCCCGCTGCGCCCAAGGCGAGCGGGCCGCCGCGGTAGCCGAGGCCCAGCTGCATGGTGGCCGCGCCGCGCTGTTCCTCGCCGCGGTGGATACGGGTCGAGAGGCCGAGCATCTGCGCGGCGACCGGCAGCCGTTCCTGCTCATAGGTGTCGAGCAGTGACTCGGGCGCGCCGTGGCGCAGTACCTGGCCGAGCTTCCAGCCGAGGTTGTACGCGTCCTGGACGCTGGTGTTGAGGCCCTGTCCGCCCGCGGGGGAGTGGATGTGGGCCGCGTCGCCCGCCAGGAACACCCGCCCTTCGCGGAAGCGCTCGGCCATGGCCGCGCGCGGCCGGAAGTCCGATGCCCACAGCACCTCGGTGACCTCGTCGGCGGTCAGATGGGTGCGGGCGGTGACCAGGGCTCGTACGCCGCCGGGTGAGATGTCCGGCTCGCCCTCGGTGAACTGGCCGACGAGCTGGAAGTCGTCCGTGCCGGGCAGCGGGCAGATGGCGAGACAGCCGGCGCCCTCACCGGGGAAGACGTGCCAGTTGAGCCGGTCCAGCGAGGGAATGCGGACATCGGCGACCAGCATCGGCGCCGGGTCGACGTCCTCGCCGGTCATCGCGATGCCGAGCGCCCGGCGTACCGCGCTGCGGCCGCCGTCGGCCGCGACCGCGTAGGCGGCGCGGACCGTCCCGGTCGACAGTTCGGCGCTCACGCCGTCGGCGTCCTGGGTGATTCCCGTCAGGGCGGTACCGAAGGCGCCGCTGCCGCCGAGCTCCGTCAGGCGAGTGTGGAGGATCTTCTGGGTGCGCCACTGCGGGAGCAGCCACGGCTCGCCGTACGGCTCGGTGTCCGTGGGCCCGGGGCGCTCGAACATGTCGCGCTCGCCCTGCCGGGTGCCGTTCTGCCAGACCGTCCCGACCGGGGCGGTTCCGCCCGCGGCGAGCACCGCGTCCACCACGCCCAGGTCGTCGAGGACCTCCATGGTGCGCGGCTGGATGCCCTTGCCGCGCGAGCCGGGGAAGAGGGCGTCCGACTGCTCGGCGACGAGGGTGTGCACGCCGCGGCGCGCCAGATCACAGGCGAGGGCGAGTCCGGTTGGCCCGGCCCCGACGATCAGTACGCCTGGCGACGGGCGCGGAAGGGTACGACCTGGCGGCCCGCGCCGAGCGGCTGTCGGAGTATCCGCTCGCGACGGCGGCGGGCGAGGAAATGTTCCGCGGCCACGACGAGGGCTTCGAGGCGGGGCTGGCCGCGGTGGTGGCGGGGGTGGGGGCGGTGCTGCGGGGCTGACGGGTGGCGCCTGGGGCGGGCTTTGTCCCCGTCCCTTCCCGAACCGGGGCTCCGCCCCGGGCCCCGGTACGACCGGCCGCTGCGGTTCGCCCGCGAAGCCACCTACCGGGCAGAAACCACCAACGCCCCCTGGCCCACGCTCACCACGACCCCGGTGACTGGCCCCGCCGGCGATTGAGGCGCTGGGGTCCGGGGCAGAGCCCCGGCGGAAGGCCCGCGGTCATCCGCGACCCCGGTGACTGGCCCCGCCGGCGATTGAGGCGCTGGGGTCCGGGGGCGGAGCCCCCGGGGGAACCTCAGCCCAGCGCAACCCGCTTCAGGCGGCGCGCCCTTCGCACCACCCGCCGCACCGCCGCGTTCCGCGGCACCGGGATACCGCCCGGCAGCCCCAGCACCGTCAGCCTGCGCCGCTTGAAGTAGCGCAGGGTGCGCGAGTCCAGGTGGCGGCCGAGGTACGCCACCGCCGCCGCCCGCAGATCCGGCCGCACCTGCGGCTGCATCGCGAAGCCGACCGCGCTGAGCAGGCCCGTCAACGTCTCGTCCGCCTCCTTGGGCGCCCCCGACTCGCCCTGCGCCAGGTCCGGGAGCAGCGCGTCGACGATCGTCACCGGGATCCGGTTGCTGTTCTGGTACGGCGTGAGCCGGTCGAGCAGCGGCTCCGTGCCGATCCTGGCGACGGGGATGCCGTAGAAGGTGCTCGCCGTGAAGAGCGCGGTCGAGAAACAGCCCGCCACCAGGGCGGGCCGCAGCTGACGGTAGAGCGCCTCGGCGATCAGCGGCCTGTCCAGGATGGTCAGTTCCGCCTCGAGCGCCTCCGCCTCGCGCTCCAGCGCGCGCGTCCAGGACGCGGGTGCGGTGGGGTGCGGTTTGAATACGATCCGCCGGTGGCCGAGAGCGACCGCGCCCCGCACCATCCGCACATGCAGGGCCTCTTCCTCCTCGTGCGTGATGATGCCGAGCGCCGCGAGATACTGGCCGAGCAGCAGGGCCGGACCGTCGCCCGCGTCCTCGACGGACGGCAGGTCCGTGACGGTGTCGGCGAGTTCGGCGACGACCTTGACGAAGGCCTCCGTGGGCACGACCTGCGGCTTCGCCCCGAACTCCGCGAGCAGCAGCGGCTTCAGGCCCGGTACGAGGTCCAGATGGAAGAGCGTGCGCACCCGCTCACCGACCAGCGGGTCGATCTTGTTGCGGGTGGGGCCGTAGCTCATCAGGCCGTCCGCGTACACGTCCAGCTTGGCGTCCGGGAAGAGCTGCGCGATCGCCAGCGCCGGGGTGACCTGGATGGACTCGACCGTCAGCTCGATCCGGTCGTCGCCGAGGTCCCACAGCATCCGCAGATACCGCTCCCACAGCGGGATGTCGTCCGGGCGCGGTGACCACCCGCCCGGATGGAAGGGGGCGATGGCATCGTTCCAGGACAGCACCCCGTCGAAGCGGCCGCGCAGCTGCTCGAAGCCGGGCATCGCATCGAGCGGGGGCGAAGTCTCCGGCGTCGTCGCGTTGTTGGCGACCAGGAGCAGGCGCCGGTCCGCGGTTGCGAAGCAGCCGCTGTCGATCGCAGCGGCCAGCGTGGCGGCCCCGTACAACGAGGACGCGTAGAAGATCTGGGTCGTACGCATCAGGCCGCGGCCTCCGTGGAGAGAGAGGGGCGGCGCCGCAGCCTGCGCAGCCTTGACGCACGTTCGGAGTCCATCGAGTCGAGGGCTTCCTTCAGAATGTCTTGCGGCATCCGCTTCAGCGCCGCCGCGCTCATCGCACGCAATTTCCGCGCCACTGCGGGTTCGAACCTCTCTACTGATCCCAGGTGGTGGGAAATAACGGCACAGTACGTTCGTACGGCTTTCGGGAGCAGCTGAGCGGAATCGGGATCCTTCGCCGTTTCTTCGAGCACCTGGTCGAATGCGCGGATGAAATCCAGCTGCCTAATGTCACCGATTTGTGTCAGGGATGATGCAACGCCGCGTCGGTAGAAGATCCCCAAGTGGCTGATCGCGGCGAAGGATTCCGCCTCGCGGTGCAGCCGCCAGATCCACGGCCGGTCCTCCGCGGTGCGCAGCCCGTCCGTGAAGTGCAGCAGACCGCGCTCCGCGAGCCGACGGTGGTACATCCCCGCCCATGCCATCGGGTAGTCGACGCCGGTGGACCGGTCCGCCGGCAGGATCGCGTCACGCGGCCGCAGTACCTCGCCGCGCCGGCCGACCGGGACGCGATGGACCGTGCGGGCCCTTGCCGTGCACTGGACGTGGTCGGTGCGGACGAAGTCGCAGCCGAGCTCCTCGATGGCCGTGAGCAGCGTCTCGTAGTGGCCGGGCGCCAGCCAGTCGTCGCCGTCCAGGAAGGTGAGGTACTCCCCGCTCGCGGCGTCGAGGCCGGTGTTCCGTGCGGTGGCGAGCCCGCCGTTCTGTTCATGTCTGAGCAGCCGGGCCCCCGGAACCTCGCGCTCCGCGCGCTCGAGGATCTCCGGCGTCCCGTCCGTCGAGCAGTCGTCGACAAGCAGGAATTCGAAGTCCTCGCGGGCGTTCGCCTGGAGGCTTCTGAGGGTGTCGGGCGCGTATGTCTGCACGTTGTAGAACGGCACGATGACGGAGAGCTTAACCACCCGCGTGAGGCTAGGTCGCCACCCGGCATTCGCCCTGACCCTGGGAGAGATGATGGGTGAACGAAGAATGGCGGAATGGTTAACCAGCTTGATTCCCGGGCTTTTTCGCCATCCGTCGACACGCTGTTAACCATCTGTTGCGGTCGAGTTGGGCCGTCAAACGGAATGCCTTTCTAACGTCCTCGGCGTGCCATCAAGTACCAGTGAGGCCGTACGGGTCGCCGTGCTCGCCGACTCCGACACCCGGTGGAAGTGGGGCGCGCTCACAGCGCGCCGTATCGCGCCGGAGGACGCAACAAACTCCGTCGAGCTGAGCGGCTTTCTGCTGCGCGGCCGGGCCACTCCCACGGCCCGCCAGCTCGCCGAGGTCAAAGTGAGCGCCGACGAGCTGCGCGAGGTCACCGGGAACGAGTTTCTGCAGGCGATACGGGACGGGCAGTACGACGTGGTCGTGCTCGCCCTCGTCGGCGGCGCGGTCCAGGCGATGCTCCACGGACTCGCCGCGCTGGACCTGACCGAGCGGCCCGTCGTCGTCACCGGCTATGTCGGCGTCGTATACGAAAAGCTCGCCGACGGCCTGCTGCTGCGGCACGGCGCGGATGTCGTCCTCGCCAACTCCCGGCACGACGCCGACCGTTTCCGCGCGGTGTACGAGGGCGTGGGCGCCGATGCCTCGTCCGTCACCGAGGCCGCGCTGCCCTTCCTCGGCGGCGCGCCCTACGAGGCACAGGACGGCCGCGACACTGTCGTCTTCGCAGCCCAGCCCTCCGTGCCCGAGTCCCGCGCCGACCGCACCTATCTTCTGCGCAGGCTCGTCGAGCACGCGAGGCTCCACCCGCACCGCGAGGTGCTGCTGAAGCTGCGCTCCAGGCCGGGCGAGCACACCACGCACCTCGAAGAGCTGCCGTACCAGAAACTCGCCGACAGGCTGCCCGGCGGGCTGCCGCCCAACTTCCGCCTGGTGTACGGGCACATGGGCGAGGTACTCGACCGCACCGACCTGCTGGTGACGGTGTCATCGACGGCCGCGCTGGAGTCCCTGCACCGGAGCGTCCCCACCGCGGTCCTCAGCGACCTGGGCGTGCGCGAGGCGCTCGGCAACCACCACTTCCTCGGCTCCGGGCTGCTGACCTCCTGGGACCAGCTCGACGGCGGCCACCGTCCGGCCCCCGACCAGGACTGGCTGGCGCGGCAGGGCGTCGCCGCCGACGGTGCGTACGACACGGCCTTCGACGCAGCCCGCAAGCGCGTAGCCGAGCTGCTCGAGCAGCCCGAACTCCCGCCGATCGCGCCGTACTACACCCCCGCCACCGCGCCCGGCTACCTGCCCGGCATCCTCGCCCGCCACCACCTGGCCCCCGACGGCACCCCGCTGCCGGGCGCGGCCCCCAGGGCAGAGATCAGCGGCGTACGGCGCGTGGTGCGCGACGCCGTACGGAACGCGGCGCGCGGCGCGTACCGCCACGGCGTGCAGCGCGTCGCCCCCGTCATCCGCCGGATGGGCGAGCTGTGACGGCCGCCCGCGCGAGCGCCACCTCTCAACTCCCGTACCCAGGAGCTCAGATGACCGTTCTTGCCGTCATTCCCGCCCGGGGCGGCTCCAAGGGCGTACCGGCCAAGAACCTGGCCCCCGTCGCCGGCGTGCCGCTCGTCGCCCGCGCGGTGCGCGAGAGCCTTGCCTCCCGCCTGGTCACCGATGTGGTGGTCTCCACGGACGACGCGGACATCGCGGCCGCAGCCCGCAACGCGGGCGCCGACGTGGTCCTGCGTCCCGCCGCGATCGCCGGGGACACCGCCACCAGCGAAGCCGCCGTGCTGCACGCCATGGACGCCCACGAGGCGATGCACGGCAGGCCGGTGGACGTGGTCCTGCTCGTCCAGTGCACCAGCCCCTTCCTCACCCGCGATGACGTCGAGGGCGTCGCGTCCGCGGTCATCGAGGGCGGCGCGGACAGCGCGGTCACCGTGGCCCCCTTCCACGGCTTCGTCTGGCGCGAGGACGAGAGCGACGTCGGCTCGGCAGCCATCGGCGCCCAGCGCGTCGGCGGCTCCACCGCGCTGCTCGTCGACACCTCCCGCGCCTCCGGATACGGCGTCAACCACGACGCGTCCTTCCGGCCGCGCCGCCAGGACCGGCCGCAGGACTTCCTGGAGACGGGGGCCGCGTACGCGATGTCCGCCACCGGCTTCCGGGATGCCGGGCACCGCTTCTTCGGCCGCACCGCGCTCGTACGCACCGACCCCGCGCGCGTCCTCGAAGTCGACGACCCGCACGACCTGGCCCGGGCCCGCGCGCTCGCACCGCTCCTCGACACCCCCGTGCAGCCCACGCGCGAGGATGTCGACGCCGTCGTCCTGGACTTCGACGGCACCCAGACCGACGACCGCGTCTGGATCGACGCGGACGGCCACGAGACGGTCGCCGTGCACCGCGGCGACGGCCTCGGTATCGCGCATCTGCGCAAGGCGGGTCTGCAACTGCTCATCCTGTCCACCGAGCAGAACCCGGTCGTCGCCGCCCGCGCCCGCAAGCTCGGGATCCCGGTCCTGCACGGCATCGACCGCAAGGACCTCGCACTCAAGCAGTGGTGCGAGGAGCACGGGATCGCCCCCGACCGAGTGCTCTACGCCGGCAACGACGTCAACGACCTTCCGTGCTTCAACCTCGTCGGCTGGCCCGTGGCCGTCGCGAGTGCGCACGGCTCCGTACGTGCCGCGGCGCGCGCCGTCACTTCCACGCGTGGCGGCGAGGGGGCGATCCGTGAGATCGCCTCCTGGCTCCTCGGCCCGACGCTCAACACCCCTGAGAGCACCCCCGACACCTCCCACACCCCTGCCACCTCCCACAACTCCCCCGAGAAGTAAGGAACGACCCCTCATGAGCACGTCCCGTCTGCGCACCCTCGGCACCAAGACCGCGGGCCCCGGTCACCCCGTCTACATCACGGGTGAGATCGGCATCAACCACAACGGCGACCTGCACAACGCCTTCGCGCTCATCGACGCCGCCGCCGACGCAGGCTGCGACGCGGTCAAGTTCCAGAAGCGCACCCCGGAGATCTGCACCCCGCGCGACCAGTGGGACATCGAGCGCGACACCCCCTGGGGCCGCATGACCTACATCGACTACCGCCACCGGGTGGAGTTCGGTGAGGACGAGTACCGCCAGATCGACGAGCACTGCAAGAAGCGCGGCATCGACTGGTTCGCATCCCCGTGGGACACCGAGGCCGTCGCCTTCCTGGAGAAGTTCGGCGTCCCCGCCCACAAGGTCGCCTCCGCCTCGCTCACCGACGACGAGCTGCTGCGCGCCCTGCGCGCCACCGGCAAGACGGTCATCCTCTCCACGGGCATGTCGACGCCGAAGCAGATCCGGCACGCGGTGGAGGTGCTCGGCAGCGACAACATCCTGCTCTGCCACGCCACTTCGACGTACCCGGCGAAGGCCGAGGAGCTCAACCTCCGCGTCATCAACACCCTGCAGGGCCAGTACCCGAACGTCCCGATCGGCTACTCCGGCCACGAGACCGGCCTGCAGACCACGCTCGCCGCGGTCGCCCTCGGCGCCGCGTTCGTCGAGCGCCACATCACCCTCGACCGCGCGATGTGGGGCTCCGACCAGGCGGCCTCCGTCGAGCCGGGCGGCCTGCAGCGCCTGGTCCGCGACATCCGCACCATCGAGACCGCGCTCGGCGACGGCGTCAAGAAGGTCTACGAGTCCGAGCTCGCCCCGATGAAGAAGCTGCGCCGGGTTGCGGGCGTCGTCGCCGAGACGGGCGACCGTGAGCCGGCCGCGGTCTGACGTGTCCGCCGCCATGCCGTGTCTTCCGGCCGACCAGGTATCACGAGGTGATCGTCCGTGAATCTCGCTTTCGTCGAGAGTCCGGTCCAGCTCCTGAACGTCCTGGAGTGGGCCCACACCCGGCCCGGCGCGCGGCTGGACGGGGTCCCGGCGCAGCCGACGGGCCCGGCCCCGGCGGCACGCATGCCCGTCGCCGATCTCACGGTGGTCGTCCTGTCGCCCACCGACCCCATGTCGCGGGGCCAGCTGCGCCGGATGGCGGAGCTGGCCCGCGACGAGGGGTTCACGGTGCGCTGGCAGGAGGCGCGCGGCGGGACGAAGGCCCCGCTGAAGACGCTGCGGGAGCTGGCCCCGATGCTCCACAGGGCCGAGCGCATCGTCATAGGTGACCCGTTCTCGCGCTACGTACAGCTGCTGCTGACCATGGTCGGCAGCCGGGATCTGACCGTCGTCGACGACGGCACCGCCACGATGGAGTTCGTGGCACAGCTCGCCCGCGGCGAGAAGCTGGTGCGCTGGCACCGGCGCGGCAGGCGGGGACCCCGCGAACTCGTCCTCGCGCCGGTCACGTTTCTGGCCCGCCGCAGGCTCAAGCCCTCCCGCAGCCGCCAGGTCGAGGTCTTCACCTCGATGCCGGTCGAGCCACCGCCGGGGATCACGGTCACGGCCAACCGCTTCGCCTGGACCCGCTCCCGCTTCGGCCCGCCCAAGATCACCCGGGGCGCGGACCTCGTGGGCACGTCCCTGGTGGAGACGGGGGTCGTGGACCCGGACCAGTACGTGGAAGCGGTTGCCGCCCTGGCCCGTACGCACGGTGCAACCCGCTACTTCGCCCATCGCCGGGAGAGCACGGACAAGCTCCACCGCCTCGCCGTCGAAACCGGCCTGGAGATCGTCCGCCCGGACCTGCCGCTGGAGCTGATCGCCCGCCGTGGCCCGATCGGCCGTACGGTACTCAGCTTCCCGTCCACCGTCGTGCACACCCTGCCGCTCGCCCTCGTGGGTACGGGTATCAAGGTCGCGGTCTGTGACATCGCCCCGGAGTGGCTCAGAGACACCGCGTCCCCGCGGGCCCAGGGCTTTCTGGCGGGGGTGACGGGCACGGCCCGCGATGTCCAGCGGCTGCCGGCCCCGGCATGAGCGGCCGTCTCGGGCCGGTCGAGCTACGGTAGAGAAGAGGAGTGAGCTTACCCACACGAGAGTGCAACTATGCACCTCGTGGCCATCTTTCCTTCCCCTATCGGGCTGAACTTTTGTTGATCAGTGGTCAGTTGACCCCTGCCTGGGCCTACTCTTCAACAGGTGAACCAACTGATGTCCCGCGAGTCCGAAGCCGATCTGCCCGGGGAAGCCGTACTGCCAGGCACGCTCTCCGAGCCGCTGCGCGACGAGCTCATCGCGTTCCGCCGCGACCTGCACATGCACCCCGAGCTCGGCAATCAGGAGTTCCGTACGACCGCCGCGCTCAAGGCGCGCCTGGAGCAGGCGGGCCTCAAGCCGCGCGTGCTCTCCATCGGCACCGGGCTCATCTGTGACATCGGGAACTGGGACGGCGTACGTCCCCTTTTCGCGATCCGTGCGGACATCGACGCGCTTCCCATCCCCGACACCAAGACCGGGGTGCCCTACCGCTCCACCGTCCCCGACCGGGCGCACGCCTGCGGGCACGATGTACACACCACCACGGTCCTGGGCGCCGGGCTCGTCCTCGCCGAGCTCGACCGGCAGGGGCTCCTGCCCCAGCCGGTCCGGCTGATCTTCCAGCCCGCCGAGGAGGTCCTGCCCGGCGGCGCGCCCGACGCCATGGAGTCCGGCGTGCTGGACGGAGTCGGCAAGATCATCGCGGTTCACTGCGACCCCCGGGTCGACGCCGGCCTCATCGGGCTGCGGCCCGGGCCCATCACCTCCGCCTGCGATCGCCTCGAGGTCACGCTCGACGGCCCCGGCGGCCACACCGCCCGCCCGCATCTGACCACCGACCTGGTCAACGCCGCCGCGAAGATCGTCACCGATGTCCCCGCCCTGCTCGCCCGCCGCGTCGACGCCCGCTCGGGGCTCGCCGTCACCTGGGGCCGTATCGAGGCGGGCCACGCCTGCAACGTCATCCCGCAACACGCCGAACTGTCCGGAACCGTGCGCTGCCTGGATCTGCCGGGCTGGCGCGCGGCCCCCGACCTGGTGCACGCGGCCATCGACGAGATCGCCACGCTGCACCGGGCCAAGTCGCAGATCAACTACATCCGCGGGGTCCCGCCCGTGGTCAATGACCCGGTCGTGACCGAGCTGCTGCGCGATGCGCAGACGGCGCGCCGCGGATCGTACGCAATCGAGGACACCGAACAGAGCCTGGGCGGCGAGGACTTCTCCTGGTACCTGGAGCACGTCCCGGGCGCGATGGCGCGACTGGGCGTGCGTACGCCCGGCGACACGACGCGCCGTGATCTGCACCGCGGTGACTTCGACGCCGACGAGCGCGCGATCGAGGTCGGTGTGGAGCTCTTCACCGCCGCCGCGCTGCTGGACGCACAGCGGGGTTAGAAGCGCACACGGGCGCGCACAGCAGCCGCGCACACGGGTGCCTTTCGAGGAATCCGTTGCCCGGCCCCGTGTAACTGGGCCGGGCGGCGGCTCGACGGGTGTAGCTTGCGTTCTCGAGCCGCTACCGCGCGCGGAGCTCGTGGCCTGTTCGCGACGATCCGATAACGACTCATGAACAGGGCTTTAACTGACATCTACGCGCGTTACGATCGCCGCGAAACCAGCGCCGGAACTGGCGCTTTCGGTCAGGTTTTAAGGAGCCCCTCAGTGCGCCGGATCACCAGGATCGCCACCGTGGGCATCGCGTCCGCGGCTCTCGCGCTGTCCGCCACCGCGTGTGGCGGCAAATCGTCTTCCGACTCCAGCTCGGACAACGGCGGCAAGGCCGCCCTCGCGTACGACATCGGCGGCCGTGGCGACCAGTCGTTCAACGACGCCGCCTACGCCGGCCTGGTGAAGGCCGAGAAGGACCTCAAGATCAAGGGCACCGAGGCGGAGCCCACCGAGGGAGAGGGCGACCCGGACAAGGTCCAGCGCCTCACCTCGCTGGCCCGCGCCGGCAACAACCCGGTCATCGGTGTCGGCTTCGCGTACGCCCCGGCCATCGCCCAGGTCGCGCCGAAGTTCCCGGACACCACCTTCGGCCTCATCGACGACACCTCCAAGACCGGCAAGAACATCGCCAACCTGGTCTTCAACGAGGAGCAGGGTTCCTACCTGGCCGGCGTCGCCGCCGCCAAGGTGACCAAGACGAACACCGTCGGCTTCATCGGCGGCGTCGAGACCCCGCTGATCAAGAAGTTCGAGGCGGGCTACGTCCAGGGCGTCAAGGACACCAACAAGAACGTCAACGTCAAGGTCCAGTACCTGACGCAGCCGCCGGACTTCGGTGGCTTCTCCAAGCCCGACCTGGGCAAGGCCGCCGCTCAGGGCCAGCTCGACGCGGGCGCCGACGTGATCTACGCCGCCGCCGGTCTGGCGGGCTCCGGCGCGATCGAGGCGACCTCCAAGGCCGGGAAGTGGGCCATCGGCGTCGACTCGGACCAGTACAACCAGAAGGGTCTCGCGGCCTACAAGAACTCCATCCTCACCTCGGTGACGAAGGATGTCTCGGACGCAGTGTTCAACGTGATCAAGTCGGTCAAGGACGGCAAGCCGCAGTCCGGTGAAGTCCGCTACGGCCTCGACAAGGACGGCGTGGGCCTGGCCGCCTCCAACCCGGCCTACACCAAGATGACCGACGTGACCGCTGCGGTGGAGAAGGCCAAGGCCGCCATCATCGCCGGCACCATCAAGGTCAAGACCGCTCCGTAATCGGGCGCGCCAGGACCGAAGGCCCACGGGTCCGGAGAGGGCGGCACACCGCCGCCTCTCCGGACCCCGGCCGGGTTCTGGCCACCGGTTTTTGTTATTCGCCTGTGCTACGCGCGTAGAGCTCGCTGTGACGCGATAACTTCGCCCCGCCCCTGCCCGCATTCCCACAGCCCGTCCCGCCTGCCCTCCAGGCACCTTTCCCGCCAAGGAGAGTGCGTCATCAACGCGTCCAGCCCTCCTGCCGCCGTAGAACTGCGCGGCATCACCAAGCGCTTCCCCGGCGTCGTCGCCAACTACGACATCGACATCACCGTCCAAAAGGGCACCGTGCACGCCCTCGTCGGTGAGAACGGTGCCGGCAAGTCGACCCTGATGAAGATCCTTTACGGCATGCAGAAGCCGGACGAGGGCACCATCACCGTCGACGGCGACCAGGTCACCTTCTCCAGCCCGGCCGACGCCATCGCGCGTGGCATCGGCATGGTCCACCAGCACTTCATGCTGGCCGACAACCTCACCGTGCTGGAGAACGTCGTTCTCGGCGGCGAGAAGCTGTACGGCATCGGCGCCCGGGCCCGTAAGAAGATCCAGGAGATCTCGGAGGCGTACGGCCTGAACGTGCGCCCCGACACCCTGGTCGAGAACCTCGGCGTTGCCGACCGCCAGCGCGTGGAGATCCTCAAGGTCCTCTACCGCGGCGTCCACACGCTGATCCTCGACGAGCCGACCGCCGTGCTCGTCCCGCAAGAGGTCGACGCGCTCTTCGACAATCTGCGCGACCTCAAGGCCGAGGGTCTCACCGTCATCTTCATCTCGCACAAGCTGGGCGAGGTCCTGAAGGTCGCCGACGAGATCACGGTCATCCGCCGCGGCACGACGGTCGGTACCGCCGACCCGCACACCACCACGACGAAGCAGCTCGCCGAGCTGATGGTCGGCAGCGAACTGCCCTCGCCGGAGACCCGTGAGTCGACGGTGACGGATGTGCCGATGCTGCAGGTCTCCGACCTGAAGCTGACCGTGACCGACCCGGACGGTGTCGTCCGCGAGGTCCTCGCGGGCATCAACTTCACCATTCACAAGGGTGAGGTGCTGGGTGTCGCCGGTGTCGAGGGCAACGGCCAGACCGAGCTCATCGAGACCCTGATCGGGATGCGCATCCCGGACGGGGGTGTCATCGCGCTCGACTCCGACGACATCTCGCACGCGCCGACCCGCAAGCGCCGCGAGGGCGGCATCGGTTACATCCCCGAGGACCGCCACCGGCACGGTCTGCTCCTTGAGTCCTCGCTCTGGGAGAACCGCATCCTCGGCCATGTCACCGAGGAGCCCAACAGCAAGCGGGGCCTGCTCGACCTCAAGGCGGCCCGCAAGGACACCGAGCGGATCGTGCGCGAGTACGACGTCCGCACCCCCGGCATCGAGGTCACCGCGGGCTCCCTCTCCGGCGGCAACCAGCAGAAGCTGATCGTCGGCCGCGAGATGAGCCACAGTCCCAAGCTGCTGATCGCCGCCCACCCCACCCGTGGTGTGGACGTCGGCGCGCAGGCCGCGATCTGGGACCAGATCCGCGAGGCGCGCCGCGAGGGTCTCGCGGTGCTGCTGATCTCAGCCGACCTGGACGAGCTCATCGGGCTCTCCGACACCCTGCGGGTGATGTACCGGGGCCGGCTGGTCGCGGACGCCGACCCCGCCACGATCACCCCGGAGGAGCTGGGCTCGGCCATGACCGGAGCTGCCACCGGCCACCTCGAAGCACACGAGCAGCCTGAGAACGGTGAGGGCCGATGAAGAAGTTCGACAAGGACCGGCTCCTGCTGGGCATCGCCGGCCCGGCGCTCGCGCTGGTCGTGGCCTTCGCGCTCACCTCGGTGGTGCTGCTCGTCTCGGACCGTGATCCGATCGAGCCGTACAAAATCATGTACGACACGGCCCAGTTCACCGACGTACAGGTCAACATCGTCAACACGACCGGTACGTACTACCTGGCCGCACTCGCCGTCGCCATCGGCTTCCGGATGAATCTGTTCAACATCGGTGTGGACGGTCAGTACCGCCTCGCGGTGATGCTCGCCGCCGTCGTCGGTGCCAGCGTCGACCTGCCCGGCCCGATCCACATCCTGCTGATCGTGCTCGTCGCGATGGCCGTCGGAGCCGTCTGGGCCGGTATCGCGGGCGTTCTGAAGACCACCCGCGGCGTCAGCGAGGTCGTCTCCACGATCATGCTCAACGCGATCGCCACCAGCCTGATCGCCTGGATGATCCTGCCCGCCAACCTCGGTGTGCAGCTGCCCGGCTCCAACGACCTGACCACGGGTGAGATCCCCGAGTCCGGCTGGTTCCCGGGCCTGGACGTCGACGGCGGAACCATCTACGGATTCACGTTCGTCGCCTTCGCGCTGGGCATCGTCTACTGGTTCGTACTCAACCGCACCCGCTTCGGCTTCGACCTGCGCGCCACCGGCGCCAGCGAGTCCGCCGCCCAGGCGAGCGGCGTCGACGCCAAGAAGATGATCCTCACCGCCATGCTGATCTCCGGCGCGGTCGCTGGACTGGCCGGTCTGCCGCTGCTGCTGGGCGACACGCACACGTACAGCCTGAGCTTCCCGGTCGGTGTCGGCTTCACGGGCATCACCATCGCCCTGCTCGGCCGCAACAACCCGATCGGCATCTTCTTCGCCGCACTGCTCCTCTCGTTCCTGGACAAGGCCTCGTCCGAGCTGGACCAGCACGGCTACGAGAAGGAGATCGCCACGATCATGCAGGGCCTGATCGTGATCGCGGTCGTCGTGTCCTACGAGCTCGTGCGCCAGTACGGGCTTCGCCGACAGCAGCAGAAGGTCGGCGAGGAGCTTGCCGCGCAGGCCAAGAAGAGTGAGGAGGTCGCGGCATGAGCGAGTCCACGAGCACCGTCTCGATGGTGTCCACCGCGCCCAAGAAGGGCGGCGGACGCCGCAAGCTGTCCCTGCCCGTGATCCTTCTGATCATCGCGGGCGGCCTCGCGTTGTTCTCGCTGGTCCGTGAGGTCAGCGGCGCGAACGACCTCACCTCCGTCGGTCAGGTCGCGGGCGCCCTCCAGCTGGCCGTGCCGATCGGCCTCGCCGGACTCGGCGGCCTGTGGGCCGAGCGGGCCGGTGTGGTCAACATCGGCCTCGAAGGCATGATGATCCTCGGCACCTGGTTCGGTGCCTGGGCGGGCTACCAGTGGGGCCCGTGGACCGGTGTCCTGGTGGGCATCGTCGGCGGCGCGCTCGGCGGTCTGCTGCACGCGGTCATGACGGTCACGTTCAACGTCAACCACATCGTCTCCGGTGTGGCCGTGAACATCCTGGCCGTCGGTGCCACCCGCTACATGTCGAACTTCACGTTCGCCGAGGCCGAGGGCGGCTCCTCCAGGCAGTCCCCGCGCATCGACCAGATCTACGACATCACCATTCCGGGACTCTCGGACTGGCTGGCGGACCTGCAGGCCAGGCACTGGTTCTTCATCTCCGACCTGGCCGGTGCGCTCGGCGGCTTGGTGACCAACCTGTCGCTGCTGACCATCGTGGCGGTGCTGCTGATCCCGGGTACCTGGTGGGTGCTGTGGCGTACGGCCTTCGGTCTTCGGCTGCGGTCCTGCGGTGAGAACCCCGTCGCCGCCGAATCCCTCGGCGTCAACGTCTACAAGTACAAGTACATCGCCGTTCTCGTCTCCGGTGGCCTGGCGGGACTCGGCGGCGCCTTCCTCGTCATCGTCTCCACCGGCATCTACCAGGAAGGCCAGACCGGCGGCCGTGGTTACATCGGTCTCGCCGCGATGATCTTCGGCAACTGGATGCCCGGCGGCACGGCGCTGGGCGCCGGACTCTTCGGCTTCACCGACAGCCTCAAGCTGCGCGGCGGCGCCGAGAACGTCCACGCCATGCTTCTGCTGCTGGCGATCCTGCTGGTGCTGGCCTTCGCCTGGCAGCTGTACAAGAAGAAGCACTGGCAGGCCGCGATCTGCCTGGCCGTGGCCGGCGGCCTGTACGCCTGGTACGCGCTGACCGACCTGCTGCCCAGCCAGTTCGTGGACGCCGCGCCGTACGTCACCACGCTGCTGGTCCTGGCGCTGTCCGCGCAACGGCTCCGGATGCCCAAGGCCGACGGCATGCCGTACAAGAGGGGGCAGGGCAAGTGACCACCGCCGCCCGGGAGTTCGACTGGGACGCTCTGCGCGAGCTGGCGCGCGAGGCCATGTCCCGTGCGTACGCTCCCTACTCGGGCTTCCCGGTCGGCGTGGCCGCGATCGTCGACGACGGCCGCACAGTGATCGGCTGCAATGTCGAGAACGCCTCGTACGGGCTCAGCCTGTGCGCGGAGTGCGGTCTGGTCTCCCAGCTCCAGGCCACCGGCGGCGGCCGGCTGACCCACTTCACCTGTGTGAACGGCCGGGGCGAGATCCTGGTCCCGTGCGGCAGGTGCCGTCAGCTGCTGTACGAATTCGGCGGCCCCGAGCTGCTGTTGCAGACCCCGGAAGGGGTGCTCCCGCTCTCCGAGATGCTGCCGCAGGCCTTCGGGCCGGGGCATCTGCGCCAGGCCTGATCCGAACGACAGGCCCTGGCACTTCGCGGCCCTTCCGCTCCGGCGGAAGGGCCGTACCCCTACCCTTTCTCTATGCGCGTAGAGCGACTCTGAGCCACTCTGGAGGAATTCCATGGACGTCATCTCCGTCATCCGCACCAAGCGGGACCGGGGCGAGCTGAGCCCCGAGCAGATCGACTGGGTCATTGACGCCTACACGCGTGGTGAGGTCGCCGACGAGCAGATGTCGGCGCTGGCGATGGCGATCCTGCTGAACGGCATGAACCGCACGGAGATCGCCCGCTGGACCGCCGCGATGATCGCCTCCGGCGAGCGCATGAACTTCGACGCGCTGTCCCGCCCCACCGCCGACAAGCACTCCACCGGCGGCGTCGGCGACAAGATCACACTGCCGCTCGCGCCCCTGGTGGCCGCATGCGGTGCCGCCGTACCGCAGCTGTCCGGACGCGGACTCGGCCACACCGGCGGCACCCTCGACAAGCTGGAGTCCATCCCCGGCTGGCGCGCGCTGCTCTCCAACGAGGAGATGCTGCACGTCCTGGACACCACCGGCGCCGTGATCTGCGCGGCGGGCGACGGCCTGGCCCCCGCGGACAAGAAGCTCTACGCGCTGCGCGATGTCACCGGCACCGTCGAGGCCATCCCGCTGATCGCCTCCTCGATCATGTCGAAGAAGATCGCCGAGGGCACCGGCTCGCTGGTCCTGGACGTCAAGGTCGGCACCGGCGCCTTCATGAAGACCATCGAGGACGCCCGCGAACTGGCCTCCACCATGGTCGCGCTGGGCACCGACAGCGGAGTGAAGACCGTCGCGCTGCTCACCGACATGTCCACCCCGCTCGGCCTCACCGCGGGCAACGCCCTCGAGGTCCGCGAGTCCGTCGAGGTACTGGCGGGCGGCGGCCCCGCCGATGTCGTCGAGCTGACCCTGGCGCTGGCCCGCGAAATGCTGGACGCGGCCGGAATCAAGGACGCCGACCCCGCGAAGGCCCTCGCCGACGGCTCCGCGATGGACGTCTGGCGCCGCATGATCGCTGCCCAGGGCGGCGACCCCGACGCCACGCTCCCGGTCGCCCGTGAGCAGCATGTGGTGACAGCTCCCGCCTCCGGTGTGCTCACCCGCCTCGACGCGTACGACGTCGGCATCGCCGCCTGGCGCCTGGGTGCGGGCCGCGCCCGCAAGGAGGACCCGGTGCAGGCGGGCGCGGGCGTCGAGCTGCACGCCAAGCCGGGCGAGCAGGTGACGGCGGGTCAGCCGCTGATGACCCTGCACACGGACACCCCTGCGAAGTTCGACTACGCGCTGGACTCGCTGAAGGCGGCGTACGACATCGCTCCGGCGGGCACGGAGTTCACCGCGAACCCGATCGTGCTGGACCGTATCGCCTGACGCAATCTTCCGTACAGAACGGGACCGGTGGCTCGCCACCGGTCCCGTTTTCGCTGTGCGGGCGGTCAGCCGGTGGTCAGTCGCCGAGAACCGTCAGATCGAGCCGGGCCAGACGCTCGGGGTCGGCGAGGATATTGATCTCGACGATCTTTCCGTGCGCGATGGTGAACGCCATGACCGAGACCGGCCGCCCCTGCGAAGCCGCGACGACTCCCAAAGTGCCGTTGACGAGCGCGGGCCGGGCGACCGCGGCCAGCCGCGCGAACGTGAGAGCCTGCCCGGCCACGGCCCGAGCACCACGGACCACCGCCCCCGGGCGCAGATCACCGGCGTCGGACCGTGCCACGACATCGGGGTCGAGGACCGCGACGAGCGCCTCGAGGTCGCCGCCGCGCGCCGCGGTCAGGAACGCGTCGACCACTTCGCGCTGACGCGCGGGATCGGTGTCGACGGCCGGGGCCGCCCCCTGCACCCGGCGCCGGGCGCGGCTGGCCAGCTGCCGGGCGGCCGTCGGGGTACGCCCGACGATGGGCGCGATCTCGTCGAAGGGCACCGAGAACAGGTCGTGCAGGACGAACGCGAGC
This sequence comes from Streptomyces sp. NPDC005408, assembly GCF_040606445.1. Lineage (NCBI taxonomy): Bacteria > Bacillati > Actinomycetota > Actinomycetes > Kitasatosporales > Streptomycetaceae > Streptomyces > Streptomyces sp. NPDC005408. The sequence goes on along the minus strand of NZ_JBEXEX010000004.1, from coordinate 9,743 downwards.
CGCTCGGCCGGGCTCAGGGTCTCCAGTACGACGAGCAGCGCGAGGCCGACCGAATCCGCGAGCAGCACCTGGTGCTCCGGCGTGACACTGTCCGCGCTGCTGACGATCGGATCGGGCAGGTGCACGGCCGGCGGCTCCAGCGGCTCCTCACGCCGCGACATGCGCGTCCGCAGCATGTCCAGACAGACCCGGCCGACCACCGTCGTCAGCCAGCCGCCCAGATTCTCGATCTCGCTGGTGTCGGAGCGGCTGAGCCTCAGCCAGCCCTCTTGTACGGCGTCGTCCGCCTCGCTCAGCGAGCCGAGCATCCGGTACGCCACCGCCCGCAGATGGGTGCGGTGGGCCTCGAATCGCTCCGCCAGAAATTCGTTGCCGTCCATCGGTCACATCCCTTTGTCGCTGTCCGTCAGTGCGGTGACGTAACAGACCGGGCCGATGTGACAAGCACGGCCCCAGGACTCTGGAGACGACCATGCATGCACGTATGACCAACCCGGCGACGGCAGTACCCGACGCCCTTCCGGCCCTGATCGCGCTGGGTGCGTCGGTAACGAGGACGGGCGTGCCGGAGGCCACGCTCAACCTCGTCCATCTGCGCGCGAGCCAGATCAACGGCTCCGCCTGGAACGTGAGCAAGCATGCCGCCGACCTCAAGCAGTCCGGCGAGAGCGACGAGCGGGTCTTCGCGGTGGCGGCCTGGCGGGAGGCCCCGTACTTCACCGATGCCGAGCGGGCCGCCCTCGCCCTGGCCGAGGCCGCGACCCGGCTCGGCGACCGGGCCGACGCGGTCCCGGACACGATCTGGGACGAGGCCGCCCGGCACTACGACGAGCAGCAACTCGCCGGTCTGCTGCTGGCGATCGGCCTGGGAAACCTGTGGCACCGCCTGATGACCACCACCCGCCAGCCCGCGGCCCCGGTGACGTCATGAACGCACCCGACTCGACCTCAACGATCAGCCCGCCCCGGACCAGCGCGTCCGCCGCGCCAGGGGTGATCCTGGCCTTCGTCTGCATAGCCCAGTTCATGGTCTTTCTCGATGTGTCGATCGTGAACCTCGCACTGCCGTCCATCCAGGACGGTCTCGGCATGTCCGACGTCAGCCTGGAGTACATCGTCACGGCCTACTCGACCGTGCTCGGCGGATTCCTGCTGCTCGGCGGGCGCCTGGCCGATACGTTCGGACGCCGCAGCGTGCTCCGCGCCGGTCTGATCGTGTTCGCCTTGGCATCCCTGGCGTCTGGCCTCGCCACAAGCGGCGCCATGCTGATCACCGCCCGAGGGTTCCAGGGCCTCGGTTCCTCGCTCATCGCCCCGGCCGCGCTCTCGATGCTGACCAGCACCTACGCCGAAGGCCCCGCACGCAACAAGGCGCTCGGCATCTGGGGCTCACTCTCGGGCATCGCGTCGATCGCCGGCGTCATCCTCGGCGGAGTGCTCGCCGACGGGCCAGGATGGGAGTGGATCTTCTGGATCAATGTGCCGATCGGCCTGGGTGCCGCGCTGCTGGCGCCGCGTATGGTCCCCGAGAGTCGGGCGGAGGAACGCCGCCGCCCGTTCGACACGGCCGGAGCGGTGACCCTCACGGCCGGTCTGCTCCTGCTGATCTTCACCCTCGGCGAGGCCACCACGGTCGGCTGGGGCACGCTTCGTACGATCGGCAGCCTGACCGGTGTGGCCGTACTGCTGGCGGTCTTCCTGGTGATCGAGGCCCGCGTCGCGTCCCCGATGATGCCGCTCAGGATCTTCCGGCTGACGACGATGCGCACCGCGAATCTCTCCGCCGTGTTGGTCTTCGGCACCTTCGGCGCGCTGTTCTTCTTCGCCAGCCTCTTCATGCAGCAGGTCTACGGCTACTCCCCGATGCAGGCCGGGTTCGCCTATGTGCCGCTCGCCGTCTCGGTCGCCGTTGGCGCGGGCATCGCCTCGGCCCTGATCACCAAGGTGGCGGCGCGGCCCGTGCTGATCAGCGGCCTGGTGGTGACGGTGTCAGGTCTGCTGCTGCTCTGGCGCGCACCGGCCGACGGTCGCTATGCGCTCGACATCCTGCCCGCGTTCCTGGCCCTCGGACTGGGCTGCGGCATGGTCTTCGTAACGCTCCAGATCGCCGCGTTCGTCGGGATCAGCGACGAGGAGGCGGGCGTGGGCGCCGGGCTCATCAACACCAGCCAGGAGGCGGGTGGAGCGCTCGGTCTCGCCGTCGTCGCGACCATCGCCTACAGCGGGCTCGGCTCGGATCTGGCCTCGGCGGGCGGCGACCCGATCCTGCTGCGGGACGCCCAGGCGGCGGCCAACCATGACGCATTCCTCGCGGCCGCGTGCCTTGGCTCCGCGGCGCTGCTTCTGGTGATGGCGCTGATGCCGCGCGGCAGGAAGGCGTCGAGCCGATGAGCCGCGAGCCGACGAAGTGTGCGCCGATGAGATTCGCCCCGCCGGACGGTCCACAGAGCAGGGCATATCCGCCCCTACGAAGGGACGGGAAGGTGGGTCATGGGCCGAAGGCCGGGTATCGCGATGAGTTCTGCCCGCAGGGGCAGTCTCTCCCGTGTGGACGCCACAGAGCCGATTCTTGTGCGCATCGCCGGGCGAGTGTCGCCGGCCGATGTGCCGCGCCTGTGCGAGGAGTTGGGCGCGCGGCTCAGCTGCAGCGAGGCCACCGAGGTGATCTGTGATGTCGGTGAGCTCACCCATGCCAACCTGGCCGCCGTGAACGCTCTCGCACGTCTGCAGCTCACCGCCCGGCGGCTGGGGTGCCGGATCCGGCTGCGCAATGCCGGGCCGGAGCTGCGGGCGCTGCTCGATCTGGTGGGCTTCGGCGAGGTCGTCGCCTAGTCCGCGGCCGCGCCCTCCCCGTCCAGCCGCGCCGGCAGCTCGAACAGCGGGAACCACCGCTTGGTGTCCAGGAAGAAGTCCATCCCGCCGATCATGCCGTTCCTGATCTCCAGGACGATGAGCGCCCACGGCTCGTACCCCTCGCCCGTCTGGCTGGGGTGGTAGTGCGCGAACGCCGGCGAGCCGTTGGCCACGGTCGGGACCAGCTTCGAGCCCCGGCAGACTTCGCCGACGCCGAGCATCCAGCCCACGATGTCGTCGTGGCCGCGCAGCCACAGGTCGTAGGGCGGCATGGACATGGTCGCGTCTTCGCGGAGCAGCGCCGTCAGCGCCTGCATGTCGTACCCCTCGAAGGCGGCGACATAGCGGTCGAGGAGCTTGTGCTGCTCGTCGTCGAGCGGGTCGGCCGAGTCTGCCGAGGACGGCTCCGATTCGGCGAGCGTCGCCCGCGCCCGCTGCAGCGCGCTGTTGACCGAGGCGACCGAGGTGGTCAGCAGTTCGGCCACCTCGCTCGCCTTCCAGGCCAGCACCTCGCGCAAGATCAGCACCGCCCGCTGCTTGGGCGGCAGATGCTGCAGCGCTGCGACGAACGCCAGCCGGATCGTCTCGCGCTCCACCGCAGTCTCGGCCGGGTCGGCGACCGAGGGCAGCACCCGCCCGTCGGGCACCGGCTCCAGCCAGGTGATCTCCGGGCGGGAGTTGAGCTGTGCCTGGGCCACCGGGGTGGGAGCGGTGAGATCCATCGGGCGGGCGCGGCGATTGCCTGCGTTCAGCATGTCCAGACAGACGTTCGTCGCGATGCGGTAGAGCCAGGAGCGCAGGGACGAGCGCCCCTCGAACTTCTCGAAATTCCGCCAGGCGCGGACCATCGTGTCCTGGACGGCGTCCTCCGCCTCGAAGGCGGAGCCCAGCATGCGGTAGCAGTAGCCGGTCAGCTCCCGCCGGTACTGCTCCAGCTGGGAATCGAGATCCTTCGTCGTTGCCAGATCACTCATCGGGTCCACCCCTGTCGCCCATCGGCACCAGCCCTTCGGAACCTACAGGAGCGGACTGACAATGGGGGTCAGGTTCCGGGCTTGCGCCCGTAGACGTAGACGTCGTCGCCGTTCTTCAGCAGATTCCAGTATGCCTTTGCGTCCGCGGGCCGCATGTTCACACAACCGCCCGAGCCCGGAGGGTTGTACATCGACTTCGTGGTCGAGTGGAATGCCTGTCCGCCGTCGAAGAACTGCGAGTACGGCATCCGTACGTTGTAGAGCGTCGACCAGTGGTTGATGCTCCGCCAGTAGATCTTCTTCGCGCCGGTCCGCGTCTCGGTGCCGTTCTTGCCCGTACGCACCGGCACCGGGCCGTACTTCAGCTTCGCGCCGTCCTGGATCCAGGTCAGCTGGCGCGTGAGGTCCACGCAGGCGATACGGCCTTTGTTGGTCGGGCACCTGCCCGCCTTGTTGGGTGTCTTTCCGGCCGCACGCTGCTGGAGGATCGTGTTCATCGTGCGCCAGGTGATCTCGCCCGCATATCCGATGGTCGGCTTGATGCCGTGCCAGCCCTGGAAGGTCCGTATCGCCTGGCAGTCGGCCGGCGACTGCCTGCCGTCCACCGGGCGGCCCAGGAACTTCTCCACCTGCCGCTGGTACGGGCCCGTGGACGTCGTGCACGACGCCGCCGCCGCGGGCGCACTGCCCAGTGCCGCCGTCAGCGGAACCACCAGACCGGTCAGGCCGAGCACGACGCCTGCTCGTCTCCCGTTCATCGCTTTCACAGCCACCAACTCCCCTTCGTGTCTGCCGGTTTGACACACGTCGGGGAGTTGGAGTTGTACTGATTTCAGTGTTTGTTTCAGGAGTTTTCAGCGCTGGGCCGTGGCGAGAACCAGCCGGTGCTCGGCGCGGGCCACCCGGGTCCCGTACAGCGTGATCGACACGACGCCGAGAACCGCGAGCAGACCCAGCAGAACCGTGCCCGCCCAGCCGCCGGAGTGGAACGCGATCGCGCCGAGCGTGCCGCCCGCGCTGCTGCCCAGGTAGTACGCGGACTGGTAGAGCGCGGAGGCCTGGGCGCGGCCCGTCTTCGCCGTACGGCTGACCGAGGACGAGGCGACCGCGTGGCCCGCGAAGAAGCCCGCGGTGATCAGGACCAGGCCGAGCAGTACGGCGGGCAGCGAGTCCGCCAGCGACAGGAGCACACCCGCGGCGGTGGTGGTGACCGCGAGATACAGCGCGCCGCGGCGGCCCAGACGGGCGACCAGCTTGCCCGCGGCGGCGGACGACACCGTGCCGACGAGGTAGACCAGGAAGATCGAGCCGATGATGCCCTGCGGGAGGTTGAAGGGCGCCTCGACCAGCCGGTAGCCGATCACCGTGTAGACCGCGCCGAAGACGGTCATGAACAGCGCGCCGATCGCGTAGAGGCGCAGCAGCAGCGGGTCGGCGAGATGGCCGCGGACAGTCTGGGCAAGAGCCTTCGGGTTGAGCGAACCGGGCGTGAAATGGCGGGCCTTGGGGAGCAGTGCGCGGAAGACCAGCGCGCACACCACCGCCATCACGCCGACCGCGGCGAGCGCCGCGCGCCAGCCCCAGAGCTGGGCCACCCAGCCGGTGACGATCCGGCCGCTCATGCCGCCGATGCTGTTGCCCGCGACGAACAGGCCGATCGCGGCGACCAGCGCCTTGGGGCGTACTTCCTCCGCCAGATACGCCATGGCCGAGGCCGGCAGACCGGCGAGCGCCGCACCCTGCACTGCGCGCAGCGCCACCAGCCACTCGAGGCTCGGCGCGAACGGCACCAGCAGCCCGACGACGACGGCGACCGCGAGCGATGCGGTCATCACGGAGCGCCGCCCGAAGCGCTCGGAGAGTGCGCTCATCGGCAGCACGCACAGGGCGAGCGCGCCGGTGGCTGCGGAGACCGTCCAGCTGGCGGCGCTCGCGCTCACGCCGAAGGAGGCGGAGACGGCGGGCAGCAGCGCCTGCGTGGAGTAGAGAAGGGCGAAGGTGGCCACTCCGGCGGCGAAGAGCGCGAAGCTCATGCGGCGGTAGCCGGGGGAGGAGGGCGTCAGACGGTCGTCGGTGCGGGCGTCCACGGTGGTGGTGGACGCCTTGGTACTGGCAGGAGGCATGTATCGAACGTAGGCCGCCATATTTCATGCGTCCAATGCATGGAATGGCGATAATCGTTCCCATGGTGCATCAACACAGCTCACGGGCGCGGCTGTCACCGAGTAGTTACGAAGAAGACATCGCGCTGCTGCTCGCTCCGCGGCTCGCGTACTTCGCGGGGGTGGCCCGGCACGAGCACGTGACGCGTGCCGCGCAGGAGATGGGCGTGCCCCAGTCCACGCTGTCGCGGGCGATCGTCCGCCTCGAAGAGGACCTGGGCGTCACGCTCTTCGCCCGCAAGGGCCGTACGGTCTCGCTGACCCCGGCGGGCCGGACCTTCCTCACGTCCGTGGAGCGCGCGCTCGCGGAGGTGGAGCGGGCGGCGGAGTCGGTCCAGGCGGACGCGGATCCGGCGTCCGGCAAGGTGGCCTTCGGCTTCCTCCACACGATGGGCTCCGAGACGGTGCCGGGCCTGATCCGGGCCTTCCGGGCGGATCACCCCCGTATCCGCTTCACCCTCGTCCAGAACTACGGCGAGGCGATGATCGAACGCCTTCGCGCCGGAGACCTCGACCTGTGCCTGACCTCACCGGTCCCGGACGCCCCGGACCTGGTCGCGCGCCGCCTGGACGAACAGCGGCTGCGACTTGTGGTCCCGGACGACCACCGGCTGGCGGGCCGCAAGCGCATCCGCCTGGCGGAGGCGGCGGACGAAACCTTCGTGACCCTCGAACCCGGTTACGGCCTGCGGCGCATCACGGACGACCTGTGCGCTGAGGCGGGCTTCACGCCGAGGGTGGCCTTCGAGGGCGAGGAGGCGGAGACCCTGCGCGGCCTGGTGGCGGCGGGCCTCGGGGTGGCCCTTCTCCCACCCCCCGCGGTGGCCCGCCCGGGCGTCGTCGAACTGACGGTGACGGCGCCGAGGGCGGTGCGGGAGATCGGGGTGGCGTGGCTGGACGGGCACCCGGACACGGCGCCGGTGGCGGCGTTCAAGAGGTTCCTGCTGTCGCGGCGGGGGCATCTGCTGCCGGACTGACGCCCCGGGGGCCGTTCTCAGGGGCGCAGGGAGCGGCCGAAGCCCGCCGCCAGGGGCATGCGGAGGCCCAGTGGGGGCGGTGCCGCGAGGGCGTCGGCGACCGGGCGGGCGTAGGAGCGGGTGAAGAGCGCGCCCAGGACGAAATCCGCCGCCAGTGCCTGGACTTCCTCATGGTGCTGGCGCAGCGCGTGGCCGTCCGAGTGGACCTCGAAGCGGCACGTGTCGCGGTTCGTCTTCTTCGCGCGTTCCGCGAGGCGGTACGACAGCTCCGGGTCCGTGCGCGCGTCGTTCGTGCCGTGCACGATCAGTACCTGGCGTCCCACCAGCTGTTTCACCGGCTCCGGTGTGGCCGCCATGTCGTCCTCCGGCAGCCAAGGCGCCATCGCTAGGACCGAGTTGACGGCCGGGTGGCCCGCGGCGTGGAGGGCCGCCCGGCCGCCCATGCCATGGCCCGTGAGGCAGACCGGGACGTCGCCGTAGCGGCGTACCACCTCGTCCACCGCCCATGTCGCGTCCGCCGCCAGATGCGCGTCCGGTCCGTTCCAGCCGCGGCAGCGGTAGTGGACCGCGTGCACCGCCAGGCCGTCCGTGCGGCCCGCGCGGGCCAGCGTGCGGCCTAGCGGCAGTGCGGCCGCGTACGACAGCGGTGAGGGTCTGCGTACCGACTCGGGCTCTCCGTCCGGCAGGACCAGCACCACCCCGCCCACCGCCGAGTCCGCGGCGAATGCGCGTCCGCCCGCCGCCCGGCCCAGCCGTGCGCTCGCCGGAGTCCGGTTCCCTCGTGCTTCCCTTGCCACCGTCGCTGCCGCCGCGCCTTCCGGACGCCCCCACCACAGGGGGAGTGCGTGGTCTGCCATGGCAGAACAGTCTCAGAAGGACAGGTGTACTCCACCCGTACGCACGGTCACTGTTACGTATCGACACAGCGCCCTCTACGCGCGTAGGGGCTAGAGTGCGCAGATGACGAGCCAGACCCTCAACACGCCCACCGCGGACCAGATCCGCCGCGCTCCGAAGGTGCTCCTCCACGATCACCTCGACGGCGGGCTGCGTCCGGGCACGATCATCGAACTCGCCCGCGAGACGGGCTATGAGGCGCTTCCCGAGACCGAGCCCGACAAGCTCGGCATCTGGTTCCGTGAGGCTGCCGACTCCGGCTCCCTGGAGCGTTATCTGGAGACGTTCGCACACACCTGCGCCGTCATGCAGACCCGCGACGCCCTGGTCCGCGTCGCCGCCGAGTGCGCGCAGGACCTCGCCGAGGACGGCGTCGTGTACGCGGAGGTGCGGTACGCGCCCGAGCAGCATCTGGAGGCCGGGCTCTCCCTGGAAGAGGTCGTCGAGGCCGTCAACGCGGGCTTCCGCGAAGGCGAGCGACGGGCCCGCGAGAGCGGTCACCGCATCCGCGTCGGCGCCCTGCTGACCGCGATGCGGCACGCCGCCCGCGCCCTGGAGATCGCCGAACTCGCCAACCGCTACCGCGACTTGGGCGTCGTCGGCTTCGACATCGCGGGCGCGGAGGCGGGCTTCCCGCCCACCCGCCACCTCGACGCCTTCGAGTATCTGAAGCGGGAGAACAACCACTTCACCATCCACGCCGGGGAAGCCTTCGGGCTGCCGTCGATCTGGCAGGCACTCCAGTGGTGTGGCGCCGACCGGCTCGGGCACGGGGTGCGGATCATCGACGACATCGAGGTCTCCGACGACGGCGCTGTGAAGCTTGGGCGCCTCGCCGCGTACGTACGGGACAAGCGCATCCCGCTCGAGCTCTGCCCGACCTCCAATCTGCAGACCGGAGCGGCCGCTTCATATGCAGAGCACCCCATCGGACTGCTGCGCAGACTGCACTTCAGGGCGACGGTCAACACCGACAACCGGCTGATGAGCGGCACCAGCATGACCCGCGAATTCGAGCTGCTGACCGAGACTTTCGGATACACGCTCGACGACATGCAGTGGTTCACCGTCAATGCGATGAAGTCGGCATTCATTCCTTTCGACGAACGGCTGGCGATGATCAATGACGTCATCAAGCCCGGTTACGCCGAGTTGAAATCCGAATGGTTGTTCCGGCAAACCGCCACGACCAGCGATTCTTCCCTCGGTGAGGGCTGAGGGCGGGTACACCGAAGCGGCCGGGAACGTCAACACTCGGCCGCTTCCAGGTGTTTGCAGCCGCAGAGCGGGGCTGGCTAGCTTGCATAGCCGCTCATATCCCCGTCCCAAGGACTCATCCCTGATGAAGCAGTCTGCTGCCAAGACTCTCGGTGTCGCCGCTCTCGGTGCCGCCTTCGCCGCTGCCGCCGCGGGCACCGCATCCGCCGCGCCCGCCAACCTCCCCGACTCCGCCACCTCGCTGGACACCGTCACCAGTGTCGCGCCGGTCCAGGAGGCCCTCACGAAGCTCCCGGCGGGCGTGCCGGAGTCGCTCGCGGGCGGTCAGACTGCCCTCACGAGCAGTCTCGCCGACAGCCCCGCCACGCTGCCGGCCACCGTCCAGGCTGCGGCCACCAAGGTGCTGCCCGGCGCCGACGGGGCCGACCCGGTCTCCGGCCTGCTCGGCGGTCTGCCGGTCGGCGCCGGCAGCCTGCCGGTCGGCGGCGGTGTGCCCGGTCTGCCCGGTCTGCCCGGTCTCGGGGGCTGACGGCTGCTGCTGACGTACTCCGTACGTCAGGAAGTGGGGTCCACGTCGAGCCAGGCGTTCCGCTCAATGCAGTCCAGCGCGCGCGATCGTTCCCTGCCAACAACGCGCCCCACGAAGGGGTATTCGTGCCATT